>JANOQS010000107.1:0-26948 GCA_031414975.1 Methylibium sp. | reverse complement strand
GACCAGCTGCGCCTGGACCGCCTCGGTTACCTGGAAGAGTACCCCCAGTACCCGCACGGCAAGTTCACCGACGTGGTGCCGCGCGGCGGCAACGCCGGCGGCGGCGGCCAGCCGGGCTGGGTGCTCAAGTGCAAGGGCTGGCAGACCGACCCGAACGCCTACATCTACTTCACCATCCAGGGCCAGGCCTGGGCGCCGATCTGCGACGCCATCGGCAAGCCCGAGTGGAAGAATGACCCGGCCTACATGACGCCCAAGGCGCGCCAGCCGCACATCACCGAGATCTTCGCGACGATTGAAGAGTGGCTCTCGAACAAGACCAAATTCGAGGCGGTCGACATCCTGCGCAAGTTCGACATTCCGTGCGCGCCGGTCATGTCGATGAAGGAGCTCTCGGTCGACCCGTCGCTGCGCGCCAGCGGCACCATCACCGAGGTGCAGCACAAGGAGCGCGGCTCCTACCTCACGGTGGGCAGCCCGATCAAGTTCTCCGACATGAAGGTCGAGATCACCGGCTCGCCGCTGCTGGGCGAACACACCGACGAGGTGCTGGCCGAGCTGGGCTACAGCAAGGACAGGATCGCGACGATGCACGCCGCGCAGGCGGTCTGACCGGCTGCATCACGCATGCACACGGCGGTCAATCTCGAGCTGCTGGTATCGGCCATCGGAGACGCGGTGATGGTCTCCGATGCCACCGGCGCCATCACGCTCTGGAACCCGGCCGCCGAGCGCATGTTCGGCTACACCGAAGCCGAAGCGCTGGGCCAGTCGCTCGACCTGATCTGCCCCGAGCGGCTGCGCAAGCGGCATTGGGACGGTTATCACAAGTCGATGGAAACCGGCGAAACGCGCTACGGCAACGACGTGCTGAAAGTGCCGGCCATCCACAAGGACGGCCGCTCGATGTCGATCGCGTTCACGGTGGCGATGATCTACAAGCCCGACGGCAAGGTCGACGCGATCGCCGCGGTCATTCGCGACGAGACAGCGCGGTTTGGCGAAGAGCGGGCGTTGAAGAAGCGGGTGGCGGAGCTGGAAGCGGCGGCCAAGGGCACTGCGGCCTGAGGTTCAGACCCTCGACAGGAAAGCGAGCAAGGCCTCGTTGAAGGCAGCGGGTTGCGACCTGGGCGCACCGTGCCACGCGCCCTTGACGGTGATCAACTGCGAACCGGGGATGCAACGGTTGGTGTTCTCGGCCAGAACCCGAAACCACGTTCGCGTGAGTTCACCCTTGGTGATGGTGACCGGAATCCTGAGCGTGGCGAGTTGCTCGCAGGTCAGTTACACCGGCGGCGGCGCCTTGAACTGAACCGGGATCGTCCGCGCGTTGTCGAGGTGGACTGCCCGAGCCGTCGGGGTCAGCTTGTCGAACCCACCGGGCGTTGCGTTGACGAAATCAAAGAACCGGCGCGCCGCTTCATCGTTGTTCCCGGCGTTGACGGCATCCCTGACCGCAGACAGGCCCTTGGTGTCTTCGGCAACCGCAGCGCGGTCTGCCGCCGACGTCATGGCCGTTCCGATCGGCGGCTCGTTCAGGAACATCCCCCTCACGAGTTCCGGATGACTGGCGGCCACGATGGCAGCGATCTGGCTGCCATAGGACTGGCCGACGAGCACCACCGGCCCCGCATTCAACCCACGAATGAAGGCCGCCAGGTCCGACACATGCGTGGCGTGCGACCACCGCGCGCCACCGTCGGACCAGGGTGTGGTGCCGAAGTAGCGCATCGTCAAACCGATGAACCGGTGCTTCGCCGCGATCGCTTGCCGTTGCGGCTCCCAGACCCGATGGTCCGAGAAGGCGCCGTGTACAAAGACGACCGGCGTGCCGGTGCCTTGTTCGACGTAGTGCAAAGTTGCCCCATCGACACTCATCGTCTTGTCGATCGGACCGGTCGCGTTGCCTCCCTGCGGCGACTGGCAGCCTACAAGCGCGGCGATGGAAAGCATCAGCATGAAGCGTGTCATGGCGTTCTCTTCGTCCGTCGGGGGAGTTCGACTCTGCACCAACGCTGCGGGATCGCATCCACAACATTGGGGAGGCGGATCGAGCCGATCCGTTGCTCATGTGATGTCCATCTTTGACATTTATTGATATATTTGTCTTGAGTCATCACACGCTTCGCGCTTCACAAGGGATCCACCATGGGCATGAACGTCAACTTGACCCCGCAACTGGAAGAACTGGTTCGCCAGAAAGTGAGCTCGGGGATGTACACCTCGGCCAGCGAAGTGGTGCGTGAGGCGCTGCGGCTGATGGACGAACAGGATCGCTTGCGCAGTGCCAGGCTCGAACAGCTCCGCCAAGTTCACGCGGGCCTGAACAGCGGAGCTTCGGCGGCCTGGGACGCGGCCGAGGTCAAGCGCGCAGGGCGAACCAAGCGAGCCGCCAAGACCTCTGCTCCGCAGGCCTGAGGAGGCCGCGCATCCGTGCGGGGCGACCGGCCGCCGCAATCCTGATTGCGAATCAACGAGGCGTGCCACCACAACGCCGCGTGAGCGGCCCGCTCCCCTTCATCGATCATCGCCTGCCGGCTGCGCGCTGAGGCACAGTCGATGGCCTCCAGCGCTGGTGTGATCAGCAGGTCGGCGTCAGCCTCCTCGTGCGCCGCCAGCGCCTGCATCATCAGGCGCGACGGGCGCAGCACGGCGTCGAGCAAGCCCGCACCGCGCTCGCGTCCGGGGTCGCAGAGCGTGTTCACTGCAATGACGCGCTGCGCCCCCAGCGCCCGCGCCGCATGCACCGGCAGCGGGCTCACCAGGCAACCGTCGGCATAACGACGGCCGCCCAGCAGCGGCGCAACGAAGAAGCCCGGCATCGCAGCCGACGCGATGACGGCGTCGCTCGCGTCGCCGCGGGTGAAGGTGGTGGCGCGGCCGGTCTGCACGTCGGTGGCCAGGGCGGCGAATCGGGTCGGGAAGTCCTCGATCCGCTCGAGGGGCAGGTGTTCGTGCAGCAGAGATCGCACGCCGTCCAGCGTCCACAGGCCACGGCGCGAGAACGCCCAGCGCTTGAGGCGGGAGACGACCAGCGCACCGGCCGCGCGCTCCAGGTCGGCCGGCGTGCGCCCGGCCGCGTACAACGCGCCGATCACCGCGCCGACGCTCGTGCCCACCACCAGGTCGGGGCGGATGCCGGCGTCCCCCAGCGCCTTCAGCACGCCGATCTGCGCCATGCCGCGCAGGCAGCCACCGGACAGCACCAGTGCGGTGATCGCCTTCGTCTGTTTCACGGTGTGCTCCTGCAGGGTCCTGTGCTAAGGTGGCCGGGCCGGTGGCAAGCCGCTCCTGGTCCCGGCACCAACGATGCTCGGCAAGCGTTGGAACCACGATGGGAGCGAGCGTGGTAACGAGCCACGGTTACCGACCATCGACCGCCATGCCCTCGTCAGCAAACCCGCCCGGCGTGCTCCGCATCCGCCTGCTTGGCGACCTGGCGCTGCAGCGCGGCGGCGTGGCGGTGGCGCTGCCGCCGTCGCGCCGCACACGCGCGCTGCTCGGCTACCTGGTGGCCACCGAAACGGCGCAGTCGCGCTCCACCTTGTGCGACCTGCTGTGGGAAGGCCCCGACGACCCGCGCGCCTCGCTGCGCTGGAGCCTGACCAAGCTGCGCCCGCTGGTGGACGATGCGCAAGCGCAACGCCTGCAGGCCGACCGCGAACGCGTCGGCTTCGATGCGCTGCAATGCGAAGTCGACACCGCCCGCGTGCGCCGCTTGCTGGCCGGCGGCATCGACGCCGCGCCGCTGGCCGCGCTGGAGGAAGCGGCCACGCTGCTTCAGGGCGAGTTCCTCGACGGGCTCGACCTGCCGGCCTGCTACCGCTTCCACCATTGGTGCATGGCGCTGCGCGAGCGCCACGGCACGTTGCGCCGAGAGGTGCTCGGCGCGCTGGTGACCCGGCTTGCACCCGAGCCCGAACGCGCCCTGCCCTACGGCCATGCGATGGTGGCGGCCGACCCGCTGGCCGAGGCGGCCCACGGCACGCTGGTGCGCTTGCTGGCCGCCGCCGGGCGCTACCCCGAGGCCGAACGCCACTACGACTGGGCGCGCGAGCTGCTGCGGCGCGAGGTGGCGCTGGCGGCCGGCGGGCCGCTGGACGACGCCATCCACCGTGCGCGGCGCGGCCTGCGCGAGGCGGGTGGGGCCGCTGCATCCGTCAAGTCCGTCAACGCCGTCGCATCCGTCGCCAGCGGCACGGCGGCGCCGGCCGCGCCGCGGCAACCCGCTGCTGCCGGGACCGCGCCGCCGTCGTCGCCCCCGTTGCTGGGGCGCGCCTTCGAGCAAGACGCCATCGGCCAAGCCCTGGCCGGGCGCGACGCCCCGCGCCTGCTGCTCTTCACCGGCGAGCCCGGCATCGGCAAAACGCGCCTGCTCGACCACCTGGCCGAGACCGCCGCCCGGTCCGGCCGCCGCGTCATTCGCGGCCGCTGTTTCGAGGCCGAGCGGGTGCGCCCCTACGGCCTGTGGCTCGACGCCCTGCGCGGCCTGCCGATCGCTGACCTGCCCGCCGGCGTGCCGGCCGAGACGCTGGCGCAGGCCGCCCCGCTGCTGGCCGGCCAGGCGGCTGAAGGCGGCAACCGCGAACGCCTGTTCGAGGCCGGCGCCGCACTGCTGCAAAGCCTGGCCACGCTGCAGCCGCTGGTGCTGCTGTTCGACGATCTGCAATGGGTCGACGAGGGATCGGCCGCACTGCTGCACTACGTGGCGCGCACGCTGTGCACCCGAGGCACGCCACGCCATGAATCAGCGGTGCTGCTGGCAGGCGCGGCGCGTGCCGGCGAGATCGAAGACAACCCCTGGGCCAAGGGCCTGCTGCACAGCCTGGCGCGCGAGGGCGGCGTGCAGCGCCACGCCGTCGGCCCGTTGGGCGAGGCCGACGCACGCACGCTGCTGCAGGCAGAGGCGGTCGATGTGGCCGACGCGCTGCGCCAGTCCGGCGGCAACCCGCTGTACCTGCTGGAGCTGGCGCGCGCCGCACAGCGCGGCGCCGACGCTTCCGGTCGCAGCGTCGAAGCACTGATCGACGACCGGCTGCGTTCGCTGGACGACGCCGCGCGCGACCTGCTGGCCTGGACGGCCGCGATGGGCGGCGAACTGCGGCCCGAGCTGCTGGCCGACGCGGCCGGCCTGCCGGTGGCCGAGGTGCTGGCGCGACTGGAGCGCTTCGAACAGCGCGGCCTGCTGCGGCCGACCGGTTCAGGCCCGTTCGAGTTCGCCCACGAACTGGTGCGCCAGGGGGTGTACCGCATGCTGTCGCAGACGCGCCGCCAGGTGATCCACCGCCAGTTCGCCCGCGCCTTGGGAACCGCCAGCGCCGACGATCCGTGGCTGCACGGCGAGATCGTGCGCCACGCCGGCCTGGCGGGCGACACGCTCGGCACCGCGCGCGCCTGTCTGGCGGCCGGCGAACATTGCCTGCGCCTGTTCGCCAACGTCGAGGCCGGTGCCACCGCCGAGCGTGGCCTGGCCTGCGTGGACCGGCTGCGGCCTGGCGTCGAACGCGTGCGGCTCGAGATCGGCCTGCTGCGCCTGCGCGTGGCCGCTGCGGCCGGCCCGGGCGGGCGGCGCCTGCCGGCACTGGCTCACCGCATCGAAGCCGCCATCGCAGCGGCCGAGGCGCTGGCCCTGCATGCCTTGGCCGCCGAAGGCTGGCAGATCCTGTCTTTCTGGCAACAGCAGGCCAGCGACACCGGAGGCACCCAGGTGTCCACGCTCGCCGCCGAACGGCTGACCCGGCGCGCCGATGCGGTGACCCATTGCCTGCAACTGGCCAACAGCGGCCGCTGCCTGCTCGACATCGAGGCCGAGCCCGCGCGCGGCCGCGCCCTGCTCGATGAAGCCGCCGCGCTCGCTGCCGAGCTCGACCTGAAGGTCATGGAAATCGAGTGGGGCCGCGGGCTGGTGGCGCGCGCACAAGGCCGGCTGACCGACGCCTGCGAAGCGCTCGCGCGCGCCGTGGCACTGGCGCGCCTGACCGAGAACCACTGGCGCGAATACGAATGCATGGTCTGGCTGGCCACCGTGGAGCTCGAGCACGGCCGCTTTGCCGACGTGCTGCTCCACGCCGACGAGATCACCACCGCCGCCGCACGCATGGGCGAGGCCCAGGTGCCGTTTGCGCAGGCGCTCACCGCGCTGGCCCGCCTGCGCCAGGGTGACAGCGCCGCCGGGCCGATGTTGGCCGCGAGCCTGGACGCGCTGCGCGAGCGCGACGACAAGGCGCACCTGGCTTACGCGCTGAACGAAGCGGCGGCGCTGGCGCTGCAGGCCGGCCACTGCGACGCGGCCACTGCCCACGCCGAAGAAGCGCTCGCCGCGGCCCGCGCCGTGCGCCGCCAGACGGAGGTCGCCGTCGCGATCGCACGGCTGGCGGGCGCGGCGGGCGAACCGCGGCGTGCGGCCGAATGGTTGGCTCAACTGCCCGCCCCACCCCACGCGGACGAGGAACGCAGTGCGCGTGCCTCCGCTGCGCTGGATGCCGCCGCGCGGGTCGTTTCAACGCTGGCGACAACGGCGGCGCCCTAGTCTCTGCCCTCAACTCAAGGAGAACGCGCATGGCACGCATCGTCGTCGAACGCAGCTTCGAAACCCCCCAGTCCGAAGCCGACATGAAACTCGTGGCCAACCGCGAGCGCCCCTGCCTGGCCGCCTACGACGTCACCTGGAAGCGCAGCCTGATCTCCGCCGACCGCAAGCGCATGGTCTGCGAATACGAAGCGGCCGATGCCGAGACGATGCGGCGCATCCAGCGCGAAGCGGGGGCGCAGTTCGATCGGGTGTGGGTGGGGGAGGTGGTGGAGTAGGCGCAGCAGGGATCAACCCGCCGGCTCGAGCAGCCGCAGCTTCAACTTCGTGAACGAGCGGAAGCCTCGATCGAAAGTGGCCATCTCGCAGTCATGTGCCTGCGCGAGGGCGGCCAGCCAGGCATCGGTCCACAGATCGGGCGAAGGCTCGCGTCGGGCCACGTTGTCGTACCAGAGCTTGCCGTGCGTCGCTGGCGCCTGATCGAGCACCACGATTCGTGGATCCCCGATCAGACGCTGGACCGCGGCCCAGGCAGCCGCCGGCCGCAAGACGGACGACCCCATCACCTTGCGGTTGGACAGCAGCCGCAGCATGGCCATGTGGACGGGCAAGCTCAGGCCCACGTCGTCGTCGTTGCAGGCTTCCCACCACTCGGCGGCTGGCGCCTGATGCGCATGGCCTTCGGCGAGCAAGGGCAGCAGGACGTTGGCGTCAGCGATGCAGCGCACGCGCCTTGCTCACGTCTGATCGCTCGAGGTCTTCAGCGTCCAGGCGCTTGACCGCCTCGGGGCTCAGGTGTCGCAGCGGTGCGTCGGCGGCAAGCTTGATCGGCGGCCGCGATAGGCGCTTGCGCGGGCCTTTGGTACCCGCCATCTCACGGTGCAAGGCATCGATGACCAGTTGACGCAGTGTCGAGCCCCGCTGGACGGCCTCGATCTTGGCGCGCCGGAGGATGTCGTCGGGGAGATCGAGTGTCGTTCGCATGGCAGTGACCCACATTTATGCTTGCCTGCCTTGACTTTAGCAGGAGCGAACCCGCAGACGGATACACGGGGGCCGCCCCGCTGGTCGAGACCAGCACCAGGGCACACCATGATCTGCCGCTGTCGCGCGGCGAGCCGGCAGGTTCAACGCTTCTCCCCGCCTCTTGGCATCACATCCGCAAACATCTCGAAGCTCTTCCACTTCGGCTCCGGCGGCGTGTGGCCGGCCCGCGGCACGTAGGGCGACGGTTCGGCAGAGGTGATCTTGTGGATGTAGCGCGGACAGTTCGGGAAGATGCGCTCGGCGCGCACCCGCACCACGAGTTGTGCGCCGACGAAGCTGGCGAGCAGTTCGTCGTCGGCGTCGATGCGCGCCTGGCCGTTCACGCGCAGGCGCCGGGGCGACTCGAAGTCGATGAACAGCAGGCCCACGGCCGGGTTGGCCAGCACGTTGCCGAGGCTGCGGAACATGCCGTTGCCGTCGTAGCTGGGGAAGGCCAGTTCGTTGTCGGCCGTCACGCGCACGAAGCCGGGGTCGCCGCCCTTGTACGAGCAGTCGGGCTGCCCTTGCGCGTCGGCGCTGGCGAGGAAGAACATCGAGCGGCTTTCGATGAACGTGCGGTCGTCGGCGGTGAAGGCGCTGCGGCCCAGGCGCTCGTCGAGCCGGTCGGCCAGGCGCCGGCTGTCGAAGCGGTCTTGCAGCTGGCGCATGCCGGCGTGGTAGGCGGCGTGGTTGGCGGGTGCTTCCATCGGGTCACTCCTGTTCGAAGCGCACCGGCCGGGCCGGTGAGGTGTTGACGCGCAGTTGAAAGATGTCCGGCCGCGCGTAGTGGCCGGCCACGTCCAGGCTGCGGTGGGCCATGCCGACCTTGGCCAGGTCGATCTCGGCCGTCAGCAGGCCGAAGCTTGCATGCAATGGCCCGGCCACGATCTTGCCACCGGGGGCGGTGATGACCGAGTCGCCCGCGTTGATCCATTCGTCGGGCTCGGGGTACAGGCGCGCCGCGTTGTCGGGCAGCGCTGCGGCGATGTCGCGGGCCTGGAAGGCACAGCCGCTGCCCAGCACCCAGCAGCCGCCTTCGCGCGCGATGTGCTGCATCGTCGCGGTGCAGCGCTCGCCGCTGTCGTAGGTGGGGGCGACATAGATTTCCACGCCCTGGGCATACATCGCAAAGCGCGCCAGCGGCATGTAGTTTTCCCAGCAGATCAGCGCGCCGACGCGGCCGCAGGGCGTGTCCACCGCCTTCAGGCCGGTGGCGTCGCCAAAGCCCCAGGCCATGCGCTCGGGGTTGGTGGGCATGAGTTTGCGGTGACGGTTCAGCACCATGCCGTCGGGGCCGATGGTGACGACGCCGTTGTACAAGGTGTCGCGGCTGAAGGCGGCGTCGCGTTCGTTGATGCCGCAGACTACCGTCACCTTGTGTTCGCGGGCCGCCTGGCGCAACGGGGCCAGGTCGTCGGTGCTCAAATCGATCGCGTTGGCGAGCAGGCGCTGGTGCAATTGTTCGGTCAGCGCCATGTCGTCGCCCGGGCGCAGCCGCCACAGCCAGGCCGGGTACCCGGGCACGAAAGCCTCGGGGAAGACCACCAGTTGTGCGCCGGCCGCCGCGGCCTCCTCGACCGCGGCAACGGCCTTGGCCAGGGTGGCGGCCCGGTCCAGAAACACCGGCGCCTGCTGGACGATGGCGACCCGGGTCATCACGGCACCTGACCGGCCAGCACCCACTTGTCGCCGGCGGCCACGCCGTCGCGCACCATCGTGAGGGTGCCGTCCAGCCGCGTGCCGCGCACGACGCCGCTCCAGCGCAACTGGCCGTACTTCGGGCTTTCGGTCACTGCCTCGAAGGCGATCTCGCCGATGTTGGCGCTGGCGGTGTACGCGCCGTCGCCGTATTCGTAGCGGTCGCAGGCGGTGGAGCGGAAGCGCCCGCCTTCGAAGATCAGGCTGTCGGCGTCACCGGCGGTCTTGCCGCATTCGAGCACGATGCCGTCGAAGCGGCGGCCGTCGAGTGTGGCGGCGGGGAGGGAGAGGCTGGAAGTTGTGGCCATGATGGGCTCCTGTCGAAGGTGGGTCGGAGGGTCCGCCGTGAAGCGGTGACCTCAATGTGCCCATCCATCGTTGGAGCCGGCGTTGGAACGCGCGTTGGCTGGCCCGAATGCTTGGCGTCGCCTCAGCCGAACCGGTTCACCAGCTTCCCGATCCCCTCGACCTCGATCTCGATCGTGCTGCCCGGCTTCATCACCCCCACGCCGACCGAGGTGCCGCACAAGATGATGTCGCCCGGGTTCAAGCTCATGTCGTGCGAGATGCGCGACACCAGTTCGGCCGGGCCGAACAGCATGTCGGTCATCGGGAAGTCCTGGCGCAGGCTGCCGTTGAGCGTGCTGCGCAAGGTCAGCGCGCGCGCGTCCAGCCCGGTGGCGATGGTGGGGCCGAACGGGCAGAAGCCGTCGAAGCCCTTGGCGCGCACCCATTGCGCAAAGCCGGGGTCGCGCGGCAGCACGTCGACCGCGGTCACGTCGTTGGCGCAGGTCAGGCCGAACACATGCTCCAGGGCCTGCGCTTCGCTCACGTTCTTGGCCGTGCGGCCGATCACGAGGCCGAGTTCGCCTTCGAAGATCACGCGCGTGTCGCAGGTCGGCCGCGGGATGGTGTCGCCCGGGTCGAGGTAGGCGTTCGGCGCTTTCAGGAAGTACAGCGGTTCGGGCGGCCGGGCGACTTTGAGCTTTTCCAGCCAGGGGCGGAAGTTGTTGTACAGCGCGATCACCTTGCCCGGCTCGGTGGGGCGCAGCAGCTTCACGTCGGGCAGGCGCAGGGTGGTGCCGGTGGGGCGAGGGGCGTTGAACAGATCGCCTTCGAAGACCTGGATGGTCTCGCCCACGAGCGTGCCGAAACCGACGGCGCCTTCGTGCAGGAAGCGGATCCAGCGTTGGGTTGCCATGGCCTGGGTCATGCCGTCATGCAGTCAGCGGCACGCGCCCGACCAGCGGGTAGGCCGGGTCGGTGAAGCCGGGTGTGGATGGGTGGCCGGGCTTGACCAGCGAGTCGACCAGCGCTTCGTCTTCAGCGCTGAACTTGAAGTCGAGCGCCGGAAAGTAGTCTTGCCACTGCGCCAGGGTGCGCGGCCCGGCGATCACGCTGCTGATCATGCGATTGGCCAGCACCCAGGCGGTGGCAAACTGCGCCAGCGTGGTGCCGCGGTCCTTCGCATGCGCCTGCAGGCGCTGCGCGATGGCGAGCGACTCTTCGCGGAACTCGGTCTGCATCATGCGCGGGTCGCCGCGGCCGGCGCGGGTCTGCGCGTCGGGCTTGGCGCCGGGTTGGTACTTCCCGGTCAGCACGCCGCGCGCAATCGGGCTGTACGGCACCACGCCGATGCCGAAATGTTCGCAGGCCGGCAGGATCTCGACCTCGGGCATGCGGTTGAGCAGGTTGTAATACGGCTGGCACACCACCGGGCCGGGCATGTTGAGCTGGCGCGCGGTGGCCACCACCTCGGCGATGCGCCAGCCGCGAAAGTTCGACACGCCCCAGTAGCGAATCTTGCCGGCGCGGATCATGTCGTCGAGCGCGCGCAGTGGCTCTTCCAGGTTCAGACCGGCGTAGTCGCGGTGCAGGTAATAAATGTCGACGTGCTCGGTCTGCAGGCGGCGCAGGCTCTGCTCCAGCGCCTGCACCATCCACGCACGCGAATAGTGCGTCTGGTTCACGCGCTCCGACATCTTGTTGCCCAGCTTGGTGGCCAGCACCCAGTCGTGCCGCTGCGGCTTGATCAGTTCGCCCACCATCTGCTCCGACACGCCGGTGGTGTACACATCGGCGGTGTCGATGAAATTCACGCCCTTTTCATGCGAGTCGGCGATGATGCGGGCCGCCTCGGCGCGGTCGGTCTGGTCGCCGAACATCATCGTGCCCAGGCACAGGGTGGATACTTTCAGGTTGCTGGTGCCGAGGTTTCGGTAGTGCATGACAGGTCTCGTTTCAAATGGGGCCGGCCTGGGCCGGGAACTTTGGCACAAAGCATAGATCACTGAGTGTCCACTTCGCAGCATGACCTTGCCCAAACCTCTTCCCTTGCGCCGCAGCTTGCTGACCGGCGCCGCCGCGCTGGTCGCCGCGCCCTGGTTCATCCGCAATGCGCTGGCGCAAGAATCGCGCCGCCTCACACCCTCGCAGACCGAAGGGCCGTTCTACCCGGTCGAGCTGCCGGCCGACAGTGACTTCGACCTGCTGACCCAGGGCAACACGCGTTACACGAAAGGCCAGGCCGCCTGGCTCGAAGGCACGGTGACCGATCGCGCCGGCCGCGCGGTGCAGGGCGCGGTCGTCGAGATCTGGCAGTGCGACCAGCAGGGCCACTACCACCACCCCGGCGACCGCGGCGCCGACCCCGCGTTCCAGGGCTTCGGCCGGGCCAGCGTGGGCAATGCCGGCGAATACCGCTTCCGCACCATTCGCCCGGCCGTCTACTCGGGCCGCACGCCGCACATCCACGTGAAGGTCAAGCTCGGCCAGCGCGAGTTGCTGACGACGCAGATGTACGTGGCCGGCGACCCGAACAACGAGCGCGACTTCTTGTGGCGCCGCCTGAGCACGGCCGACCGCGACGCGATCACCGTCGGGTTTCAGCCCGAAGCCGACGGGCTGCGGGCACGCTTCCCCATCGTCGTGGCCGCATGAGCCTGGCTTCGGTCGCGCTGAGCATCGCAGCAGCGGTCTGCGTCGCCTTCGCGTCGACGGCCCATGCCGCGCCAGTCAAGACGCCCCACGTCAGCGCCGAACTGGTCGCCCAGCGCAGCGCTGCCCAACCCGGCCAGCCGATCCAGATCGGCCTGCGCCTGCAGCACATACCGCACTGGCACACCTACTGGCGCAACCCGGGCGACTCGGGCCTGCCGACCACTCTGGCCTGGACCTTGCCGCCCGGCAGCAGCGTCGGCGACATCGCCTGGCCGGCACCCAAGCGCCTGCCCATCGGCCCGCTGGTGAACTACGGCTACGAAGACGAACTGCTGCTGCCACTGGCCTACACGCCGCCGGCCGACGCCAGGCCCGGCAGCACGCTGAAGCTGCGCGCCAAGGCCGACTGGCTGGTGTGCAAGGACGTCTGCATTCCCGAGACGGCGCAGCTCGAACTCGAACTACCGGTGGTCGATGCGCAAACCACGCCGGGCAGCAGCGTGCACGAGGCGTTGTTCACCCGCACCGCGGCACAACAACCCGGCGCCTGGCCCGGAGGCACCGCCACCCTGCAGCAGGCCGGCAAGGAATTGATGCTGACCCTGGAATGGGCCGGCGCCCCCGCACCCACCGCCCAGGCGCCGGCCGTGCAGGTGTTCCCCTATATCGAACAAGTGCTCGAACCGGCCCGCCACGAGCTGTACCAGACCCCCAACGGCTACGCGCTGAAACTGGCGCTGATGGACGGCGCCGTGCTGCCGGCCTCGCTGAGCGGCATTGCAGTGGCGCAGGGCGATGCGCAAGGCGATGCGAATGTTGCGTCGCTCTGGGGCGGCACGCGGCGGACGGTGGAATTCACCGCGCCGGTGCGCAGCGTGGCGGCGCTGCAGTTGCCCAGTGGTTCTCGCCTGTTGGCCACGCCAAAGGCCAGCGTCTTCGGCGCCGGCACGCCGGCGCCCAGCGGGCTGGCCAACATCGGCGGGCTGGCGGCGCTGAGCTTGGCGCTGGGCCTGGCTTTCGTCGGCGGCATGCTGCTGAACCTGATGCCGTGCGTGTTCCCGGTGCTGTCGATCAAGCTGCTGAGCCTGGCGCAGCAGCAGCGCGCCCGCCCCGCGGGGCTGCGCGCACATGCACTCGCGTACAGCGCGGGCGTGGTGCTCAGCTTCGTTGCGCTGGCCGCGGCACTGCTGGCGCTGCGCGCGGCCGGCAGTGCGGTGGGCTGGGGCTTTCAACTGCAGGAGCCGGGTGTGGTGTTCGTGCTGGCGCTGCTGTTCTTTGCGCTCGGGCTGAACCTGATGGGCGCGTTCGAACTGGGCAACCTGTTGCCTCAGCGGCTCGCGCTGTGGCGTTCGCAACGGCCTGCGGTCGATGCGTTTGCATCGGGCGTGCTGGCGGTCGTGGCGGCCAGCCCCTGCACCGCGCCGTTCATGGGCGCGGCGCTGGGCTTTGCGATCGGCCAGTCGGCCGCGGTGGCGCTGGCGGTGTTCGCGGTGCTCGGGCTGGGGATGGCCCTGCCCTACGCGCTGCTGGTGCTGCTGCCCGGTTGGCGCAAGCGCCTGCCGCGGCCGGGGGCGTGGATGCTGCACCTGAAGCAGGGCCTCGCCTTCCCGATGTTTGCCACCGTCGTGTGGCTGGTGTGGGTGCTGGGCCAGCAGGCCGGCATCGACGGTGCGGCCCGGCTGCTGCTGGCGCTGGTGGGCATGAGCGTGCTGGTGTGGCTGATGGGCTTGCCGATGATGGCGCGCGTTGGCGCCGGCACCGCCGGGCGTGTGGCGGGCAAGGTGGTGGCTGCGCTTGCGCTGGTGGGCGTGCTGGCCTGGGGTTGGCCGGCAACGCTGCCGGTGGGCGAGGCGGCCGCAGCATCGGCAGCAACAGCGAAACCCGGAGACAAGTTCGCCGCGTCGTGGCAGCCGTTCGACGAAGCCGCCCTCGCGCAACGGGTTGCCCAAGGGCAACCGGTGTTCGTTGATTTCACCGCCGCCTGGTGCGTGAGCTGCCAGGTCAACAAGCGCCTGGTGCTGAACTCCGACTCGACGATGCGCGCCTTCGAACAAGCCAACGTAGCGCTGATGCGTGCCGACTGGACGCGCCGCGATCCGAACATCACCCAGGCCCTGGCGCGCCTGGGCCGCAACGGTGTGCCCGTGTACGCGCTGATCGCACCCGGCCGCGAGCCGGTGCTGTTGCCCGAAATCCTGACCGAACGCATCGTCCGCGATGCGTTGGCCAACCTTCCCCCATCGAGGAGTTGAAATGCAACGTCGTACTGTCTCCATCGCGCTCGTGTCGTCTTTGCTGCTGGCCCTGGCCACGCAGGCCGGTGCCGCCACCGTCGGCGCACCCGCACCCGCGTTCGAGCTGAAAGACGCGACCGGCAAGGTGATCAAGCTGGCCGACTTCAAGGGCAAGCACGTGGTGCTGGAGTGGACCAACCCCGGCTGCCCCTTCGTCGTGAAGCATTACGGCTCGCAAAACATGCAGGGCCTGCAGAAGGAGTTCACCGCAAGGAATGTGGTGTGGCTCAGCGTCAGCTCCACCGCGCCCGGCCACTACGACTACCTGGCGCCGGCGGCACTGACTGCGAAGTACAAGGAATGGGGCAGCGCGCCCAGCGCGATCCTGATGGACGATGCCGGCACCGTCGGCAAGGCGTATTCGGCCCGCACCACGCCGCACATGTACGTGATCGCGCCGGACGGCAAGCTGGTCTACGCCGGCGGCATCGACGACAAGCGCTCGGCCGACCCGGCCGACGTGAAAGTCGCGAAGAACCACGTGCGCGCGGCGCTCGCCGAGTCGATGGCCGGCAAGGCCGTCAGCACGCCGACGGCCACGCCGTACGGCTGCAGCGTGAAGTACGCGGCGGGCTGACGTTCAAGCTCATCCCGCGGCCTTCGCCTGCGGCAAGTGCGCGAGCGGGCGGCCGGTTTCGAGGTAGGTCTTGAGGTTCGACAGAACCTTCGGCCATCCACCGGAGATGCCTTCGAGCATTTGCGGATCGTTCGCCAGTTCATCGTGCGTGACGGTCAGGCGAATGAGCCCGTCCGAATACGGCTCGATGTCGAACGCCACGCGCGAATGCCGGGCTTCGTTGTCGGCCTCGTTCGGCCGGGCCCAGGTGAACACCAGGCGGCGCGGCGGCGTGGTTTCGATCACCTTGCCGACGATGTCGACGATGCCGCTGCCGTCGGCGCGGGTGTGCTCCCAGCGCGAGCCGGGCTTCCAGTCCGACACGTTCACGCGCGCACAACCTGCTGCCGGGTCGACCCACCACTGGCGCGTCAGGTCGGTCTCGACCAACGCGCGCCAGGCCTTCTCCGGCGTTGTTTCGATGTAGCTCACGTACACGTAGTCAGGCTTTTTCATCGTCATCACTTTCCAGTTGTTTCTTCAGTTGGTGGAGCGCGCCGAGGCGGCCGTGTTCGAACTTGGCGATCCAGCGCTCGTAGATGTCGTGCAGCGGCACCGGGTTGACGTAGTGGAGCTTTTCGCGGCCTTGCCAGACGATCGCGACCAAGTTGGCGGCTTCGAGCAATTGCAGGTGCTGCGTCACGGCCTGGCGCGTCATGTCCATGCCGTCGCACAGTGCTGTCAGCGTCTGGCCGTTGTCCCGGTGCAGCAGGTCGAGCAGGCGCCTGCGGGTCGGGTCGGCCAGCGCCTTGAAGACCTTGTCGATGTCCAGACGCTCGGCCACGCGCTCTTCTCAGCCTCTTCAGTCCGCCCCGTCGCCGCTGATGTGCGGGTCGTTCGGGTTGGGCGTGCCTCGGCCGGTTTCCATCAACGCTTTCAGGCTCATCAGGTAGATCGCCCACTTGGTGCTGCAGTGGTGCATGAACTCCACCGGCTCCTTCCAGCCCTGGTGCCTGAAGAGAACGATGACGTGTTCGCCCGACTGTTTCAGGTCGAAGCTGACGGTCGTGCCGACCCATTCTTCGGGCCCCTCGGCCACTTGCCACAGCACCCGCTTGGTGGGCTGAAGCTCGAGCACCTTCATGTCGAAGCCGCCGATCTCGGTGCCGCCCACACTGAAGCGGAACTGCAGCGCCGTGCCGAGCTTGCCCTCGCCTTGCGTGTTGCCCGTCCACCAGGCGGCCAGGCCGTCGCGGGTGGTCAGTGCCATGTAGACCTCGTTCAGCGGCGCCTTGATGCCGACTCTGTGCAGGATGTCCATGGTGATTGCTCCTTCCAAGCTTGCCGATGGGGATGACGGAGCGAATAATATGCAAGTATTTGCCTGCATGTCAAGGCCGGCCCGTTTTTGCACCTGGCGAGCCGGGGTTGGTGCCATCGCGACGCCTGCGGACCTGCAGACCGCGTTGCCTGCGTGGGCATGAACGCCATCGTGCGGCGGGAGCCGGCGCATAGTATCTTTCGCCTCCGTCAAGCGTCACCTGCCAGAGACAGCTGCACCCCATATCAAGCGTCATCCGCGGCCCGAGAGGCCTCCATCGCTCGGGTCAATGACATCTGCCAACCCACATAAAAAGGTGAGACATGCAACAGAGTCGTTTGCTTTCATTCCTTGCCGCGCTCGCGCTCGTCGGCGCGACCACCACGGCTTCGGCCCAGGAGCCTGAACCGGGCTGGGCCAAGGGCCGGCCCAAAACCGACACCGCCATGAAGATGGCGCCAGTGCCGGCCTTCCCGATCCCGACCGCGGCCGACCAGTTGCCGACCAAGAAGTTCAAGCTGCCGCCCGGCTTCAAGGTCGAGACCTGGGCCTCCGGCGTGCTCGACGCGCGCGAGCTGCGTCAGGGCGACAAGGGCAACATCTTCGTGAGTACGCTGTTCGTCGGCAACAAGGTCTACGCGATCCCCGAGAAGGCCAAGGACGGCAAGCGCGAGCCGAAGGTCATCATCGACAAGACCGAACAGGCCGCGGGCATCGAGTTCCACAAGGGTTCGCTGTACTTCGCCACCCACAAGCGCATCGTTCGTTACGACAACGCCGAAGACAAGCTCGACAACCTCGGTGAACCAACCAAGGTGCTGAAAGACGACCTGCCCGGGGGCAGCGACCACAGCTGGAAGTTCCTGCGCATCCACAAGGACAAGCTCTACTACAACGTCGGCGCGCCGTGCAACATCTGCGACCCCGGCCAGTGGGCGAAGATCTTCAGCATGAACCTCGACGGCTCCAACATCGAGACAGTCGCCTCGGGCGTGCGCAACACGGTCGGCTTCGACTTCGACCCGAAGACCAACCACCTCTGGTTCACCGACAACGGCCGCGACTGGCTCAGCGAGGAGTTCCCGAACGACGAGCTGAACGTTGTCACGCAGCCGGGCAAGCAGCACTTCGGCTACCCGTTCTGCCACCAGGGCAACATGCCCGACCCTGAGTTTGGCTGGGGCAAGTCGTGTGACGACTACCAGAAGCCGGCCGCTCTGCTCGGGCCGCACGCCGGCTCGCTGGGCCTGAAGTTCTACACCGGCAAGAGCTTCCCGGCCAAGTACCGGGGCGCGGCATTCATCGCGATCCACGGCCCGTGGAACCGGACCAAGAAGTACAACGGCGTGTACGTGGCGTACCCCGACGGCAAGGGCGGCGCGAAGGTCGAGCCGTTCATGACCGGCTTCGTCGAGAACAACACCTACCTCGGCCGGCCGGTGGACTTCCTGGTGATGAAGGACGGCTCGCTGCTGGTCAGCGACGACCACGCCGGTGCGATTTACCGCATCAGCTACGGCGGCAAGTGACGTGACAGCCTGGCGACGCATCGCGGCAATGGCCGCGCTGGCGTCGCTCGCCATGGCGACGGCTTGGCCTGCGCATGCGCAGGCGAAAAAGCCGCCCGCCCGGGCGAGCGCTGCTTCCGCGGCGGCTGCCGCTTCGGCCGCCGCGGCGGCCAGCGCCGCCGACTACGCCGAGCGCTACCGCACCGTTTGCGCGGCCTGCCACGGCGTCAATGGGCGCAGCGACATGGCCGGCGTACCGGTGCTGGCCGGTCAATCGTCGCTTTACATGATCACGCAGCTGTTCCTGTTCCGCGAAGGCCGGCGCAACAACGACGCAATGATCGCGCTGGCCAAGCCGATGAAAGACGCCGACCTGCGCGGCTTCTCCGACCACATCGGCACGCTGCCGCCGGTGCCGGCGCCGCCCGCCGCTACGCCGCCCGATGCGGCGCGCATGAGCAAGGGCCAGGCCCTGGCGCACCAGCACAAGTGCACGTTCTGCCATGGCACCCTTCTGGAAGGCGGCCAGCAGGTGCCGCGCGTCGGTGGCCAGAAGGACGACTACCTGCGCGCAACGCTGCAGGGCTTCAAGTCGGGCACCCGGCCGGGCTACATGCGGGCGATGACCGAGGCCTTGAGCCAGGTGCCGGTGGAAGACCTGGACCTGCTGGCCTACTACGCCGCGAACCTCAGGTAATGCGGTAGACGTCGAGCACCACCCGCTTGGCCTCGCGCTGCCCGCAGGCCAACGCCAGCACCTTGTTCAGGTGAGCCCACTGCGGCGCTCCGGTCTGAAAGCGCATGACGGTGCGGAAAAAATACTCGTCGCGGCCGACGAGCTCGCCGCGCGCCAGCCGCGCCATCACGTCGGCCGGGCCGTGGCGCATGCCGTCACTCTGCACTTCGATCAGCGCGCCGTCGGTGGTGCGGATCACGTAGTGCGCGGCGATGTCGAGCACACCGTCGCTGCGGTTGACCTGCCAGTCCACACCGCCTTCGACCAGCGTGCCGTTGAGCTCGGGCCCGTGCACGGTGCCGCCGCCGAGCGGCACGTAGCGCCGCTCGCCGTACTTGCCGGGGCCGAGCGTCACGAGCGTGCCCACGTCGCACAGAACCTGGGCCATCGGGATCAGGGCGGGTGGTGCAGGCAAGGGGTTCATCGGGGCCTCATGGTGTGTTGACGATGCCGCGATTCTGGCCCCTGCCGCTTGTGGGCTCACCGGCTCGCGGCGGCGTCATGTGCTGCCTTCGCCGCCCGCATCAGCGATGGATGCAGCGTCCCCAGCTTCGGCGTCGCGCCGTGCGGCGCACGGGGCGCAATCTTGAAGAACTGCGCCGTCCAGGGCAGCTCCACGATCGCCTTCAAGTCGAACTTGGTGTCCAACGCCAAGCCGGCCAGAGCAAACGCGCCAGGCTCGCGGGCCTTCAGGATCGAGAACTCACCACTCTTCAGTCGGTCCACGCGCTGCGACGTGCCGTAAGCCACGTGCACGACCGTGCCGTCTTCGTGCGTCGTGACCGCCGTGACCAGCGCCGGCCGCGGTTTGGGCCCGGGGTTCGTTTCCGGCAACTCCGGGAAGTGGCACCAGACGATGTCGCCCGGGCTGGGCGGCTTCCAGGCGCCGGGCATCAGAACAGAGTCTGCTTGCCCAAGACCTTGCCCCTGGGCGTCACCGCCTTGGCAGCCTTGCGGACGCCGGCGAGCTGGCGGGCGGTCAACGGGCCATCGTCGGGCTCGTAGGCCGGCAGCGTTTCTTCGGCCAGCTTCGACAGCGCGATGTGAACCACCTGCGTCTCGGTGACATCAAGTTCGCTGGCGAGCGCCTTGACGGTGCTGCGCGTGACGCCGAAGCGCGTGTCCTTGGTCCGGAACTTCAGCAACAAGGATTGAGACATCGGGGGCGGCATGGCATCTCTAGGAGACTATATGCAAAGTATATACGCGAGATCCGACCGGCAGGCAGGGCCGCTATGCTCTTGAGCCTCCTTCAAGGAGTCTGGATGCGTTTCGGGCGGCAGCCGAGGTAATCGACGTTGGGTGAAAGCGGGAGTCGGGCGTGCTTGGCGCAGATTCAATGGCGGAAGCCGGCCTCATCCTGCCGTTGATGACCGGCAGCTTCAAGGGGCCAGCAAAGTGTGCCTTGAGATGAGCTATGCGCCGTAGGGCTCCTTCCGCGCTCGATGGAATGATCAAATTCGACCAGCCGTCTCCCTAAGCGACATGGGCAGCGATTTAAGAACGGGTGCTCGAGAACATCTCAAACGCTTCGATGCGCGCCGTGAGCATGGCTGCCGCGATGTTGGCCATTTCCGAGAGTGCGTCAAGCGCGCGCTTCTCCATTCGCCTGGGAACATAGTCAAGGACGCACACCGTGCCGATGCCGACTCCGTTGTGCATGATCGGGGCCCCCGCGTGGTATCGGAGGCCAAACTGGCCCACGACCAGCGGATGGTCTAAAAATCGCGGGTCTACGGTGGGGTCCGGCACTTCCAATATGCGCTTCGAGTTGGCAGCCTCGCAACAGAACGAGTTGGAGCTGTCCATGGTTCTCGTGCCGAGACCGTGCACGGACTTGAACCACAGTCGCTCGCCATCGATCAGGCTCACGATCGCCACAGGCGTGCTGCAAACCGTCGCCGCTAAACGGGCAATGGCATCGAAGCCTTTTTCTGGCGGAGTGTCCAGCACGGACATTGCTTGAAGCGCAGCCACGCGCTCGCGAAGGTCCTGTGCCGAAATCTTTGCAAGGCCGGTGGGCATAGTCAAATTCCCGTCTGTTCGCTCTTCACAAATTTGTACCAATGGGACAATGCCGAGAGCTGCCGCGCCCGTCTGTGCGGCAGAACACAAAACCGACCTATGAGGCAGAGCCGACTCACCAAGAAGCAGCCACTCATTGCTGCCGCTGTAGTGACTCGCCATCGCTGAATGCTGAGTGACAGCTTCCGGCCGTTGAGTTCTTGCCCGGCTAAGGCTCGAAGCAATCGCCCGTCCAGAGCGCCCGCGGTCACCGCGGACTCCCCCAATGGTTGACACAGCAACTTGCGCTTAAGCTCCCGGCTCCGCAGGTGCAGGAGGATGTCGGGTGGAAGTTTCGTTCAGCAAGGAAGTGAAGGCGCTGCGGCTGGGCGCGGGTGACACCTTCCATGGCGAGGGCATCCTGGCCATCACCAAGGCGCTGCTGCAATCGGGCGTGGCCTACGTGGGCGGCTACCAGGGCGCGCCGGTGTCGCATTTGCTGGACGTGATGGTGCAGGCCGAACCGTACATGCGCGAGTTGGGCGTGCATGTGGAGGCATGCGCGAACGAGGCTTCGGCCGCGGCAATGCTGGGCGCGTCGATCCACTACCCGCTGCGCGGTGCGGTGACTTGGAAGTCGATCGTCGGCACCAACGTGGCGGCCGATGCGCTGTCCAACCTGTCGTCGCCGGGCGTCAAGGGCGGCGCGCTGATCGTCGTCGGCGAAGACTACGGCGAAGGCGCCAGCGTGATCCAGGAGCGTACCCACGCGTATGCGCTCAAGTCGTCGATGCTGATGCTCGACCCGCGCCCCGAGCTGGGAAACATGGTGCGCATGGTCGAGGCGGGCTTCGAGCTGTCGGAAGCGTCGAACATGCCGGCCATCATGGAGCTGCGCATCCGCGCCTGCCATGTGCGCGGCAGCTTCGAGTGCAAGGACAACGTGGCGCCTGCGCTGTCGACCAAGCACCTGATCGCCGAGCCGGCGGCATTCGACTACGCGCGGCTGGCGCACCCGCCGGTGACCTTCGGGCACGAGAAGCTCAAGGTCTCGCAGCGCATTCCGGCGGCGCGTGAATTCATCAAGGCGAACAAGCTGAACGAGTTCTTCGACGGCAAGCATGCCGACGTGGGCCTGATCGTGCAGGGCGGTCTGTACAACACGCTGATCCGCAGCCTGCAGCAAGTCGGTCTGGCCGACGCGTTCGGTGGCAGCGACCTGCCGATCCTGGCGCTGAACGTGACCTTCCCGCTCGTGCCGGAGGAGATCACCAACTTCTGCGCCGGCAAGCGCGCGGTGCTGGTGCTCGAAGAAGGCACGCCCGAGTACATCGAGCACGACATCCTGGCAGCCTTGCATCGGCTCGATGTGCAGACGCCGCTGCACGGCAAGGACATGCTGCAGGCGGCGGGTGAGTACAGCGTGGAGTTGATGACCTCGGGCCTGGCCAAGTTCGTCGCGCGCTACTTGCCGCAACTGTCGGTCAGCGAAGCCACCGACTGGCTCGCCGGCAACACCCAACGGCGTGCCGACGTGGCGCAGCAACTCGGCGGCCCGCTGCCGGCGCGGCCACCGGGCTTTTGCATCGGCTGCCCCGAGCGGCCGGTGTTCGCCGCGCTCAAGCTGGCGCAGCAGGACGTGGGGCCGGTGCACATCTCGGCCGACATCGGCTGCCATGCGCTGGCGACCTTCGAGCCGTTTTCATCCGGCCACTCGATCCTGGGTTACGGCATGAGCCTGGCCAGCAGCGCCGGTGTGTCGCCGATGATGAAGCGGCGCGTGCTGGCGATCATGGGCGACGGCGGTTTCTGGCACAACGGGCTGCTCACCGGCGTGCAGTCTTCCCTGTTCAACGGCGACGACTCGGTGCTGCTGATCATGAAGAACGGCTACACCTCGGCCACCGGCACGCAAGACATCATCTCCACACCCGACGACGAGGTGAAGGCCAGCGCGCCGGACAAGCACCAGAGCTTGGTGCATCGCAACACGACGATCGAATCGACCTTGACCGGCCTGGGTGTGAAGTGGATGCGCACGGTGCACACCTACCGCGTGGCCGAAATGCGCAAGGTGCTGGACGAAGCGTTCACCACCGACTTTGCGGGCTTGAAAGTCATCATTGCCGAAGGCGAATGTCAGCTCGAACGCCAGCGCCGCATCAAACCCTGGATCGCCGGCCTGCTGAAAGCCGGCAAACGCGTGGTGCGCGTGAAGTACGGCGTCGATGAAGATGTGTGCACTGGCGACCATGCGTGCATCCGGCTGTCGGGCTGCCCGACCTTGACCTTGAAGGACAACCCCGACCCGCTGAAGGTGGACCCGGTGGCCACGGTGATCGACGGGTGTGTGGGGTGCGGCTTGTGTGGCGAGAACGCGCATGCGGCCACCTTGTGCCCGTCGTTTTACCGCGCCGAGGTCATTCGCAATCCGAGTTGGCATGAGCGGCTGATCCACGCGGTGCGCGGCTCCGTGCTGCGCCTGCTGCAGCCGGCATGACGGCGATGAACCCATCGCAGCGCCCGGTCACCGTGCTTGTCTGCGCCCTCGGCGGCGAAGGCGGCGGCGTGCTGGCGGAGTGGCTGGTGGAGGTGGCGCTGCACAGTGGGCACAGCGCGCAGAGCACCTCGATCCCCGGCGTGGCACAGCGCACCGGCGCGACCACCTACTACATCGAGGTCTTCCCGCTGCCGAACAGCGCACTGAACGGCCGCAAGCCGGTGTTCAGCCTGAACCCGGTGCCGGGCGCGCTTGACCTGCTGGTGTCGTCGGAGTTGCTCGAAACGGTGCGCCAGATCGGCAACGGCATGGCGCACGCCGAACGCACGCAGGTGATCAGTTCGACCAGCCGCATGCTCACCACCGCCGAGAAGATGGGCCAGGGCGACGGCCGCCTCGCCGCACCCGGCTTGCTGCAGGTGCTGCGCACGCACAGCCGCGAATCGCAGGTCTTCGACATGGCGGCGCTCGCGCAGAAGAACGGCACCGTCATCAGCGCGGTGCTGATCGGTGCGATCGCCGCGTCGGGCGCGCTGCCGTTCGCGCGCGAGGCCTACGAACACGTGATCCGCCACGCCGGCCTGGGCGTGGAAGCCAGCCTGCGTGGTTTTGCGCAGGCTTATCTGCAGGTGCGCGGCACGCGCGACGCCCAGGCGGCTGTGCAGGCAGTGCTGGCGCCGGCGGTGGTGGTCGCACCGGCCGATGCTCCGGTGCCTGCCGCGCTGCTGCAGGAGTTCCCCACCGCCACGCATCAGATGTTCTCCCTGGGCCACGCCCGCGTGACCGAGTACCAGGACGCCGCCTACGCCCGCCTCTACACCGAGCGCATGCGCCAGGTGCTTTCTGCCGAACAGGCCGGCGACCCGGCTGCGTCCAACAGCCACGCGACCACGCGCGAGGTCGCGCGCTGGCTGGCGCTGTGGATGGCCTTCGACGACATCGTGCGTGTGGCCGACCTGAAATGCCGCGCCAGCCGCATGGCGCGTGTGCGCAGCGAGGTGAAGGCCGACGAGACCGAGCTCGTGCACCTCTACGACCACTTCAAACCCGGTGTGCCCGAATTCGCCGCGCTGCTGCCGCGGCGCTGGGCCGACGCGCTGATCCGCTGGGATCGAAAACGCAGCATCGCCGGCAAGCCCCCGCTGGCGCTGCCGCTGAAGATCGGCACCCACACGGTGGTGGGTTTCGCGGCGCTGCGCCTGCTGGCAAGCTGCAAGGGCCTGCGCCGGCGCGGCAGCCGCTTCTCGGCCGAGCAGAAGATGATCGAGCGCTGGCTCGTCGGCGTCGAGCTGGGCGCGCGTGAACACCCGCAGCTCGGGCTGGCGCTGGCCGAATGCGGCCGCCTGATCAAGGGCTACGGCACGACCAACGAACGCGGCAAGGAAAACCTGCTGCATGTGCTGGACCACCTGGCCACCACCGCGCCCTTCGACACCCCCGAACTGCGTGCCGCCGCGATCCGCTCGGCCAGCGCAGCCGCGCTGGCCGACGAAGGCGGCAAGGCGCTCGACAAGGCGCTGCTCGCCCATGGCGCGCCGAGCCGGCCGGTGCAGGAGCAGCCGATTCGCTGGGTCCGGGCACGCCCGGCGCGAACCCCGGGAAGTTCATGAGCCGGCGCGAGGCTTCTATCCACTATCCTCGACCGTCGCTCAATAGCTCTCGGAGATCTGCATGAAATTCCGCACCTCGATCACCGCCTTCGCCGGCGCTGCTGCCCTGGCTTTGGCCTTGCCGGCACTGGCGCAAGACAAGCCGGTCGAAATGAAATTCGGCTTCTGGGTCCCGGCCCAGCACGCGCTGGCCAAGACCGGCTTCGAGCCCTGGGCCAAGTCGGTCGAGGCGGCCTCCGGCGGCAGCATCAAGGTCGCGCTGTTCCCGGCCCAACAGCTCGGCAAGGCGAACGACCACTACGACATGGCGCGTGACGGCATTGCCGAGATCACCTACGTGAACCCCGGCTATCAGGCCGGTCGCTTCCCGCTCTTCTCGGCCGGCGAACTGCCTTTCCTGATGACCAAGCCGGGCCCCGGCTCGGCCGCGCTGGACGCCTGGTACCGCAAGTACGCGGCCGCCGAAATGAAGGACGTGAAGTTCTGCTTTGCGCACCTGCACATCGGCACGCTGCATTCCAAGAAGCCCATCACCGAGCCGGGCCAGCTCAAGGGCATGAAGATCCGCTCGGCCAACGGCACCGTGTCGCAGATGATGTCGGCCCTGGGCGCGACCAACGTGCAGGTGTCTGCCCCCGAAGCGCGCGACGCGATCGAGAAGGGCGTGGCCGACGCGATCACCTTCCCCTGGAATTCGATCATCTCGTTCGGCATCGACAAGGTGGTGACGCACCACACCGACATGCGCTTGTACGCCGCCGGCTTCGTGTGGGCCATCAACAAGCCCTGGTTCGAAAAGCTCTCGGCCAACCAGAAGAAGGTGATCGACGACCACTGCAACAACGCCTGGGCCGCCAAGGTCGGTGCCGACTGGGGCGCGGCCGAAGACGCCGGCCAGGAAAAGCTCGAGAAGACGCCCGGCCACACGATCGTGAAGCTCACGCCGGCGCAGCTCGATGCGTGGAAGAAGGCGGTCGAGCCCGTCGCGGCCGACTGGATCGCCACCGCCGACAAGGCCGGCGTGCCCGGCAAGGCCGCGCTGGACGACCTGAAGCGCGAACTGGCCACGCGCAACGCCGACAAGTGACCGTCCCGCGGACGCCCTCGATCGCCCCGTTGTGAAACGCATCCTGGCCACCACCGAAACGGTGGCCGCCGTGTTCCTGCTGTTCATCGCGCTGCTCACCGCCGCCAACGTGCTGTTGCGCGACCTGCTGGCGGTGCAGATCCCCGACTGGTTCGACGGCTCCAAGCTGGTGATGTGCATCGCCTTGTTCTGGGGCATGGCGGTGGCCACCTACCATGCCGGGCACATTTGTGTGGACGTGCTGTGGGAGCACCTCGGCCCGGCCAACCGGCGCCGGCTCGACCTGGTGGCCGGCACCGTGACGGTGGCGTTTCTGCTGCCGCTGGCCTGGATGGTGTGGTCCAAGGTGCTGACCACCGGCACCCAGACCACGATGGACCTGCGCCTGCCGCTGGTGTGGTTCTACGGCCTGGCCGCCTGTGGCGCGGCGGCGGCGGCGGTGCTCGGCCTGCGCCGCCTGTGGGACCTGTGGCGTGGCCACGACCCGAAGGACGAGATGATCGACGTGTCGGACCTCGACAGTGGCCGGGGCATGGACAACCGCCATGGATAGCGGCCATGGATAGAGACCTCGTCGCACTGCTCGGCTTCGTGCTGATGTTCGTGCTGATGGCACTGCGCGTGCCGATCGGCATCTCGATGGGCATCGTCGGTGTGCTTGGCTTCGGGCTGCTGTCGGGTCCGATACCGGCGCTCAACCTGCTCGGCAACGTGCCGCTGTCGGTGCTGACCGACTACAACCTGTCGGTCATTCCGATGTTCATCCTGATGGGCGCGTTCGCGTCGCACTCGGGCATGAGCCGCGAGCTGTTCCACGCCGGGCGCGCCTGGCTGGGGCATCGCCGCGGCGGGTTGGCGTATGCGTCGATCGCGGCCTGCGCGGGCTTTGCAGCGATCAACGGTTCGTCGGTCGCCACTGCGGCCACGATGACGCAGGTGGCGCTGCCCGAGATGCGCAAGTCGGGCTACGACGCCGGCTTCTCGGCCGGGCTCATTGCCGCCGGCGGCACCCTGGGCATCATGATCCCGCCGTCGGTGATCTTCGTGCTCTACGGCATCATGACCGAGACCGACATCAGCCAGCTCTTCGCCGCCGGCGTGGTGCCGGGGCTGATGGCGGTGCTGTTCTACTTTCTCAC
>JANOQS010000106.1:0-10950 GCA_031414975.1 Methylibium sp. | reverse complement strand
TCGGCGGTCGAGACCTCGGCGCTCGACTTCATCCGCGAGGCCGACAACGACCTGGCGCAGAAGATCATGGACAACATGTTCACCTTCGACGACCTGGAGAAGCTGGAAGACTCCGGCATCCAGGCGCTGCTGAAGGAAGTGCAGTCCGAATCGCTGGTGGTGGCGCTCAAGGGCGCGACGCCCGAGATGCGCGAGAAGATGCTCAAGAACATGTCCAAGCGCGCCGCCGAAACGCTGCGCGAAGACCTGGAGTCGCGCGGCCCGGTGCGCGTGTCCGAGGTCGAGGCCGAGCAGAAAGAGATGCTCAAGATCGTGCGCCGCCTGGCCGACGAAGGCCAGATCCAGCTCGGCGGCGGCGGCGGTGACGACTACGTCTGAGCCCGATGAAAAGCGCCCCGCCACCGTCCGGCCCGCCCAAGGCAGCCTCCAGCTACAGCCGCTTCATTCCGCGTGAAGAGCTGAACTCGTTCGAGGCCTGGAACCCCGGCAGCCTGGCCGGCGGCGAACCCACGGGTGCGCCCAACAAGAACTCGCCCACCGGCCTGCGCCGCGCCGCCGACAAGGCGGCCGCCAAGCCCGACGTGGCCGAAGAACTGGCCGCCCAGTGGCGCGCCGTGCGCCAGGCCGGCTACCAGGACGGTTACCGCGACGGGCTGGTGGCGCTGGAGAGTTTCAAGCAGAGCTTCGCGAGCCAGATGAGCACACAGATCGGCATGCTGGTGCAGTCGCTCGGCGACCAGCACGATGCGCTGGAGCGGCAGATGGCGCAGTGCCTGGCGCTGTCGGCCACGAACCTGGCGCGCCAGATCGTGCGCAGTGAATTGAGCGCGCGGCCCGAGCTGGTGCAGGCCGTCGCACGCGAGGCCACCGAATCGCTGCTGCTCAGCGCGCGCCACATCACCCTGCGCGTGCACCCCGACGACATGGACCTGGTGGCGCAAGGTGCGGCCGATGTGCTGGCGGCACGCGGCGCACGCCTGATTGCCGATGGGGCAATAGCACGCGGCGGTTGCCTGGTCGAGTCCGACATCGGCGTGCTCGACGCCACCTTGCAGGCACGCTGGAACCGCGCCGCCGCCGCGATGGGCAATGAAGAAGACTGGGAGACCACCACCCCCGGCCTGGCCCCTGCCCTGCCGCCCGCCCTGCAAGAACAGCAGGACGACGCCGCATGATCAGCTCCCCGATCGAGACCCGGGTGCTCGCGCGCGCCGAGACCTGGCAGCGATTCTTCAGCGACCTGGCACATCAGGCGGCCGAACCCCACCCGCTGCAGGCCCAGGGCCTGTTGGTGCGCGTGGCCGGGCTGGTGCTCGAAGCCGCCGGCCTGCGCCTGCCGGTTGGTTCGGTCTGCGAAGTGCGCATGCCGGGCCAGACGCCCGTGCTGGCCGAGGTGGTGGGCTTTTCGGGTGACCGCGCCTTCTTGATGCCCACCGGCGATGTGCACGGCCTCGTCAGCGGCGCGCGCGTGGTGCCGCGCAGTTGGCCGGTGGTGCCGCTGCAACTGGGCAACCCGCACCACCCGTGGCGGCGCAACGAAGACCGCACCCTGCACCTGCCGGTCGGCGACGGCCTGCTCGGCCGGGTGGTCGACTCGCACGGCGCGCCGATGGACCGGCTCGGGCCGTTGAAGTCGGTCCACAACCAGCCGCTGATCCGGCGTGCGATCAACGCGATGGACCGCGACCCGGTGCGCCGCCCGCTGGACACCGGCGTGCGCGCGATCAACGCAATGCTGACGGTCGGCCGCGGCCAGCGCATCGGCCTGTTCGCCGGCACCGGCGTGGGCAAATCGGTGCTGCTGGGCATGATGGCGCGCTACACCGAGGCCGACGTGATCGTGGTCGGGCTGATCGGCGAACGTGGCCGCGAGGTGAAGGAATTCATCGAAGACATCCTGGGCGAGGAAGGCATTCGCCGCTCGGTGGTGGTGGCTGCACCGGCCGACGCGCCGCCGCTGGTGCGCATGCAGGGCGCCAACTACGCCACCGCGATCGCCGAAGAATTTCGCGACCGCGGCAAGCACGTGTTGCTGCTGATGGATTCACTCACCCGCTACGCGATGGCGCAGCGCGAGATCGCGCTGGCCATCGGCGAGCCACCGGCCACCAAAGGCTACCCGCCGAGTTGTTTTGCAAAACTTCCGCAACTGGTCGAACGCAGCGGCAACGGTGCCAAGGGCGGCGGTTCGATCACCGCGTTCTATACCGTGCTGAGCGAAGGCGACGACCAGCAAGACCCGATTGCCGACGCCGCGCGGGGCATCCTGGACGGCCACATCGTGCTCACGCGCGAGCTCGCCGAAGCCGGCCACTACCCGGCCATCGACGTCGAGAAGTCGATCTCGCGGGTGATGACCAACGTGGCGGCACAAGAGCACATCGACGCCGCACGGCGCTTCCGCCAACTGCACGCCAAGTACCACAAGGCGCGCGACCTGATCCAGCTCGGCGCCTACAGCCCCGGCAACGATGCCGAGCTCGACCGCGCCGTGGCGCTGCACGAACCGATGGCCACCCTGCTGCAGCAGGGCATGCACCAGCCCGCCAAGCTGCAGACCAGCATCCATGCGCTGCGCCAGCTGGTCGGCATCTGATCACCCTCCCTGCCCCCGGCCGCAACCACACCATGCAAACACTGCTCCTGCTCCTCAAACAAGCCGAAACCGACCGCGACGCGGCCTTGGCCGCCTCTGAAACGGCCGCCCGTGCCGAGCGGGCCGGCGCGGCGCAACTGGACCAACTGGTGGGTTACCGGCGCGACTATGAAGCCCGCTGGGGCCAGCACTTCAGCCAGGGCGGCGAGATTGCGCTGGTGCGCTGCTACCACGACTTCATGGGCCGCCTGAGCCAGGCCGTCGACCAGCAACAGCACGCGGCGCAGCTGGCCTTGGCGCGCAAGGACGAGGCGCTGAAAGCACTGCGCGAGCGCGAGCTGCGCGTGGCGTCGGTGGCCAAGCTGATCGAACGGCGCAGCCGCGAGATCCGGCTCGGCTACGAACGGCGCGAGCAGAAACAGTTCGACGAAATGTCGGCCCGCATCGTGCGCATGGCGCCGATGGGCATGGACTTCATGGCCACCCGCTAGGGAGCACGTTGATGCAAGCCCACCTCCCGCCCAGCCTGGTGATCGCCGCAGCACCGCTGCCACAGGCCAGCCCGTCGACCCCGTCGGCACGTGCCACGGTGCCGAATGGCGAAGCCTCATTCTCGCGCCAGCTCGAACAGACGCGCCAGACCCGCGCGCAGCAGAACGCACGCCCTGCCGCGCCGGAGCCGGCGCCCAAGGCCCCCGCACCGCCGCCCCCGGCGGCCAACGCCAGCGCCCGCAACACGCAAAGCGACAGCGCGTATCGCAACGAAGCCACACGCGCCTCGGCCCGCGCTGCGGCCGCGCGCAAGGGCGATGCACCCCCGGCAAAGGCCGAATCCAGCGCGGCCGAGGCGCAGAGCGATGCGGCCGACACCGATCCCTCACAAACCGCTGCGGCCAGCGCGAGCGAACTGCTGGCGTTGCTGGGCCCGGCGCCCGAGCCCGCCGCCGTGCCGGTCGAACCGGCGCGGGCCGCAGCGACCGGCACCACCTTGCCGTTGGCCGACCCTGCAGCGGCTGCGGCTGCGGCTGCGGATGGCGCTGCTGGCGCTCCCGCCACGGCCACGGCGGCCAGGCCGGCCGCGGTGCCGCAAGCCCTTCCCAACGACGCTGCGGTCCATGCCGCCGCGCCCGCCGCAACGCTTGCATCGGCCGGGCCGGAGGCGGCCCTCGCCGTGCCGGCGCAGACCGCGGCGCGTGACCCGCGCGGCGCCTCTGGCAACGACAACACTGCCATCGCCGCCGAGCCCGCCAGCTGGCAACAGGCCCAGGCCGCTGCGCTGGCCGAGAACAACCCGTTCGCCCGCGAGGGCCTGGACACACGCCGCAGCGAGCGCGCCACGCCACTCGACAGCACCGATCGTGGGCTGGCTGCGCTCGGCCCCACCGCTGCGGCCAACCCCACCACCAACACCCCCAAAGCCGCCGAAGTGGCGCAGGCCAGCCTGGCCACGCCGGCCACGTCGGCCGAGTTCCGCGCCGCGTTGGGCGCGCAGGTGAGCATCTTTGCGCGTGCCGGTGTGCAGCAGGCCGAGCTGCACCTGAACCCGGCCGAGTTGGGGCCGGTGTCGATCCAGATCGTGCTCGACGGCCAGCAGGCCCAGGTCAACTTCGGCGCCGACTCGCCGCTGACGCGCCAGATCATCGAAGCGGGCATGCCGGAACTGGCGGGTGCCTTGCGTGACGCGGGCTTGACATTGACGGGCGGCGGCGTGTCGCAGCATGGAGGCGGGCAGCGGCAGGATGGGAACGGCAGCGGTTCTGCCGGCGGCCCCTCGTCGAACGCGCAATCCGGCACAGCCGCCGACGGAACAACGGATGCGCAGGTGGAGCAGATTCGGCGCAGTGCCGTTCGAGTCGCGCAAGGCGGCGTCGACCTCTACGCCTGACGGAGTGACGGCCCCTCGCCAAAAGGGTACGTTTGGCGATCCCCCGAGGGGATGCGGGCCGGCTTGGGAGCGGCCCGGCGCTCGGCCCGCGGAACGCGGCCACGGTCTGCGGACTGACCCGCAAAAGCCGCGCTTATCGGCGCTTGCGCGCAGCGGCACATTTTCATAATCACTCCAACCCCGACACCCTGGAGTGAACATGTCCGCTGCTGCCGCCGCAGAGCCCCTTGCCGATGCGCCGAAGAAGGGCAAGAAGAAGCTGATCATCATCATTGCCGCGGCGATGATCCTGCTCGGCGGTGGGGGTGGTGGCTACTTCTTCATGGCCAAGAGCAAGGCCGCCGCCGCTGCGGCTGCCGCGGAAGAAGACGGCGAAGACGCAGCGCCTGTCCACAAGGCTTCGAAGGACGCCAGCAAGACGGCCCCCACCTATGTGCCGCTGGACCCGTTCGTGGTCAACCTGGCCGACAAGGACGCCGACCGCTTTGCCCAGATCGGCCTGACCCTGCAGGTCGACGACGCCAAGTTCGCCGACCAGATGAAGACCTACATGCCCGCCATCCGCAACGGCATCTTGATGGTGCTGGCGCACAAAACCTCGACCCAGTTGCTCGAGCGTGCCGGCAAGGAGTCGCTGGCCGAAGAAATCATGCGCGAGGCCGCCCGCCCGATGGGCATCGAATTCGACGATGACGAAGAAGATGAAGAAGCGGCGCACAGCAAGAAGAAGCCTGCTGCCGAAGAAGAGGCGCCCACCAAGAAAAAGAAGAAGAAAAAGAAGCGCAAGGCGATGCACAACCCGATCAGCAACGTCTTGTTCTCCAACTTCATCATTCAATAGGCGGGCTGACTTTCATGAGCCAGCAAATTCTTTCGCAAGACGAAGTTGATGCCCTGCTGCAGGGCATCACCGGCGAAAGCCAGAAGCTCGACGAAGAAGAAGTGCCACAGGGTGGCGTGCGCAACTACGACCTGGCCAGCCAGGAGCGCATCGTGCGTGGGCGCATGCCCACGATGGAGATCATCAACGAACGCTTCTCGCGCAACATCCGCATCGGCATCTTCAACTTCATCCGCAAGAGCCCCGAGGTGTCGATCGGCGCGATCAAGGTGCAGAAGTACAGCGCCTTCCTGCGCGAGATCGTGGTGCCCACCAACTTCAACGTGATGGCGGTGCGCCCGCTGCGCGGCTCGGGGCTGATCGTGTGCGACCCGACCCTGGTGTTCGCGGTGATCGACGCGCTGTTCGGCGGCGCCGGCAAGTACCACACGCGCATCGAGGGGCGCGACTTCTCGCCCACCGAACATCGCATCATCACCCGGCTGGTCGACGTGATCACGACCGAATACAAGAGGTCGTGGCACGGCATCTACCCGCTCGAGCTGGAATACCAGCGCTCGGAGATGCAGCCGCAGTTCGCGACCATCGCCACGCCGAGCGAGATCGTGGTGGCCACTTCGTTCACGCTGGAGATCGGTGACACCAGCGGCACGATCCACTTCTGCATTCCGTACTCCACCCTGGAGCCGATTCGCGATGTGCTGTTTTCCACCGTGCAGGGCGATGCCACCGAACCCGACCACCGCTGGGTCAACCTGCTGAAGGAAGAGATCCAGTCGGCCACCGTCGAGCTGGTGGCCGAGCTGGCCACGGCGCCGGCCACGGTGGAGCAACTGCTGTCGTTGAAGCCGGGCGACTTCATCGAGCTGGACCTGCACCCCGCGATTCAAGCCAAGGTATCCGGCGTACCGATCCTGGACTGCCACTACGGCACCTCCAACGGCCGCTACGCGATCAAGATCGATCAACTGTTGACCAGCTCCACCAAGGGCTGGCTGGGAGAAGCACATGTCGCCTGATGACGCGAGCAACGCACAATCCGAAGAAGACGCGATGGCCGCCGAATGGGCCGCCGCGCTGGCCCAGGCCAAGCCGGAGGCTGCGGTCCAGGTGCAGACCGAACAGGTCGCGCCGGTGGCCTTCACCAACTTCTCGTCCAGCGGCGCGCTCGCGGCGGGCAACGACATCAACATGATCCTGGACATCCCGGTGCAACTCACCGTGGAGCTGGGGCGCACGCGCATTCCCATCAAGCACATCCTGCAGCTGGCGCAGGGCTCGGTGGTGGAGTTGGAAACTCTGGCCGGCGAACCGATGGACGTGCTCGTCAACGGCTACCTGATCGCGCAGGGCGAGGTGGTGGTGGTGAACGACAAGTTCGGCATCCGGCTCACCGACATCGTGACGCCGAGCGAACGCATGCGCCGCCTGAGTCGGGCTTCCTGAGGTGCCTGTGAACATGGCTCAAGGTTTCACGTCGCTACTGTGGTTCCTCGCGATCATCGTGATGATTCCGGTGGCGCTGTGGCTGCTCAAGCGCACGCCGCTGGGCGGTGGCGGCGGCTTTGGTGCCACGGCCGGGCCGGCCGGGCTGCGCGCGGTAGACACGCTGTCGCTGTCGCCCAGCCAGCGCATCGTCACGATCGAGGTCGGCCACGGCGAGCAGCGCCAGTGGCTGGTGCTGGGCGTGACGGCGCAGACCATCACCCCCTTGCACAGCATGGCGCCGCAGACCGATGCGTCGCCCGCCGCAACGCCTTTGCCGGCGTTTGCGCAATTGCTCAGTCGGCTGCGGCGCGACCCTGCAGCGACGCCGGGAGCACCCATTGAACGCTGACCTGTCCCGCCGCCTGCAACGAGTGGCGCGCATCGCCGTGCCGCTGCTGCTCGCGGCATCGCCCTTGACCACCTGGGCGCAAGCGGCCGGTGGCAACGCCAACCTGCCTTTGCTGATCGGCCAGGGCGCCGGCGGCACCAGCTACTCGGTGCCGATCCAGACCCTGCTGTTCTTTACTGCACTCAGCTTCCTGCCCGCAGTGCTGCTGCTGATGACCGGCTTCACCCGCATCGTGATCGTGCTGGGGCTGCTGCGCCAGGCGCTGGGCACGCAGTCGGCGCCGCCCAACCAGGTGATCATCGGGCTGAGCCTGTTCCTCACGTTCTTCGTGATGGGGCCGACCCTGGACAAGGTGTATGCCGACGCCTACCAGCCGTTCGCCGCCAACAAGATCGCTTTCGACGAAGCGCTCAAGCGCGGTGAAGTGCCGGTGCGCGAGTTCATGCTGAAGCAGACGCGCCAGACCGACGTGGCGCTGTTCGCCAAGCTGGCCAGGATCGACCCGGCCGTCAAGTCGCAAGACGTGCCCTTCAAGGTGCTGGTGCCGGCCTTCGTGACCAGCGAGTTGAAGAGCGCATTCCAGATCGGCTTCCTGATCTTCATTCCGTTCCTCGTGATCGACATGATCGTGGCCAGCGTGCTGATGAGCCTGGGCATGATGATGTTGAGCCCGGTGCTGGTGGCCCTGCCCTTCAAGCTGATGCTGTTCGTGCTGGCCGACGGCTGGAACCTGCTGCTCGGTTCGCTGGCCGCAAGTTTTGCAACCTGAAGTGACTGACCACCCCCGAAGCGGCTTCGCCGCTCCCCCTCAAAGGGGGCAACACGAGCGGCCCGGCAAAGCCGGTTCCGCGGTGTTCGCTTGAAACTGCCAGGCGCCTCCGGCCTGAACATCTGCTGATCGATTTCCAGGAACGCCATGGACTCACAACAAGTTTTCACCTTCGGCCAACAAGGCCTGCACCTGCTGCTGATGGTCAGCGCACCGATCCTGCTGACGGTCCTCGGCGTGGGCTTGCTCGTCAGCGTGTTCCAGGCCGCCACGCAGATTCACGAAGCCACCTTGTCCTTCGTGCCCAAGGTGGTGGCCGCGGTGGCCGTGCTGGCAGTGGCCGGGCCGTGGATGCTGACCACCCTGGTCGAATACCTGCAGCGCACCTTGCTGGCGATTCCGTCCGTCGTGGGTTGATGCGATCGGCCCAGACCTGAATCACGCCGGGCGCTTGCCGCGATGATCACCTTCACCGAAGCCCAGTTGCTGGCCTGGGTCAGCCCGCTGCTGTGGCCCTTCTTCCGGGTGCTGGCGCTGTTCGGCAGTTTGCCGGTGCTGTCGCAGCGCATCGTGCCGATGCGCCTGCGCGTGGCGCTGGCATTCTTCATCACGGTCTGCGCGCAGGCCTCGCTGCCGGCCATGCCGGTGGTGCCGCTGGACTCGGCCGACGCGCTGTTGATGCTGTTGCAGCAGGTGCTGATCGGCCTGTCACTCGGTTTTGCGGTGCGCATGACCTTCGCCGCGATCGAGCTGGCCGGCGAACTGGTGGGCCTGCAGATGGGCCTGAACTTCGCCGGCTTCTTCGACCCCGCCACCGGTGGGCAGGCCACCGCCGTGAGCCGCTTCTTCGGCATCATCGTGAGCTGGCTGTTCATCGTGATCAACGGCCACCTGCTGGTGGTGGCCGCACTGGTGCAGAGCTTTCAGGTCTTCCCGGTTGGCCCCGAACCCTTCGCCTTTCTGCGCGCGGTGCAGCCGCAGGTGTGGGGCGCCGAGATCTTCAGCCTGGGGTTGTGGATTGCGCTGCCGCTGGTGGCGATGCTGCTGTTCACCAACCTGGTGCTGGGTGTGATCTCGCGCGTGTCGCAGCAGATGAACATCTTCGCGATCGGCTTCCCGATCACCGTGGTGGTGGGCCTGGGCGGCGTGCTGCTGACCCTGCCGCTGATGCAGGGGCCGCTGACGATGTCGCTGGAGAAGATGCTGGGGTATTTCCAGTAGTTCAGAGGGCCTGCCATTCAAGGTGCAAGGTCACACGTCGACGCCCATGGCATCCTGCCGCTGCCCGACCAGCCGGGCCACGTCAACGTGGGTTTTGCGCTCGAAGTACCAGAGGCTGAGCGGAAAGCGCAGCACACAAGGCTTCACTTGATGTCGCCGCGGGCAATCGCTCTGAGTTCTTCCCAGTCGGCAGGGGCGTCCGCAGTGGCCGGCCCGCTGGCCAGCCCTTCTTCGACCAGCGCGCGCAGCCGCAGGATGCGTTGCTCGCGCTGGTCCTTGCGGATCAGGTCACGAACGTACTCGCTGGTATTGCCATACTCGCCAGACTCGACCCGCCGCGCAACGTAGTCGCGCAGTGGCTCCGGCAAGGCGATGTTCATGGTGCTGGTGCTGCTCATGCGGCGATGATGTTGAAGTTGGCAACTGTCGTCAAATCGCCTTGATCCAAGTCCCTCCCCCGATCCTCGCCGCACTCAGACCCTTGTGCTTGGCACTCCCCGAGGCCACTGAAGAAGCGGCCTGGGTCGGCACGCGCTGGTGCATTCGCAAAAAGAACTTTGCCCATGTGCTGATGGTGGATGGCGGGCATCCGGCGGCGTATGCCAAGGCACTGGGGTCGGGCGGGCCGCAGTGCGTGATGACCTTCCGCTCGCCGCTGCCGCCGCTCGACTTGCATGCCTACACCTGGGAGCCGTTCTTCCGGCCGGTCTGGTTCCCCGACATCGTGGGCCTGAAGCTCGATGACCACACCGACTGGGACGAAGTGGCCGCGCTGGTGCGCGCGAGCTACTGCCATCTCGCGCCGAAGACGCTGGCGGCGCAGGTGATCGCCGCTCAGAAGAACGGATAAGGCCCGGGATAGCTGCCGATGTAGCTGGTGTGGCTGACCAGCCCCTGCGCCGGGTCCCACAGGTGCAGCAGACAAGCCGGTGGGCCGAGGAAGGTCTGCGGCTTCGCGGCCGGGTCGAGCTGCAGTGCGATCTCGGTGGTGGTGCTGGGGCAGCTCAGCACCACGGTGCCGGCCCAGCACCGCGCCATCGGCCGGTGCACGTGGCCGCACAGAACGGCCTCGATGTTGCCGAAGCGGCGGATCACGTCAGCCAGCGGATCAGCGTCGAGGTAGCGGTATTCGTCGAGGTACGCAATGCCGCTGGCGAAGGGCGGATGGTGCAGCAGCACCAGCGTGGGCTTGTGCGGGTCGGCGGCCAGCGTGGTTTGCAGCCAGACCAGCCCGGCCGAGTCGATGTGGCCATGGTGCTGGCCCGGTGGGCATGAATCGAGCGCAACGATGCGCACCGGGTGCGTGTCGATGCAGAAGTGCAGCGGCCCGGTCGTCGGCAAATGCGTGTGGTGGGCGAACGCGGCGAAGAAGTTGGCGCGCCGGTCGTGGTTGCCGGGGATCACGAGGTACGGCAAGGTCAGGCGGCCCAGCAGTTCGAGCAGCATCGCGTATTCGTCGGGCTGACCTTCGTCGACGAGGTCGCCGGTCAGCAGCACCAGGTCGGGCCGGCGGTCGAGCCGGTGCAGATGTTCGATGGCGTTGGCGAGCGCGCGGTTGGAATCGGCCACGCCGCGGTACAAAAGACCGCGCGGGCGAACGTGCAGGTCGGAGAGTTGGGCGATCAGCATCGCCACCCCCTCAGCGCAGCGCACACTGCCCCTGCCGCTCGAACCAGTAGACGATGTTGCCGGCCACCGCAATGCTGCCCGAGATGACCGCAGTGGCCGCGGTCACCACGCCGGCGCCCACCAGCAAGGCCACACAACCCTGGTTGACGCAGCCGCCGAAGAAGCCGACCTG
>JANOQS010000105.1:0-1708 GCA_031414975.1 Methylibium sp. | reverse complement strand
GGCACCGGCACGCTGCTGGCGCTGCTGGCCGCCGCCAGCGGGCGCTGGATCGACAGCACCCTGAGCCGCGCGCTCGACACCCTGACGGCGATCCCGAGCAAGATGTTCGCGCTGCTGATGGTGGCGGGTTTCGGCTCGTCGGTGCAGATGCTCATCGTCACCGCAGCCATCATCTACGTGCCTGGCTCCTACCGCATGGCGCGCGCGCTGGCGGTCAACATCAACGCGCTCGACTACGTGACGGTGGCACGAGCGCGCGGCGAAGGCACCGGCTACGTGATGCTGCAGGAGATCCTGCCCAACATCACCGGGCCGATGCTGGCCGACTTCGGACTGCGCTTCGTCTACGTGGTGCTGCTGCTGGCCAGCTTGAGTTTCCTCGGCCTGGGCATACAGCCGCCCGAGGCGGACTGGGGCTCGCTGGTGCGCGAGAACATCGAAACGCTCGCCAGCGGCGGTGCCGCGGTCATCGCGCCTTCGATCGCCATTGCCAGCCTGACGATTGCCGTCAACCTGGTCATCGACAACCTGCCGGGCCGCGCGGCCCGCGAACGCGGAGGGCGTTGAGATGGGCACCACAGTTGTCGTCGACAAGCTGACCGTCAGTGCGGGCAGCGCCACGCTGGTCGATGCACTCTCCTTCACCATCCGCCCGGGTGAGGTGCTCGCGCTGATCGGCGAGTCGGGCTCGGGCAAGACCACCACGGCACTCGCGCTGATGGGTCACGCACGCCGCGGCTGCCGCATCAGCGGCGGCACCGTGCGCATCGGCGACGTCGACGTGCTCGCGCTCGACGCCCGCCAGCTGCGTGCGCTGCGCGGCCACACCGTGACGTACATCGCACAGAGCGCAGCGGCTTCGTTCGACCCGTCGCGCAGCATCCTCGACCAGGTCGTCGAACCTGCGGTCCTGCACGGGACGATGCGCCGCGGCGAGGCCGAGCTGAAGGCGATCCAGTTGTTCCGCGAACTGGCGCTGCCCGAACCCGAATTGATCGGCCAGCGTTACCCGCATCAGGTTTCCGGCGGCCAGCTGCAACGCCTGATGGCGGCGATGGCGCTCATCACCGACCCCGAGGTTGTGATTCTCGACGAGCCCACCACGGCGCTCGACGTGACGACGCAAGTGGAGGTGCTGCGTGCCTTCCGCCGCGTGGTGCGCGAGCGCCAGGTGACGGCGGTGTACGTCAGTCACGATCTGGCGGTGGTGGCGCAAATGGCAGACCACATCCTGGTGCTGCGCGACGGTCGCATGCGCGAGGTCGGCACCACCGAGCGCCTGCTCGCCGCGCCGCAGAACGAGTACACGCAGAGTCTGCTCGCCGCGGCGAGGCCGGCCACGCGTGCCCACGGCACGGCAGGCGCAGGCGCAGAGGTGCTGCTGCGCGTGAAGGGCCTCAGCGCCGGCTACGGTGCGCGCGGGCCCGGCGGCAAGCCGGCGGTGACCATCCTCGAGGACATCGACCTGGAGCTCAAACGCGGACAGGCGATCGGCGTCATCGGCGAATCGGGTTCGGGCAAGACGACGCTGGCGCGTGTCGTCGCCGGGTTGTTGCCGCCGGCCACCGGCACGATGGAGTTCGACGGCCGCGCGCTGCCGCCGGCGCTGGGACAACGAAGCCGCGAGGACCTGCGCCGCATCCAGATCGTCTTCCAGTCGGCCGACACGGCGCTCAACCCTTCGCAGACCATCGAGCGCATCCTGGCG
>JANOQS010000104.1:0-3968 GCA_031414975.1 Methylibium sp. | reverse complement strand
GCGGCGGCTGCGGCGCGTCAGCCGAGCAGCCCGCGCCCGGCCAGGTTGCGCAGCAGCGCGCCGATGCCGAACTGCCACGGCGGGATGCGGTCGCTGTGGTTGACCCAGTTGACCAGCGCACCCAGCCGCTCGGCGCTGATGCGCACGCGGTCACCCAGGTGGTGGGTGAAACCGCCGCCGGGTGCGTCGCGGTCCTTGATGGGCGCGAACATGGTGCCGCAGAACAGCATCACGCCGTCGGGGTACTGGTGGTGCGGGCCCATCGCGTGGGTCACCAGGTCGAGCGGGTCGCGGCTGATGCGCGCCATCGAGCTCGACCCTTCGAGCACGAAGCCGTCGTCGCCGGTCACGTTCAGCCCGACCACGGTGTTGCGCACGTCGTGAATGCCGAAACGGTCGTCGAACAGGCGGATGAACGGGCCGATCGCGCACGAACCGTTGTTGTCCTTGGCCTTGCCCAGCAACAGCGCGCTGCGGCCTTCGAAGTCGCGCAGGTTCACGTCGTTGCCCAATGCCGCACCCACCACCTGGCCGCGCGGCGACACCACCAGCACCACCTCGGGTTCGGGGTTGTTCCACGACGAGCCGGAGTGCAGCCCGATGTCCACGCCGGTGCCGAGCGAGGCCATCGGTGGCGCCTTGGTGAAGATCTCTGCATACGGCCCGATGCCGACCTCGAGGTACTGCGACCACAGCTTCTGCTCGATCAGCAGCGACTTCAGTTTTTCGGCCTCGGGCGAGCCGGGGCGGATCTTGGCCAGGTCGTCGCCCACCAGCGCCACCACCTTGCCGCGCACCGCCTCGGCGCGGGTCGGGTCGCCGCGGGTCTGCTCCTCGATCACACGCTCGACCATGCTGTCGGCGAAGGTCACGCCGGCCGCCTTGACGACCTGCAGGTCGTTCGGCGCGAGCAGGTGGCGCTGGCGCGGGTCGGGGCCGTGGTTCAGGGTGTCGGCCAGCCAATCGGCCAGGCTGCCCAGCGGCTTGGCCGGCGCACTGCGCAAGGCCGGCACGGCGTCGGCGCGTTCGAGCAGAGCGGCCATCGTGGGGGCGAGTGCGCTGATGTCGTGCAAGGCGCCGTCGCGCACCAGCACCAGGGTCGGTCCGCCCTGCGGGCCGGGCACCCAGGCACGGCCGACGAGCAGGGCCTGGGCGGCGTCGATGGGCAGGGTTTCAGCAAGGGTGAGCTGTCGTGTCATGGGAGTCCTGAAGTGCAGGGTGGCAAGAAGTGCGTTCGATGCGTGGCGCGGGATGATGCGAGGCCGCACCGGCGTCGTCAAGCGCCGCTTGGACGGCGGCCAGGGGCGCAGCAATCCCGACCACATTGCTAACCCTTGGGTTCACTTGCAGACCCGCCAGTCTGAATGTGGCAACATTCGCCCGCACCACAACTTTGGGACCACCCCATGAAACAAACCAGCCGCCGCACGTTCATGTTTCAAATCGCCGCCACCGGTTCGGCGCTCGTCGCCTCCCGGGCCGCGCTGGCCCAGGCCGGCCCGGCACTGCCGGAAACGGACCCGCAGGCCGTCGCTCTGGGCTACAAGGAAGACACGACCAAGGTCGATGCCAAGAAGTACCCCAAGCACGAAGCCGCACAGAAGTGCACCAACTGCGCGCTCTTTGTGGGCAAGGCCACCGACGCCACAGGCGGTTGCCCGTTGTTCGCCGGCAAGCAGGTCAAGGGCGCTGGCTGGTGCAGTGCCTGGGCGAAGAAGGCCTGAGCGGTCTGATCCGGCACTGATCCGGCAGTGCTTCGCCGTCGGTGACGCGCACATGCGCGTCACCGATAATCGAACCGATGAATCCACTGCTGTCGCGCCTGAATCCGTATCCGTTCGAGCGGCTGCGCGCACTTTCCCAAGGCATCACGCCGAACCCGGCTTACGAGCCCATCAGCCTCGGGCTCGGTGAGCCGCGCCACCCGACACCCACGCTGATCCAGCACGCGCTGCGCGATCATTTGCGCGGCCTGGCCAGCTACCCCGCCACCGCCGGCGACCCCGCGCTGCGGCGCTCGATCGGTGCGTGGATCCAGCGCCGCTACGGCGTGGCGGTCGACCCTTTGACTCAGGTGCTGCCGGTCAACGGCTCGCGCGAGGCTTTGTTCGCACTGGCGCAGACCGTGGTCGACCCGACGCGGCCCGGCGCCACCGTCGTCTGCCCCAATCCGTTCTATCAAATCTACGAAGGCGCGGCCTTGCTGGCGGGCGCGCAGACGGCGTTCGCCAACAGCGACCCGGCGCGAAACTTCGCGGCCAACTGGGCCAGCATCCCCGACGCCGTGTGGGCGCGAACCCAGCTGTTGTATGTCTGCTCGCCCGGCAACCCGACCGGCGCGGTGATGCCGCTGGCCGAGTGGCAGCGCCTGTTCGAGTTGAGCGACCGGCACGGCTTCGTGATCGCGTCGGACGAGTGTTATTCCGAGATCTACTTTCGCGACGAGGCGCCACTCGGTTCACTGCAGGCCGCCGTGCAACTCGGGCGCAGCGACTTCCGCAACCTGGTGGCGCTGAGCAGCCTGTCCAAGCGCTCCAGCGTGCCCGGCCTGCGCTCGGGCTTCGTGGCCGGCGATGCCGCGCTGATGAAGGCCTTCTTGCTGTACCGCACCTACCACGGCAGCGCGATGAGCCCGGTGGTGCAGCACGCCAGCATCGCGGCCTGGGACGACGAGCGCCACGTGCTGGACAACCGCGACCTGTACCGCGCCAAGTTTGCCCAGGTCACGCCGCTGCTGGCGAGCGTGCTCGACGTGAAGCTGCCGGACGCCGGCTTCTACCTCTGGGCAAAAGTACCGGGCGGTGACGACGTGGCGTTCGCCTTGGGGCTTCTCGCTCAATACAATGTGGCGGTTCTGCCGGGCAGCCTGCTGGCGCGCGAGGCCTTCGGGCTCAACCCTGGCGCGGGCCGGGTCCGGCTGGCCCTCGTCGCCGAGGTCGACGAATGTCTGGAAGCCGCCCAACGCATCGTCGCCTACGTCAAGAAGTTGCCGGCCTCGGCCTGATCTCCCCTCATTGATCTCCCCTTCCAACTGGCCTCAGCCCATGTCACAAAAACTCGAATCCCTCATCGACCTGGCCTGGGAAGGCCGCGCCAACCTCACGCCGCTGAATGCGCCCGAAGTGCGCGACGCCGTCGAGCAGGTGATCAAAGGCCTGAACAACGGCAGCCTGCGCGTGGCCGAGCGCCAGAGCGTGGGCCAGTGGAAGGTCAACCAGTGGGTCAAGAAGGCGGTGCTGCTGAGCTTTCGCCTGACCGACAACAAGATGGTGCGCGCCGGCGAACTCGGCTTCTACGACAAGGTGCCGACCAAGTTCGCGCACCTGGACGAAGCGCAGATGCGCGAGACCGGCGTGCGTGTGGTGCCGCCGGCGGTGGCGCGGCGCGGCTCGTACCTGGCCAGGAACGTGGTGATGATGCCCAGCTTCGTCAACATCGGCGCCTACGTCGACGAAGGCACGATGGTCGATGCCTGGGCCACCGTCGGTTCGTGCGCGCAGATCGGCAAGAACGTGCACCTGAGCGGCGGCGTCGGCATCGGCGGGGTGCTGGAGCCGCTGCAGGCTAACCCGACGATCATCGAAGACAACTGCTTCATCGGCGCGCGCTCCGAGGTGGTCGAAGGCGTGATCGTCGAAGAGAACTCGGTCATCAGCATGGGCGTGTACATCGGCCAGAGCACCAAGATCTACGACCGCGCCACCGGCGAGGTCAGCTACGGCCGCATCCCGGCCGGTTCGGTGGTGGTGAGCGGCAACCTGCCCAGCGCCGACGGCAAGTACAGCCTGTACTGCGCGGTGATCGTCAAGCGCGTCGACGCACAGACCCGCGCCAAGACCAGCATCAACGAACTGCTCCGCGCCTGAGCGGCACGCGGCGATCCTTTGCAGCACAACCGGGAGCGAATGCGATGAGCGGCGGAAACATGGAACGCGTGCTGCGGCTGATGTCGGACAAGGGAGCGTCCG
>JANOQS010000103.1:0-16304 GCA_031414975.1 Methylibium sp. | reverse complement strand
TTTTCTATTTGCGGCAAAGAGCGAAAACGGTTCCGCTCGCGGCGGGCGGTACCCGGCGGGGGCGATTTCTGGGGCGGCGAGGAGCACAGGGCTTGCGGCCCCGCGCGGAGCGCGTTCGTAGACTGACTTGTCGCCGCCTGTCTGAGCGTAGCGCGGCGAAGCAAGCGAAGCGAGTTCGGCGACGGGCCGCGAGACCGAGCACCGCAGCGGAGTCGGAGCGCCAGCGCAGACCGTCCCAGCATGAGCTCCCGCCGGGTGCCGCCCGCCGCGAGCCGCGCCAATCGCGACAGAACGCCTAGTAGGTAGCCCGCCCCCCCGACAAATCAAACACCGCCCCCGTACTGAACGAACAATCCTCCGACGCCAACCACGCAATCATCGCCGCCGCCTCACCCACCTCCAGCAGTCTCCCCATCGGAATCTTGCTGAGCATGAAGGCAATGTGCTGCTCGGTCATGGTGTCGAAGATCGCCGTCTTGGCCGCTGCCGGCGACACGGCGTTGACGAGCACGCCTTTGGTGGCCAACTCCTTGGCAAGCGACTTGGTCAACGCAATCAAGCCGGCCTTGGACGCGCTGTAGTGCGACGCGTTGGGGTTGCCTTCCTTGCCAGCCACCGAGGCGATGTTGACGATGCGGCCGTAGCCTTGTTTCACCATCTGCGGCACCACCGCGCGGCAGGTGAGGTAGGGGCCGATCAGGTTGACCTCGATCACACGGCGCCACACATCCGGCGCCAGTTCCCAGGTGGGCCCGTTGCCGCCGGTGATGCCGGCGTTGTTGACGAGGATGTCGATGCGGCCGTGCTGCTGCACTGCGGCCTGCGTGGCCGCGGCGATGTCGGCCTCGGCGCTGAGTTCGACGACGGCGGTGCTCACCGTGCCGAACTTGCCCAGCGATTCCTTGGCCTGCACCAGGCGCGCGGCGTCGATGTCCCACAACACCACCGCCGCGCCCGACGTCAGCATGCGTTCGGCCGCGGCGTAGCCGATGCCCTGCGCCCCGCCGGTGATGACCGCGACTCGGCCCTTCAGGTCGATCTGGTTCACAACGACAGGCCTTTCAAGGTCTGCGCCGCGTTCGGCGCGGCGGAACAATCTTCGATGTACTGGCGGATGATCTCGGCGAACTCGGTGTGCGGCTTCAGGCCGAGCTTGCCAGCACGCACCGCCGATGCGCCGGTCGGCCAGTTGGCCACGATGCCGGCGATGCGCTCGTCGCGCTCGAAGCGCACCAGCGCGCGCACCTTCGGGCCGGCCACCTGCGCGAGCGCTTCCAGCATGTCGGCCACACGCACGTTCAGCGCCGGCAGGTTCAGCGCAGTGCGGCCGTTGAAAGCCTCGCGGCTGGCTTCGAACACGGCGATCAGCCCGTCGATCGTGCGCGTGGGCGACGACATCGGGTGCGACACGCTGGCGTCCACCGGGCAGATGGCCTCCACACCGGCGAGCGGCTCGCGGATGATGCCGCTGAAGAACGACGACGCGGCGCCGTTGGGCTTGCCCGGTCGCACCGTCACCGTCATCAGGCGTGCGGCGCGGCCGTCGATGTAGCCCTTGCGGGTGTAGTCGGCCACCAGGTGCTCGCAAATGAGCTTCTGCGCGCCGTACGACGTTTGCGGCGCCGGCAGCGTGTCGTCGGCAACGACCTTGGGCAGGGGCACCGCCGGGTCGGGGCCGAACACCGCGACCGAACTCGAGAACACCACCCGCGCCGGCTTGCCGCCACCGTTGACGTTGAAACGCAGTGCGTCCAGCAGCGCACGTGTGCTGTCCAGGTTGGAGCGCAGGCCGAGCTCGAAGTCGGCCTCGCATTCGCCCGACACGGCTGAGGCCAGATGGAACACGCCGTCGAACGGCTCCTCGCGCAGCGCGTCGGTCTGCGACAGAAGGGTGCCGGTGCGCGCCTGCACGCGAGCGTCGGCCACCAGATCGGCGGGTGGCGGGGCGATGTCGGTCAGCACCAGTTGTTGGATGGGCTGGCCGGCGAGTGTGCCGCGGGCCAGCAGCGCGCGGGCGAGACGGGCACCGACAAAGCCGCCGCCTCCGGTGATCAGCAGTTTCATTTTGAGGGTCCTCCAGAAGGTTGAGAAGATCTTGGCAGCGGAGTCACGGCACCTGAAAGCAGGGCACCCGAAAGCGTGCCGCCCGATTTCGCGCCGCCAGCGATGACGCCGCCTTCCACCAGGCGCTGCTCGCCACGCACCAGGTGTTCGCGCGCGCGGCGCCGCGCCGTTGCCGGGTCGCGCGCGGCAATCGCGTCGAAGATGGCGCGGTGCTCCAGGCGCACCGCTTCCATGAAGTCGGCCCGGCGCGCCTCGTTCGCGCGCGTGATGCGCATGCCGGCGCGCAGGTACTGCTCCAGAAAGCCGAGCAAGGCCCTGAACTGCGGGTTGCCGGTGGCCTCGCCGATGGCACGGTGGAAGGCCAGGTCTTCGGCCACGCCGTCTGCACCGGATGCGGCGGCCGCGTCGATGGCCTTGAGCGCGCGCCGCAGCGTGGCCACCTGGGCCCGCGTGGCGCGTTCGGCCGCCAGCGCGGCCATCTCGGCCTCGAGCACGCGGCGCACTTCGACGACGTGCACGACCGCGTCCACCGAAGCGAGCACCGCCGGGTCGAACTCGAGCGGCTGGTGCGGCGGCGTGGGCGCCACGAACACGCCCGAGCCCTGGCGCGACACGACGAGCCGGCGCGAGCGAAGCTGGTGCACCGCCTCGCGCACCACGGTTCGCGACACCCCGTACGACAGCGCGAGGGCCTGCTCGGTGGGCAAGCGGTCACCAGGCCGCAAGCTGCCGGAGTCGATCTGCTGGCCCAGCAGCACGGCCAGCCGGTCCGACAGGCGCTCTGCGACCAGACGGGGCGTGCCGGGCAGACCGGCAGCGGAGCCGGTGGCCGCTGGGGCGGTGGGCGGATGCAGCATGGTTATCGGGTCATCATACAAATTTCAAGGCCATGGAGCCTAACGGTTTGCCCTGATGGCGGCAGCGACCCGCAATGCCGATACTGCGGCCCGAAACCCCATTCAGGAAACCTGTGCATGGCCAGCGTCACGATCCAGGCGGTGAAGAAGAATTTCGGTGAAACGCCCATCCTGCACGGCGTGGACATCGACATTCCCGACGGTTCGTTCACCGTGCTGGTGGGCCCGTCAGGCTGCGGCAAGTCCACCTTGCTGCGCATGATTGCCGGGCTCGAACATATCAGCGCCGGCGAGGTGCGCATCGGCAACAAGCGCGTCAACGACGTGCCGCCGAAAGAGCGCGACATCGCGATGGTGTTCCAGAACTACGCGCTCTACCCGCACATGACGGTGCGCGAGAACATGGCCTTCTCGCTCGAACTGGCCAAGAAGGACAAGGCCACGGTCGACAGCAAGGTGAACCGCGCGGCCGAGATCCTGGCGCTCGGGGCGCTGCTCGACCGCTACCCGCGCCAGCTCTCCGGCGGCCAGCGCCAGCGCGTGGCGATGGGCCGCGCGATCGTGCGCGACCCGCAGGTGTTCCTGTTCGACGAGCCGCTGTCCAACCTGGACGCCAAGCTGCGCGTGGCGATGCGCAGCGAGATCAAGGAGTTGCACCAGCGCCTGAAGACCACGTCGATCTACGTCACGCACGACCAGATCGAGGCCATGACCATGGGCGACAAGATCGTGGTGATGCGCGACGGCCGGATCGAACAGACCGGAAGCCCGCTCGAGCTCTACGACCACCCGGCCAACCAGTTCGTGGCCGGCTTCATCGGCTCGCCGGCCATGAACTTCCTGCCCGGCACCTTGCGCCGCAACGGCTCGGCAGCCCGCATCGAGCTGGCCGACGGCACGCAGCTCGACGCGCCACCGCGCACCACCGGCACCGACGGGCAGCCGGTGATCTTCGGCACCCGCCCCGAACACCTGACCCTGGCCGACAGCGGCGGCATCAGTGCCAAGGTGGTCGTGATGGAGCCCACCGGCATGGACACCTTCATCGCCTGCCGGCACGAGGGCATCGACCTGTCGGCCGTGTTCCGCGAGCGGCACGACTTTGCGCCCGGCAGCACCATTCACTTGCTGCCCGACCTGCAACGCGCCCACCTGTTCGACGCCAGCACCGGCCAGCGCCTGGCGGCCTGACGCACCCCTTTTCACTGCTTGTTCACAAGCCGACCACTGAAGGAGATTCTCGATGACCACCCCGTTCAATCGCCGCAAGTTCCTGGAAGGTTCCGCCGGTTTCGCCGCCGCGGCCACGCTCGGCACCGGTGCTGCCGTGTGGGCGCCCGCCGTGCATGCGCAGGCCCTCAACTTCAAGCCCGAAAAAGGCGCCAAGCTGCGCGTGCTGCGCTGGAGCCGCTTCGTGCAGGGTGACATCGACGCCTACATGGTCAACGTCAAGAAGTTCACCGAGAAGACCGGCATCGAAGTGCGGGTCGACAACGAAGGCTGGGAAGACGTGCGCCCGAAAGCGGCCGTGGCTGCCAACACCGGCGCCGGCCCCGACATCATCCTGTCGACCAACGACGACGCCAACCTGTACCCCGAGAAGCTGCTCGACGTGACCGACCTCTGCACCTACCTCGGCAAGAAGTACGGCGGCTGGTACCCGGCCTGCGAGGCCTACCTGAAGCCTGACGGCAAGAAGTGGATCGGCGTGGCGCTCGGCGCTGCCGGCGCGATGCTGGTGTACCGCCAGAGCCAGGTCAAGGCGGCCGGCTTCGACGCTTTCCCGAAAGACACCACCGGCTTCCTGGCGCTGCTCAAGGCGCTGAAGGAAAAAGGCACGCCGGCCGGCTTTGCGCTGGGCAACGCCACCGGCGACGGGCTGTGGACGAACTGGCTGATCTGGTCGCACGGCGGGCAACTGGTCGACACGAACAACAAGGTCGTGATCGACAGCCCCGAGACGCTGAAGGCGCTGGAGTACGCCAAGGAGATGTACGCCAACTTCATCCCCGGCACGCTGTCGTGGCTGGACCCGAACAACAACAAGGCCTTCCTGGACAGCCAGATCAGCCTGACCAACAACGGCATCTCGATCTACTACGCCACCAAGAACGCGACCGACCAGAAGGTCAAGGACCTGAAGGAAGACGTGTACCACGCGCAGTACCCGGTCGGCCCGGTGGGGGTGCCGACCGAGTCGCACCTGTTCTTCAACCAGATGATCATGAAGTACAGCAAGTACCCGCAGGCCGCCAAGGAGTTCCTGCGCTTCATGATGGAGCAAGAGCAGTTCGACCCGTGGCTCACCGCCGCGGGCGGCTACATCGCCCCGCCGCTGGCCGAGTACACCAAGTCGGCGATCTGGACCTCGGACCCGAAGCACACGCCGTACCGCGACTGCGTGAAGAACCTGCGCCCCGCGGGTTACGCCGGCAAGCTCGGTTACGCATCGGCGGGTGCGGCGGCCGACTTCATCGTCACCAACATGGTGGCCGAAGCCGCGAGCGGCTCGAAGACACCGAAAGAAGCCGCCGAGCGGGCCCAGAAGCGCGCCGAGCGCTACTACAAGGTCTGATCCTGTCGTCAACCCTTTCGGTGCGGCAGCGCGCTGCCGCACCGGGCCCTGCCCATGCTTGAGAAACTCCAGAACAACCGCAACGCGCTCGGGCTCATCTTCATGTTGCCCGCGGCGGTGTTGCTGCTGCTGTTCCTGACCTACCCGCTCGGGCTGGGCGTGTGGCTGGGCTTCACCGACGCCAAGGTCGGCCGCCCTGGCGAGTGGATCGGGCTCGAGAACTACATCTACCTGGCCACCGACAACGTGGTTCAGCTCGCGCTGTTCAACACGCTTTTCTACACCACCATCGCCAGCGTGCTGAAGTTCTTCCTCGGCCTGTGGCTGGCGCTGCTGCTGAACAAGAACCTGCGCTTCAAGAGCTTCTTCCGCGCCGTCATCCTGCTGCCCTACATCGTGCCGACGGCGCTGTCGGCGATCGCCTTCTGGTGGATCTTCGACGCCCAGTTTTCCGTCATCAGCTGGGCGCTGATGAAGATGGGCCTGATCGACCAGTACATCGACTTCCTGGGCAGCCCGTGGAACGCGCGCTTCTCGGTGATCGCTGCCAACGTCTGGCGCGGTGTGCCCTTCGTCGCCATCACCCTGCTGGCCGGCCTGCAGACCATCTCGCCGTCGTACTACGAAGCCTCGGCCATCGACGGCGCCACACCCTGGCAGCAGTTCCGCCGCATCACGCTGCCGCTGCTCACGCCGATCATCGCGGTGGTGATGACCTTCTCGGTGCTGTTCACCTTCACCGACTTCCAGCTGATCTACGTCATCACCCGCGGCGGCCCGCTCAATGCCACGCACCTGATGGCCACCTTGTCGTTCCAGCGCGCCATCTCGGGCGGCGCGCTCGGCGAAGGCGCTGCCATCTCGATCGCAATGGTGCCGTTCCTGCTCGGCGCCATCATGTTCAGCTACTTCGGCCTGCAGCGCCGCACATGGCAACAAGGCGGGGCTGACAAATGAGCAACACCACGGCCGCAAACGACATGGTGGGCATGGACTTTCTCGAGTCCACCCCGCGCAAACTGGTCACCGTCTACCTGCCGCTCGCAGTCTTCCTGTTCGTGCTGCTGTTCCCGTTCTACTGGATGGGGGTCACCTCGTTCAAGCCGAACAACGAGCTGCTGTCACGCGATGGCAATCCGTTCTGGATCATCGAGCCCACGCTGGCGCACGTGAAGAAGCTGCTGTTCGACACCGCCTACCCGCAGTGGATGTGGAACACGGTCATCGTCTCGGTGGTGTCGACCTTCTTCTCGCTCGTGGCGTCGGTGCTGGCGGCCTACGCGATCGAGCGGCTGCGCTTCTCGGGCGCCAAGCACGTTGGGCTGGCGATCTTCCTGGCCTACCTGGTGCCGCCGTCGATCCTGTTCATCCCGCTCGCGTCGGTGGTGTTCCAGTTGGGCCTGTTCGACACCCGCCTCGCGCTGATCCTGACCTACCCGACCTTCCTGATCCCGTTCTGCACCTGGCTGCTGATGGGCTACTTCCGCACCATCCCGTTCGAGCTCGAAGAATGCGCGCTGATCGACGGTGCCACGCGCTGGGAGATCCTGATCAAGATCGTGCTGCCGCTGGCGGTGCCCGGCCTCATTTCGGCCGGCATCTTTGCGTTCACCCTGTCGTGGAACGAGTTCATTTACGCGCTCACGTTCGTGTCGTCGAGCGAGATCAAGACGCTGCCGGTCGGCGTGGTGACCGAACTCGTCGAAGGCGACGTCTACCACTGGGGCTCGCTGATGGCCGGTGCGCTGTTCGGCTCGCTGCCGGTGGCCTTCATCTACTCGTTCTTCGTCGAGTATTACGTATCGGGGATGACGGGGTCGGTGAAGGAGTGAGCTGCGCCGACCGGCAATCGGGGACTTCGTGAGCGTTCAGGGAAACTCTTGTTGCGCTGGTGGCGCGACCAACGCTGCGATCTTCCGGTACAGCCGATCAAACGACGCAATCGTCCGCCCGGCTCCAAGGTCGAATGCACTGGTGAACGACAGTTGATGCGAGATCGGATCGTAGCCATGCGGCATGTGTCGACCAAGCCAACCTTTGGCGTTTCGCGTTGATTCAGGATTGTCCGGACGGGCAACGGCGGCGGCCATTCCATCAACGCCTCGCAAGGACTCGACTGCGGCCATCAACCATGTCTCGTACTCACGATATGCCAGCGCCACGATGACATTCACGCCGCCTGCGACTGAATTCGCTCGCGCGAGCAACGATGGCCCAAGTCGAGCAGGACAGTCATCCTCGCAGTCCAGCAGAATGAGCACATGCCCATCATCCACTTGGCGGGCCTTTGCCGCGGCCAGTGCAACGTACCTGGAGAAGTAGCCGTCATCGCTCAAGAATGATCCAGCCTTGACACGAATCGGCTCGTTCACCCGCAGCTTCGACCCAGGTACCGCGTGGGTTGCGATTCTGTACAGCAACCTCTGCAGCGCCTGTTGTTCGCCGTGACCTTCGACAATCGAAGCGACTACGGTCACGATTCCGCGCCGTTCATTTCGAACAGCCCCAACTGGCTCTCCGAGCGCACGTCGGCCACTGCATCCGGATCTGGCGACAACTGGTTCTGTCGCAGCAACTCGCCAGGGGTAAAGAGCCTCTGCCGCAACATTTCGCGCGCGGCAGCGTCGATAGGACCTATGCGAGTCAGGCCGTCATCGTTCTCCACCGCGTAGATCGATTCAGCATCAATGTCCGGGTTGTCCAGCAACTCTGGACTGTGACTGGTCACAACGATCTGCGTGCTGCGAGAAGCCTCTCGCAGGGCGGCAAGCAACACGCTGGCCGCGGCCGGGTGAAGTGCAGTCTCAGGTTCTTCAAGCCCAATCAGCGAAGGCGAGCGCGAAGACTCACCATTTGCACCCAGTTGATGGATCGCGAGCAGCACCCCAAGCGCACGGAGCGTTCCATCGGACATCGACCCCGCCAGAAAGTGCCAAGGATGTTGCTGGCCCCTGACCGCTTGGCGAAACTCGATCGTCTCCTGCTGGCCCAGTGTCTTTGGTTCCACCGACTGAACCCCCGGCACGATGCGCGCGAGGTAGGCATCGATCCTTAGACGAGTTGCCAAGTCCAGGTTTTGCAGAACGCTTGATGCATTGCCCCCGTCGCGCCGCAGTAGCTCCCCCGGATCGGGGCGCTGCATTGCACTTATCTCCTTTGGGTTCAGGTTGTAGACCTGAATGCTCGACAACGCGTCGTACACCTTGCGAAACTCGGGCAATCCAGAGGCCGCAACGAGCTGAAGTCGGTCCGGGAGACTGGCGGGCAATTGTTCACGCGAGGACGCTATCACCTGCCCGGCCCTAACCTGATAGAAGGCGGCCGGCTCGCCCAGTTCCTTCGACATCAGGCGGCACTCTTCATTCTGAACTTCGTAACCTCCGCTCGGTTTGGCCCCAACTCGAAAACTGAAATGCCCGGCTGCACCTTGTGCCAACTCGAAATCGATCCTCACAGCGAAGTGGTTTGGGTGCCCACCCGACCGCCGCCGAACCTCCTTTATGGTGCCGCGATCACGAAGCGCGTGATCAAGAGACGTTCGCAAGGAGTCCGCCACAAATCGCATGCTATCGAGAAAGTTGCTCTTCCCTGAGCCGTTTGCGCCGACCAGAAACGTCAGCGGCGCGAGTGCCACGTCGCACGCAGCGATGCTCTTGTAGTTGCGCAGCACGACACGACGAATGACAACAGAACTTGGGGACATCTCAGTTCGGCGCGAGCGCTCGAAAAATCAGTGAACCGAATCGTAGCTTGCTTGAAGGCTCCGTGCCGCATGGACCGCGCAGGGCGCGGTACCGCACGGACTCATCTGGCTACTCGGCTGCAAAGCTGTACGGCCCACCCCGCTCCAGCGCCTTCTTGTACGCTGCCCGCGCATGGATGCGCTTCAAGAAGCCCATCAGCTTTGGCCGGCTTGCATTCAGTCCCGCACGTTGCGCCGCCGCTTCGATCGGAAAGCTCATCTGGATGTCGGCGGCGCTGAACGCCTTGCCGGCAAACCATTCGCTGCGGCCCAATTCGGCTTCCATGAAATCGAGCTGCCGCTCGATGTTCGGCGTGACGAAGCTCGACAGCACCTTGGCCGAGATCGCTTTCGCGATCGGCTTCACGAAGAACGGCATCGGTGACGTGGCGACCTTGTCGAACACCAGCTTCATCAGCAGCGGCGACATGGCCGAGCCTTCGGCGAAGTGCAGCCAGTAGGTGTAGCTCAGCCGCTCCGGCGTGCCGGCCGCCGGCACCAGCGCGCCCTGCCCATGGCGCTCGACGAGGTACTCGATGATCGCGCCCGACTCGGCCACCGTCGCCTTGCCGTCGGTGATCACCGGTGACTTGCCCAGCGGGTGCACCTGGCGCAGCGCTTCGGGTGCCAGCATGGTCTGCGGGTCGCGCTGGTAGTGCTTGATCTCGTAGGGCAGGCCCAGCTCTTCGAGCAGCCACAGCACGCGCTGCGAGCGGGAGTTGTTGAGGTGGTGGACGGTGATCATTGGTGTATGCGCCTGCAGGCCAAAGGCAAGGATTGTGGCCTGCGCCGTGCTGTGGCTGTCCGCGTACCGAATTGAAACAGCGCGCGGTCTTGTCCGACAGCCGGTTCGGACGGTGCCGCACCGCGGTTCGCCACGTCTGCCGACAGATGCCGCCTTGCCGCGTCCCTAAAGTTCTGGCGTTATCTATCACTTCAAGGACTGCTGAAATGAAACCCATCACCAAACTCCTGTTTGCCACCGTGCCCGTGCTCCTGATCGCAGCTTGCGGTGGCGGCGACGACAGCCTGGACGACCGGCTGAACCTGGCCGACCCGAAGGTCCGCATGGTTCACGCGGTGCCGCTGGCGCCCAACGTCTCGTTGTTCCGCAACGGCGTGGCGCAAGCCGGCGAAGTGACCAACGTTGCCTACAAGGGCGCGTCGCGCTACTTCGACGTCGAGACCGGCACCGCACAGTGGGACGTGCTGACCGCCACCACCCCCGCGTTGAATGTGGGCGGCGTGTCGTTCGACGCGCAGCGCGGCAAGAAATTCACGCTGGTGGCCGTGCCTGATGCCGGTTCGGTGACGACCGTGCAGCTGATCGTCGATCCGTACAACAAGGGCATCACGTCGGACAACGCCCGCGTGCGCATGTACAACGCGTCGTTCAACAGCACGCCGATCGACGTCTACCTGACGGCCACGACGACCGACATCAACACCGTGCCGCCGACCTTTGCCGGGGTGGGCTACAAGCAGGCGTCGCCTGCGTCCGGCGCCGACTCGTTCGAAGTGGAAGGCGGCAACTACCGACTGCGCATGACCACGGCAGGTACCAAGACGGTGATCTTCAATGCCACCGTGGCCCTGGCTCAGAACGCCGACTGGCTGCTGACTTCGGTTCCCGGCAGCGTGACGCCGAACGATGTGCGCGTGCTGGTAGTGAAGTCGGACGAGGGTGTGCCGGCGGTCGAACTGGTGAATGTGCCCTGAGCGACGCCTTGATCGCACGGCGCGCGTGAGCGGTGGGGTCTCAGGCCAGAGCGAAGCCCTTATGCCCTTATGCAATAGGGCAGCGTCGGCCTGAGGATGAGCCGCCTACCCTGCGCAATTGCATAGGCGCTTCGGTTCGGCGGCTCAGATCGAGACCCGCTGCCGTGCGCCTTCTGCTTCCATGTCTTTCCCGCGACCGCGCTGCACGATCTCGCCGCGCTCCATCACGATGTACTGGTCGGCCAGTTCGGCGGCGAAGTCGTAGTACTGCTCGACCAGCACGATGGCCATCGTCTTGCGGTCGGCCAGCATGCGGATCACGCGGCCGATGTCCTTGATGATGCTCGGCTGGATGCCTTCTGTGGGCTCGTCGAGGATCAGCAGTTTCGGCCCGGCCGCCAGCGCACGCGCGATCGCGAGTTGCTGCTGCTGCCCGCCCGACAGGTCGCCGCCGCGGCGGTTGATCATCTTCTTCAGCACCGGGAACAGCTCGAACAGTTCGGCCGGCACCGGCGTGCTGCCACTCTTGTAGGCCAGGCCCATGCGCAGGTTCTCGTCCACCGTCAGGCGGCCGAAGATCTCGCGCCCTTGCGGCACGTAGCCAACGCCCTTGCGCACGCGCTCGTAAGGCGGGTCGCGCGTGATGTCGCCGCCGTCGAGCGTGATCGTGCCGGTCTTCACCGGCACCACGCCCATCATGCTTTTCAGCAAGGTGGTCTTGCCGACGCCGTTGCGGCCCAGGATGACGGTCACTTCGCCGAGCTTCGCTTCCAACGCCACATTGCGCAGGATGTGCGAACCGCCGTAGTACTGGTTGATGCCTTCGATCTTCAGCATGGGCTTCTCACGTCAGCGGCCAAGGTACACCTCGACGACCTTCTCGTTCGCCTGGCACTCCGCCAACGTCCCCTCGGCCAGCACGCTGCCCTCATGCAGCACGGTGACCTTCTTGGTCGCCTTGCCCTGCGTCAACTCGCCGATGAACTTCATGTCGTGTTCGACGACGACGAGCGAGTGATTCCCTTCCAGCGACAGGAACAACTCGGCCGTGCGTTCGGTCTCTTCATCCGTCATGCCCGCCACCGGCTCATCCAGCAGCAGCAGCTTGGGGTCCTGCATCAGCAGCATGCCGATCTCGAGCCACTGCTTCTGGCCGTGGCTCAGCAGCCCGGCGGTGCGCTGCGCATCGCCCTTCAGGTGGATCAAGGTCAGCATCGCGCCGATGCGGTCGAGCTGCTCGCTGTTCAGGCGGAACAGCATCGAGGCCTTCACGCCGCGGTCGGCCTTCAGCGCGAGCTCGAGGTTCTCGAACACGCTCAACTGCTCGAACACCGTGGGCTTCTGGAACTTGCGGCCGATGCCGATCGAGGCGATCTCGTTCTCGCGCATGCGCAGCAGGTCGATGGTCGAGCCGAAGAAGGCCTTGCCGGCGTCGGGCCGGGTCTTGCCGGTGATCACGTCCATCATCGTCGTCTTGCCGGCGCCGTTGGGGCCGATGATGCAGCGCAGCTCGCCCGCGCTGATGTTCAGGCTCAGCGCATTGAGCGCCTTGAAGCCGTCGAAGCTGACTGTGATGTCGTCGAGGTACAGGATCGCGCCGTGGGCGATGTCCAGCTCGCCTGGAACGACCACGCGCGAGTAGCTCGCTTCTCGGCCACCCGACTTGCCCGGGGTCACCTTGCGCTTCTCGGCCTCTTCGCGAACCCGCGCACCGGCTTCCATCAGGTCGGGGGTCATGACTTGGCCTCACCCTTCTTGCGGTTCACCAGCCCGATGAGTCCCCCCGGCCGGCGCAGCAGGCCGACCAGTCCGTTCGGCAGGAAGATCGTCACCGCAATGAACAACGCCCCCAGGAAGTAGAGCCAGAACTCGGGAAACGCCTGCGTGAACCAGCTCTTCGCGCCGTTGACGAAGAACGCACCGACGATCGGGCCGATGAGCGTGCCGCGCCCGCCGACCGCGGCCCAGATCGCGATCTCGATGCTCGCCGCCGGGCTCATCTCGCCCGGGTTGATGATGCCGACCTGCGGCACGTACAGCGCGCCGGCAATGCCGCACATCATGGCCGAGATGACCCAGATGGTGAGCTTGTAGCGGATCGGGTCGTAGCCGGTGAACATGACGCGGCTCTCGGCGTCGCGGATGGCCTGCAGCACACGGCCGAACTTGCTCGTCACCAGCCAGCGCGCAAACACGAAGAAGCCGATCAAGGTCAACCCGGTGAGCACGAACAGGAACATGCGCATCGACGGTGTCGCGATCGTCACGCCCAGGATGCGCTTGAAGTCGGTGAAGCCGTTGTTGCCGCCGAAGCCGGTCTCGTTGCGGAAGAACAGCAGCATCGCCGCATAGGTGAGCGCCTGCGTGATGATCGAGAAGTACACGCCCTTGATGCGCGAGCGGAACGCGAAGTAGCCGAACACGAAGGCCAGCAGCCCCGGCACGAGCACCACGAACAGCATCTGGGCGACGAACGAATCGCTGAGTGCCCAGTGCCACGGGTATTCCTTCCAGTTCAGGAACACCATGAAGTCGGGCATCTCCGACTTGTACTGCCCGTCGGTGCCGATCTGGCGCATCAGGTACATGCCCATCGCATAACCGCCGAGCGCGAAGAACACGCCGTGGCCGAGCGACAGGATGCCGGTGTAGCCCCAGATCAGGTCCATCGCCAGCGCGCAGATCGCGTAGCACATGATCTTCGCGACCAGCTGCACCGCGTAGTCGGACATGTGCAGCGCACTGCCCGCTGGCACCATCAGGTTCAGGATCGGCACCAGCACCGAGACGATCACGATCGCGGCCAGCACACCGCTCCAGGCCTTGCCGGTGAGCAGGCCGCGAACCGGAGCCGGTGTCATCACGGCAGGGTTGGGAAGTACAGCGCTCATGGCGTCATGCCTCCGCGCTCCGCCCCTTCATCGCGAAGATGCCTTGCGGCCGCTTCTGGATGAAGATGACGATGAACACCAGCACCATGATCTTGGCCAGCACGGCGCCTTGCCAGCCTTCGAGCAGCTTGTTCAGCACGCCCAGGCCGAGGGCGGCGTAGACGGTGCCGGCCAGTTGGCCCACGCCCCCCAGCACCACCACCATGAACGAGTCGACGATGTAGCCCTGCCCCAGGTCGGGCCCCACGTTGCCCACCTGCGACAGCGCGCAGCCTGCCAATCCGGCAATGCCCGAGCCGAGCGCGAACGCATAGGTGTCGATGCGCGCGGTGTTCACGCCCATGCACGCCGCCATCTTGCGGTTCTGCGTGACGCCACGCACGAACAGGCCGAGGCGGGTGCGCGCGATCATCGCCGACACGCCGGCCAGCACGAGGATCGCAAAGAAGATGATCGCGATGCGGTTGAACGGCAGCGTGAGGTTGCTCATCAGGTCGACGCCGCCCGACAGCCAGGCCGGGTTCTCCACCGGCACGTTCTGCGCGCCGAACACGGTGCGCACGAATTGCTGCAGCACCAGGCTGATGCCCCAGGTGGCCAGCAGCGTCTCCAGCGGGCGGCCGTACAGAAAGCGGATCACGCTGCGCTCCATCACCGCGCCGACCAGAGCGGCGGCCAGGAACGAAGCCGGAATGGCGAGCAGCACGTAGTAGTCGAAGGCAGCCGGCAGCCAGGCCTTGAACAGGTTCTGGATCACGTAGGTCGCGTAAGCGCCGATCATCATCAGCTCGCCGTGCGCCATGTTGATGACGCCCATCAGCCCGTAGGTGATGGCCAGGCCGAGTGCCACCAGCAGCAGGATCGAGCCCAGGCTGACGCCGGTGAAGATCACGCCGAGCCGCTCGCCCCAGGCCAGGCGCCCTTCGATGGTCTTCAGTGCGGCGGTGATGGCGGCCTTCACATCGGCTTCGGTCTCGACCTTCTGGCGTTCGATCAGCAAGGTCTTGGTGGCCGGCGTGCCGCTCGCGCCCAATGCGGTCGCGGCTTCCAGGCGCTTGGTCTTGTCGGTGCTGCCGAGCAGCATGGCCGAGCGAATCTGCTCCAGCGACTGCTTGATGCCGGGCACGGTTTCGGTCGCCAGCGCCTTCTCGACCAGCGGCAGCTTGGCTTCGTCGGGTTCGCTCTGCAGCGTCTTCACCGCGTCGGCGCGCACCTTGGTGTCGGGGGAGAACAGCTTGATCGAGGCCAGTGCGGCGTCGAGCTCACCGCGCATCTGGTTGTTGTTGATCACGTCTTCGGCGTCTTCGGGCACCGCCAGCTCGGCGCCGGTGACGGGGTCGAAACCTTTGCCGTCCTTCATCACGTAGACGGCCTTGTCGGTGAACTTCACCGCGTCGTCGGCCATCGCCTGGATCAGCGCGACGGTCTTGTCGTCGGCGCCGGAGAGCACGGCGTTCAGCGCCGCGATGCGGGTCTCGGCTTCGCCGGCGACCATCTCGAGCGCCTGCTTCGGCGTCAGGGCCCAGGCGGAACTGGTGAACAGAGCGAGGCAGATCAGGAGCCGACGCAGGGTCTGTGGCAAGGACATGAGGGCGAAGGCGTGGAGGGTTGTTTTGTCAGGCTGAGGTGAGGGTCGGTGTGCGGCCGGCCCTCAGCACAGCCCTCTCCCGGCGTGGGAGAGGGAGGAGCTCAGGTCAATCGAATCACTTCTTCTCGGGCTCGTCTTTCTTGCCCTTGTTCTCGGCAATGAACGGGCTCCACGGCTGGGCCTTGACCGGGCCAGGGGTCTTCCAGACCACGTTGAACTGGCCGTCGGCCTTGATCTCGCCGATGAACACCGACTTGTGCAGGTGGTGGTTCTTCTCGTCCATCTTCGAGGTGATGCCGCTCGGCGCGGTGAAGGTCTGGCCGGCCATCGCGGCGATCACCTTGTCGGTGTCGGTGCTGCCGGCCTTCTTGACCGCCTGCGCCCACATGTTGAAGCCGATGTAGGTGGCTTCCATCGGGTCGTTCGTCAGCGGCTTGTCCTTGTGGCCGGCGATGCCCTTGGCCTTGGCGTAATCGCTCCACTTCTTGATGAACTCGGTGTTCGCCGGGGCCTTGATCGACTGGAAGTAGTTCCACGCCGCCAGGTGGCCCACCAGCGGCTTGGTGTCGACGCCGCGCTGCTCTTCCTCACCGACCGAGAACGCCACCACCGGCACGTCCTTGGCCTTCAGGCCGGCATTGCCCAGTTCCTTGTAGAAGGGCACGTTCGAGTCGCCGTTGATGGTCGAGACCACCGCGGTCTTGCCGCCGGCAGCGAACTTCTTGATGTCGGCGACGATGGTCTGGTAGTCACTGTGCCCGAACGGGGTGTACTTCTCGTCGATGTCAGCGTCCTTCACGCCCTTGCTGTGCAGGAAGGCGCGCAGGATCTTGTTGGTGGTGCGCGGGTAGACATAGTCGGTACCGAG
>JANOQS010000102.1:0-6406 GCA_031414975.1 Methylibium sp. | reverse complement strand
AGGATGCAGGCAATGTCTTCTCGAAGGCGCTGGAACATGATGGTGGCGTCCGCTGGTCGGGAAAACAGTGTAGCGGCGGCGCCTTGCGCACGCACAGCGCACGCGCGCGTTCCCATGCCCGCGCGAGGGCGCTGCTTCGGTACAGTAGCGGGCTGTGACGGGCGGCACCCAACGCCGCGAAAGCCTCCTCGTGTCCGACGCGCCTGCAGCCACCACCTTTCTCTTCTCCGACATCGAGGGCAGCACCCGCCTGTGGGAGCAAATGCCCGAGCGAATGCAGCCGGCGCTGGCGCGCCACGATGCGATTGCGCGCGCGGCCGTCATCGAACACCGCGGCAAGGTCGTCAAGTCCACTGGCGACGGCATCCACGCCGCCTTCGACGACGCAGCCGACGCCTTGAACGCCGCGCTGCAGATGCAACTCGCGCTGGCCGACCCCGGCGCCACCGACGGCCTGGCGCTGAGCGTGCGCTGCGGCCTGCACGCCGGCACGCACCAGAAGCGCGACAACGATTTCTACGGCCCCGAGGTCAACCGCGCCGCCCGCGTGATGAGCGTGGCGCACGGCGGGCAGACGCTGCTGTCGCGCGCCGTCGCCGACCGCGTGGGCACCGCCCTGCCCGCTGGCGTGAGCCTGCGCGACCTGGGCCGCGTGCGCCTGCGCGACCTGAGCAGCCCGGAGCATGTCTATCAGTTGCTGCACCCGAAGCTGCGCGCCGACTTCCCGCCGCTGCGCTCGCTCGAAGCCACGCCGAACAACCTGGCGCAACAGCTGAACTCGTTCATCGGCCGCGAGCGCGAGGCGGCCGAGGTCAAGGCGATGCTGGCCACGAACCGGCTGGTGACCTTATTGGGCATGGGCGGCATCGGCAAGTCACGTCTGTCGGTGCAGTTGGGCGCCGAGGTGATGGACGGTTATTCAGACGGCGTGTGGCTGGTCGAGCTGGCGCCGTTGTCCGACCCGCAGCTGGTGCCGCAGGCGGTCGCGTCTGTGCTGGGTGTGAAGGAAGAAACCGGCCGGCCGGTGGTCGACGCGCTGGTCAAGTTCGTACGCGACCGCGAGCTCCTGGTCATCCTGGACAACTGCGAGCACGTCGTGAATGCCTGCGCCGAACTCGCCAAACAATTGCTGCAGGCTGGATCGCGACTGAAGGTGCTGGCCTCCAGCCGCGACCCGCTCCAGATTGCCGGCGAGACGGCCTACCACGTGCCCACCTTGTCGGCGCCGGGACCGAACACGAAGGTGACGCTGGCCGAGCTGGCGCAGCACGAAGCCGTGCGCCTGTTCATCGACCGCGCCACCGCCGCCCAGCCGGCCTTCCGCGTGACCGAGAAGAACGCGCCTGCGGTGGCCGACATCTGCCACCGACTCGACGGTATCCCACTCGCCATCGAGCTTGCCGCGGCACGCACGCGTGCCCTGTCGGTCGAGGTGATCTCGGCGCGGCTGAACGACCGCTTCCGCCTGCTGGTGACCGGCGACAAGACCGTGCTGCCGCGCCAGCGCACCTTGCGGGCATTGATCGACTGGAGCTACGACTTGCTGCCGGCACCCGAGCGGCTGCTGTTCCAGCGACTGTCGGTGTTCGCGGGGGGGTGGACGCTGGAGGCGGTCGAGGCAGTGGGCAGCGGCGGTGCAGTCGAACCGCCCGACGTTCTGGATCTGCTGACCAGACTGGTGGAAAAGTCGCTGGTCGTGATGGAGCTCGGCGGCGAGCGCTACCGGATGCTCGACACCGTCCGCCACTACGCGCAGGAGCGGATGATCGAAGCTGGTGAGGTTGGCGCGACCTGCACTCGGCATCTCGGCTTCTACTTGACGTTTGCAGAGACAGCGAGGCCGGAGCTTGCGGGGCCTGAGCAAGGAACCTGGCTCGCGCGACTGGACCTTGAACGCGAGAACCTGCTCTCGGCTCATTCGTGGAGCGAGCATGCCGACGGCGGCACGGATATGGCCTTGCGGCTGGTGCATGCCTTGCGACCGTACTGGAAGAATCGCGGGCTAATGATGCTAGGTCACCAAGTAGCGGTTGAGCTGCTTGGTCGTGCGGGCCTGCAGAGGCGCGATGATGCCCGCTGCCGGGCACTATTTGGTGCGGGCCAGTTCTGCTATTTCACTGGGCGCTATGGCGAGGCAATAAACCTACTCGCGGAAAGCTTGTCCATCGCGCGTGAAACTGGGAATACCCAGTGGATTGCGGGCGTGCTGCAGCCGCTTGGGATGGCCTGCTTGGGCGAGGGTGATCTCCAAGCCGCGCGCCGGCATTTGGAAGAGGCCGTTAACTTGGCCGGCGAGCTGGGCAATCAGCGAGAACTCGCGGCGGCACAAAACGCACTCGCAATGCTCCACCGAATGGAGGGTCGATTCGACTCTGCACAGCCTTTGTACGAGAGCGTGATTGCGCAGGGGCGCGAACTTGGCGATCAGGAGCTCATTGCCATCGGTCTTCTCAATCTTGCCATGGTGTCAATCACCCGCTCCTCCGAGGACGCAGTGCCCCCGATGTTGCTGGAGGTGCTAGCAATCGCAGACGAGATTGGGTCGAAGCCAGCGGCGCAAAGCGCACTGGAGGTGTGCGCTGGCCTGGCAGCTGCGAAGGAAGACTGGCCACAAGCCGCCCGCTTCTACGGCGCGGCTGAGGCTCTCATCGCCAAGACGGGCTTGCAACGTGACCCAGCCGACGAAGCGTTCCTGGCCCCGTTTATCACCCGTAGCAGACTAGCGCTAGGCGCAAAGCCATTTGAGGCCATGGAGGCCGAAGGTTGTGCAGGGACTCCCGAAGAAGCGCTGTCTTACGCGCGCTCCTGGCTGATGAGCGCCGGCGCACGAAAAGAATGATGAATCACATATTCAGCACGCTCGGATCAAGCACGATGGTCTTCTGATTCTCATCAATCACCCTGATCGTGTACTTGTAGATTCCAGGCTTCGTGTGCTTGTTCAGGCAGCTGAACTCCAAGCCATCCTTGCCGCGGCGGCACTCGACGATCTCGGTTTGCCGAGTATCCAGAACGACGCTGACCTTGTCGCCCCTGATCACCTCGTCCAGAAGCCTGCCTTCGATGACGATGCCGTTCTCGGGGAACCTGGCCTTGGACCCCGCCGGCAACTGCCACGTAACGGTGACGGGCTGGGCCTTGGTGAAGACAAGCGCGCTGGGAGCAACGATCTGGCCATTCACCACCGATACCGGAGGAGTGGTCTGGTTGACGCCTTTGCCATCGTCCTTCCCGCCAAAAATTGAGCAACTCGTCAGCAAGACGGCGGACAGCACGGCGAGCAGCATCTTCTTGTTCATGGTCATCTCTTCGGTTGGGGTGGGAAATCATGCCGAACAACCATCACCGTGGCAAGACAGCGCGACGACGGTGGCGCCTTGAGCTTAGTGCAGTTCGCCTGAGGTTCAATCAGCAATAGGTAGGGTGGACGACGTCGACGCGAGTCACTTCTTTGCCTCGACTGCGCTCATGGCGCGCGCCACACCGCGCAGGATGTGTACTTCCTCCCGCGTCAGCTCGGCACGGTTCACAAGCTGATTCAACCTCGGCATCAACTTCCTCGGTACCTCAGGGTCCAGAAACCCGATCTCGACCAGCGTTTGGTGCCAGTGTTCCAGCAGACCTTCGACCGCCACCGCATCGGCCCATTGACGTGCTGCCGTGCGCGGCACCACGCCGAACCCGCCCAAGGCCTGGCGCCAGTCATACGCAATCAACTGAACCGCCTGCGCCAGGTTCAGCGAGCCGTAGCCGGGATCGGTCGGGATGCTCAGACAGGCGTGGCAGCGGTACACGTCGTCGTTGCTCATGCCGAAGCGCTCGGAGCCGAAAACGAACGCGACACCGTGGCTGCTGTCCTTCAGCGTCGCGAACAGTTCGCGCGGCGCGTGCGTGGGTGGGCCGAAGTCGCGCGGGGTCATCGCGGTGGCGCAGGCGAAGCTGATTCCGGCCAGCGCGTCGGTCAGGGTCGGCACGACGCGGGCGCGCTCGAGCACATCGGTCGCGCCGCTGGCCATCGCCAGGGTCTCGGGTTGCGTTAGCACGTCGGCAAAACGCGGCGCCACCAGCACCAGGTCGGCAAAGCCCATCACCTTCATCGCGCGCGCGGCGGCGCCCACGTTGCCGGGGTGGCTGGTGCCCATCAGGACGAAGCGTGTAGGGTCGGGGGCGTGCATCGGGGCGTGAAACCGGGCCGGCTAAAATCGCGATTATCCGCACCGGCCCGGGCCTGCCCCGGTTCCCTCGTGCCGCTCTTTCCCCCCGCCAGTCCCTGCCCACCCAAGGTCGCCCCATGTCGCAAGCGCTCCACCCCATGCTCAACACCGCCATCAAGGCGGCCCGCGCTGCCGGGGCGATCATCAACCGGGCCTCGATGGACCTGGACCTGTTGAAGGTCAACACCAAGGCACCGAACGACTTCGTGACCGAGGTGGACCACGCGGCCGAGGCCATCATCATCGAGACCTTGCTCGGCGCCTACCCGGGCCACGGCATCCTGGCCGAAGAGTCGGGCCGCGCGCATGGCGCGAAAGACAGCGACTACGTCTGGATCATCGACCCGCTGGACGGCACCACCAACTTCATCCACGGCTTCCCGGTCTACGCGGTGTCGATCGCGCTGGCGTATCGCGGCCAGGTGCAGCAGGCGGTGGTGTACGACCCGACGCGCAACGACCTGTTCTATGCCTCCAAGGGCCGCGGCGCGTTCCTCAACGACAAACGCCTGCGCGTGTCCAAGCGCGTGCGCCTGGCCGAGTGCCTGGTCAGCACCGGGTTCCCGTTCCGCAAGGGCGACAACTTCCAGCGCTACCTGAAGATGCTCGAAACGCTGATGCCGCTGTGCGCCGGCCTGCGCCGCCCGGGTGCCGCGGCGCTGGACCTGTGCTACGTGGCGGCAGGCTTCTGCGACGGCTTCTTCGAGACCGGCCTGAGCCCCTGGGACATTGCGGCCGGCTCGCTGCTGATCACCGAGGCGGGTGGCCTGATCGGCAACTTCACCGGCGAAGCCGACTTTCTGTACCAGCGCGAGGTGGTGGCCGGCAACCCGAAGATCTACGGGCAACTGGTGCCGCTGCTGGCGCCGTTTACCCGCGTGATCAAGGACGAGGCCGAGCCCGCGGCGGCGTCCACGGCGCCAGCGCCGGCGGCGCTCAGCCCTGAAGCGGCACTTGCTGCCACCGTCGCCGCCCCTGCAGAACCTGCAAGGAAGGCAGTGCGCGTGCGCAAGGCTGCAGAACCCAAGGCCGACGACGCCCCGTTCTGACGACAATCTTGACAACTATTGATAGTCTGCGGATCATTCCGGCCATGAGCACCAACACCATGAGCTTTGCCCTCCCCGAGGCCATGCGCAGCTACGTCGACCAGCGTGTGCGATCCGGCCAGTACGGAAACACCAGCGAATACCTGCGTGAACTGATCCGGCGCGACCAGGAAGATCAAGCCAAGAAGCGCCTTCGCAAGTTGATCGAGGAGGGCCTCAACTCGGGCACCGCTCGGGTGCTCACGCCCAGACGGGCCGCGCAGCTCAAGAAGCAAGCCCTGGGCGACCTGCGTTGAAGCCGGCCCGGCTGCGCCCGCAAGCCGAGGCCGACCTGATGGAGGCCACCAGGCACTATGCGACTGTGGGTGGCGTCGATTTGGGCGAGCGTCTGTTCGACGCCGCCGTTGCAGCGCTCGAGCCAGTTCAGCGAATGCCTGCGATCGGCTCGCCCCGCCTGGGGCTGCTGTGCGAAATCACGGGCTTGAGGTCGTGGCGGGTCACGGGCTTTCCGATGCAATGGCTGTACTTCGAGGCGGAAGACCATCTTGATGTCGTCCGCCTGCTCGGCGATCGGCAGGACATCGTCGCCATCCTGGGCGCGGGTGATTGACATGCCGGGCACTGCCGTTGGAAAGCCACCCGTGACAATGATCGACCTCTCGACACACACGCCGATGATGCAGCAGTACCTGCGTATCAAGGCCGAGTTCCCCGACACGCTGGTGTTCTACCGCATGGGCGACTTCTACGAGGTCTTCTTCGACGACGCGCGCAAGGCGAACCGGCTTCTCGACATCACCCTCACCGCGCGCGGTGCCAGCGGCGGCCAGCCGGTGGTGATGGCCGGCGTGCCGGTGCACGCGCTGGAGGCTTACCTCGCCAAGCTCATCAAGTTGGGCGAGGCGGTGGCCATCTGCGAGCAGGTGGGCGAGGTGGCCACGGCAGGATCACCCCAGAGAGGCCCGGTCGAACGCAAGGTGGTCAGGGTCGTCACGCCCGGCACCGTCACCGACACCGAGTTGCTGGCCGACAAGAGCGACGCGCTGCTGCTGTCGCTGGTCCGCCAGGGCAAGGTGCTCGGCCTGGCCTGGCTGGCGCTGAGCAGCGGCGAGCTCGGCCTGACGGAATGTGCCGAGGCCGAAT
>JANOQS010000101.1:0-3211 GCA_031414975.1 Methylibium sp. | reverse complement strand
GAGCTCAACGCCAGCGCGAACCGGCTGGCGCGCCACCTGCGCCGCCTGGGCGTCGGGCCGGATGTCATGGTCGGCGTCTGCCTGGAGCGTTCGATCGAGCTGGTGGTGGGCCTGCTGGCGGTGCTCAAGGCCGGTGGCGCGTTCGTGCCGCTGGACCCCGAGTTGCCGGCCGAGCGGCTGGCACACATGCTGGACGACACCGCTGCGCCGGTGGTGTTGACGCAATCTCACCTGCTCGACCGCGTGCCCGGCTCCAGCCGCCGGCTGTGCCTGGACACCCTGCTGGCCCAGCTGCCCGCCCACGACGACGCCAACCCGGCGTGCCCGAGCGGCCCCGACGACCTGGCCTATGTGATCTACACCTCGGGCTCCACCGGCAACCCCAAGGGCGTGATGATTCCGCACCGCGCGCTGAGCAACCACGAACTGTGGCTGCGCGACACGCTTCAGATCGGGCGGGGCGACCGCATCCTGCAGATGACGACGATCGCCTTCGACGCGGCGGTGTCCGACTTCTTCATGCCGCTGCTCAGCGGTGCCACCATCGTGCTGGCCCGCCCGGGTGGGCACCGCGACATCGGCTATCTGGCGCAGACCCTGCGCGACGAGCGCATCACCACGGTGGCGATGGTGCAGTCGGTGTTGCGCCTGCTGCTCGACGAGCCCGGCCTGGAAAGCTGCGTGCATCTGCGCCACGTGATGTGCGGCGGTGAACCGATGGGGCACGAGCTGGCCGCCGAGTTCCAGCGCCGCTTGCCGCAGGCGACCCTGGGCAACTTCTACGGCCCGACCGAAGCGACGCGAGACACCACCCATTGTGTTGCTCGTGGCGACTTCGGCAACGCCGCCACCGTGCCCATCGGTCGGCCGATCGCCAACACCCGGTGCTACGTGCTCGGTCCGGCCATGCAGCCGGTGCCGGTCGGCGTGGCGGGCGAGCTCTACATCGGCGGCGCCGGTCTGGCGCGCGGTTACCTGAACCGCCCCGAGTTGACCGCCGAACTTTTCGTGCCCGACCCTTTCGCGCCGGCCGGGCGCCTGTACCGCAGCGGCGATTGGGTGCGCTGGCGGCCCGACGGGCAGCTCGAATACCTGGGGCGGGCCGATTCGCAGGTGAAGATCCGCGGCATCCGCGTCGAGCTCGGCGAGGTCGAGGCGGCGCTGAATGCGCAGCCGGGCGTGCAGCACGGCGTCGTGCTCGCGCGCGAAGACCGGTCGGGCCTGAAACAACTGGTGGCCTACGTGGTGGGCACAAGCCTGGACCCGGCCGAGCTCGAGCGTGGCCTGAAGCGGCAACTGGCCGAAGCGCTGGTGCCCTCGGCATTCGTCGTGCTGCCCGCGCTGCCCACGCTTGCCAACGGCAAGATCGACCGTGCTGCCTTGCCGGCGCCGACCCTGCCGACCGGCGGGGCCGAGGCCGTGGCCCCACGCACGCCGCTGGAGCAAACCGCCTGGGACGTCTGGCGCGAGGTGCTGCAGGTCGAAGCGTTCGGCGTGCACGACAACTTCTTCGAGCTGGGCGGGAACTCGCTGCTGGCGATGCAGGTGATCTCGCGCCTGCGCCGGGCGCTCGAGGTCGAGCTCCCGCTGCGGGCCTTGTTCGATGCGCCGACGGTGGCCCGGCTTGCCGCCTGGATGGCCGAGCAGAGCCCACGGCCCGACCGCGCCGGCCTTGCCAGGGCCCCTGCCGGCCTTGCCAGGGCCCCTGCCACGGGCGCGGCGCCGTTGACGGCGGCGCAACTGGGCCTGTGGTTCACCGAGCGCTTGCAGGAACACGCCACGCCGCACTACAACATCGCCCAGGCGACCCGGCTGCGCGGCCGGCTCGACCTGGCGGCCCTGGAGCGCGCATTGCAGCGCCTGTGCGAACGCCACGACAGCCTGCACAGCCGGGTGGTCGAACAGGACGGCGTGCCGGCGCAGGTGGCGCAGCCGGGCGCGCGCTGGCCGTTGCAGACCATCGAGCTGCCGGCGCACGATGCGGCCCGCCACGAGCATGCGCTGCACACCGCACTGACGCAGTTCGCGCAGCAGCCTTTCGATCTGGCGCAGGCGCCGTTGGCGCGTGCCGGCGTGGTGCGCCTGGGCGAACAGGACCAGGTGATCGTGCTGGTCGTGCACCACATCGTCTGCGACGGCTGGTCGCTCGACACCCTGCTGAAGGAGCTGGCGGCGCTGTACGACGCCGAACGCCACCAACAGGCTTCGGCGCTGGCACCGCTGCCACTGCAATGGCGCGACATTGCTTTCCGCGAGCAGGCGCGCCTGCAGGGCGGCGAGCTCGATCCTTCGCTGGCCTGGTGGCGCGAGCAACTGCATGGGCTGGAGCCGCTGCGCCTGCCGGCCGAGGCGCTGCTTTCGTCCGCCGAACCCGAACCCGAGCCGCTCGAAACCCTGGCGCTGCCGCACGCGCTGGTGCAAGGCATCGAGACCCTCGCCCGGCACCACAACGCCACCGTCTTCATGGTGCTGCTGGCCGCGTTCAAGCTGCTGCTGATGCGCCGCTTCGGCCAGCACGATGTGGCAGTGGGCACGCCGGTGGCCGGCCGCGACCGGCCCGAGCTGGAGCCGGTGGTCGGGCTGCTGCTGAACACGCTGGTACTGCGCACCGACCTGAGCGGTGACCCGAGCTTCGTCGAGCTGCTGCGGCGCGTGCGCAGCACCACGCTGGACGCCTGGGCCCACCAGGGCGTGCCGTTCGACCGCCTGGTGGCCGAACTCTCGCCCGCGCGTGACGCCGAACACCCGCCGTTCTTCGACGTGCTCGTCAACGCCTTCGGGCGCTGGGAGGGCAGCTTGACGCTGGCCGGCCTGGAGGGCGAGGAGATCCGCATTGCGCCACCGCCGAAGTTCGCGTTGAGCCTGTACATCCAGGCCCGGCCGGGCGACATCGGCCTGGGCGTGGCCTACCGCGCCGACCGGCTGTCCGCCGCGACGGTTCGTGGCCTGCTCGATCAGCTCACCGGCTTGCTGCAGCAGGTGGTGGCGCAACCGGCGCTGCCGTTGAGCCGGGCGTCCTTGCTGACCGCGTCGGCCCGCACGCTGCTGGCCGACCCGGCGGCAGCGCTGCCGGCGCCGCGGTTCACGTCGATCGTCGAACAGTTCCTGGCACAGGCGCGGCGTGCGCCGGCCCACGTGGCCCTGCGCCGCGCGATGCGCGAGCACAGCCGCGCCGAACTCGGGCATGCCGCGACCGTGCTGGCCCGGCGCC
>JANOQS010000100.1:0-6057 GCA_031414975.1 Methylibium sp. | reverse complement strand
GACATGGTCCGCGGCAGGCCTGTGGATCAGGCGCTCAACATCCTGACGTTCACGCCCAAGAAGGCGGCCGGCATCATCAAGAAGTGTCTCGAGTCGGCGATCGCCAATGCCGAGCACAACGACGGCGCCGACATCGACGAGCTGAAGGTCAAGACGATCTTCGTCGAACAGGCGGCCACGCTGAAGCGCTTTTCCGCACGGGCCAAGGGCCGCGGCAACCGCATCAGCAAACCCACCTGCCACATCTTTGTGACCGTCGGCAACTAAAGGCGCAAGAAGACCATGGGACAAAAGATTCACCCGACCGGCTTCCGGTTGCAGGTCACACGCAATTGGGCGTCGCGCTGGTACGCATCGAACAAGAACTTCGCCACGATGCTGGCCGAAGATCTGCGCGTTCGTGAGTACCTGAAAGCACGCCTGAAGAGCGCCGCCGTCTCGCGCATCCTGATCGAGCGCCCGGCCAAGAACGCCCGCATCACCATCTACTCGGCGCGCCCGGGGGTGGTGATCGGCAAGAAGGGCGAGGACATCGAGAACCTCAAGGCCGAACTGACCCGCCGCCTGGGTGTGCCGGTGGCCGTGAACATCGAAGAAGTGCGCAAGCCCGAAATCGATGCGCAGCTGATCGCCGACAGCATCACCCAGCAGCTCGAAAAGCGCATCATGTTCCGCCGCGCCATGAAGCGTGCGATGCAGAACGCGATGCGTCTGGGCGCGCAGGGCATCAAGATCATGTCGTCGGGCCGCCTGAACGGCATCGAAATCGCACGTTGCGAGTGGTACCGCGAAGGCCGCGTGCCGCTTCACACCCTGAAGGCCGACATCGACTACGGTTTCTCCGAAGCCAAGACGACCTACGGCGTGATCGGCGTGAAGTGCTGGGTCTATCGTGGCGACCGCCTCGGCAAGGGTGAAGTGGCGCCTGCCGCGAAGCCCGAAATCGAGGACGATCGCCGTCCGCGTCGCCCCGCACGCCCTGGCGCTCCGGATGGCCGCGGCCGCCCGGGCGGCGGTGGTTTCGATCGGGGTGCACCGCGCCAGGCACCGTCCGCAACGCCAGGTGTAGGTGCCGCGGCAACCGACAAGCCGGCGACGCCGGGTGATGCGCCCAAGACGCCCGCCGTCAAGCGTGTGCGCAAGGCTGTGCCCCCGGGCACGCCAGAGGCCAAAGGAGAATAAGAATGCTGCAACCTGCACGCAGAAAATACCGCAAGGAACAGAAGGGCCGCAACACCGGCGTCGCCACCCGTGGCGCCAAGGTGTCGTTCGGCGACTTCGGCCTGAAGGCGATCGACCGTGGTCGCCTGACCGCTCGCCAGATCGAAGCCGCACGTCGCGCCATCTCGCGCCACGTGAAGCGCGGCGGCCGCATCTGGATCCGCATCTTCCCGGACAAGCCGATCTCGCAGAAGCCGGCCGAAGTCCGCATGGGCAACGGCAAGGGCAACCCCGAGTACTACGTGGCCGAAATCCAGCCCGGCAAGGTGCTGTACGAGATCAACGGCGTGCCCGAGCAACTGGCCCGCGAAGCGTTCACCTTGGCGGCCGCCAAGTTGCCGCTGCGCACCACGTTCGTGGCCCGTCAGGTCGGCGCCTGACGCGCTGCCAGCACCCATCGGAGAATCAAGATGAAACCATCCGAACTGCGTTCGAAAGACGTTGCCGGCCTGCAAAAGGAAGTCGGTGACCTGCTGAAGGCCCACTTCGGTCTGCGCATGCAAAAGGCCACCCAGCAGCTGACCAACCATTCGCAGCTGGGCAAGACCCGCCGCGACATCGCCCGCGCCAAGACCGTGCTGGCCGAGAAGAAGAAAGAGGCCGCCAAGTGACACAAGAGATGAGCGAGCAAGCCACCCCGGCGACCGAAGCCAAGGCCAAGAACACCCGCACCCTGGTGGGCAAGGTCGTGAGCGACAAGCGCAGCAAGACCGTCACGGTGCTGATCGAGCGCCGCACCAAGCACGAGCTGTACGGCAAGATCGTCGCCCGTTCCAGCAAGTACCACGCCCATGACGAAAAGGACGAGTACAAGACCGGCGACGTGGTCGAGATCGCTGAAAGCCGTCCGATCTCCAAGACCAAGGCCTGGGTCGTGACCCGCCTGGTCGAAAAGGGCAACCTCGTCTGAGTTGAGATTCAGACTCTCTGCCGTGACCTTTTCGAGGGCGCGGCAACACGACGGTCGGAACGCTGGGATACTGGTGTCCGGCCGTTTTGCCATTCCACCGTTCAACAGGAGACGCACATGCTGAAAGTTGGCGACAAGCTGCCCTCGGGCACCCTGCAGGAATTCATCGAGATCGAAGGTAACGGCTGCTCGCTCGGCCCCAACAGCTTTGCGGTAGACAAGATCACCGCCGGCAAGACCGTGGCGATCTTCGCCCTGCCCGGCGCGTACACGCCGACCTGCTCGGCCAAGCATGTGCCCGGGTACGTCGAGAACGCGGCCGCATTCAAGGCAGCCGGTGTCGATGAGATCTGGTGCGTTTCCGTCAACGACGCCTTCGTGATGGGCGCCTGGGGCCGCGACCAGAAGACCACCGACAAGGTGCGCATGATGGCCGACGGCAGCGCCGACTTCGCCAAGGCCACCGGCCTGACGCTGGACCTCGCCGCCCGCGGCATGGGCCTGCGCTCGAACCGCTATTCGATGCTGGTGGTGGACGGCGTCGTCAAGACGCTCAACGTCGAAGCACCAGGCAAGTTCGAGGTCAGCGACGCCGCAACCCTTCTGGCGCAGGCCAAGCAGACACTGCGCTGAGTCTCGCTGGCGGGCGGACGACCGAACCCACGCGCCGTTCGTCCTGCCAAGGAGCAGCCTCATGACACTGCCCGATGGCCTGCGCAAACACAGCTTCCGCAAGTGGTACGAGCGCGAGCTCATGAGCAGCCACGCGCACATGGTGTTGCTGTTCCTTTGCACCATCGGACTGCTGGCGGCCTTCGAAGTGTTCAGCAAGACTGCGCCTGCGCTGGACCAGCTGATCGACGTTGGCGCGGTGGTCCTGTTCGCAGTGGTCGGTGTCTGGTCGCTGCGGCGCTATCTGTACCTGCTGAGCCATGCCGAGATGGTGGCCAACCAGGCCGTCTGCACGCAGTGCGACACCTACGGCCGCTTCAGCCTCGTCACCGAAGACCGCTCCAGAAGCAGTTTGACGGTGCGTTGCAAGAAGTGCCAGCACGAGTGGCCCATCACGCACTAGCCGGCCCCATCGGCTAGTCAACTGAATCATTGAAGTGGATTTCAGTGATTCAGTGGACTAGAACATCTGTGCAATCAGCAGCGCCACAAAACTCAGCAACACGCTGCTGGTGAGCGGCACGAAGAATTCGCGCCCGAACAGCTTGAAGCGAAAGTCGCCCGGCAGCCTGCCCAGGCCGATCTTCTCCAGCCAGCGGTGCAAGCCGCCGAAGATCAGCAGCGCCAGGAAGATGACGATGAGCCAACGGATCACGTTGGCGCCTCTGGGTGATGCCAACGGATCACGTCGGCGCCCGCGAGTGATGCCGACGCATCACAGCGTGTGCGACCGGTCGCCGCTGGAGAATCCCAGCGCGTCGAACTCGCCGCCCTTGGCGAAGCCGATGACCTTGAAGAGTTCGCCCATCTCATGCTCCATCAGCAGCTTCTGCGCCGGAGCGGCGATTCTCGCGTCGACCCCCAGCAACAACTCGCCCACCCCGCAGTTCAGCAGGAAGCGCGCCTGGCCGGTGTAGCCCAGCACGTCGAGCCCGGCATCCTGCGCTGCAAGCGCAATGCCGCTGAAGTTGACGTGCGCGGTGATGTCCTTCAAACCCAGGTCCACCAGCGGGTCGGCATCGACGCGGTGCCCGCGGTGGCACATCAGCGTGCCACCGGTGCGTTGCGGGTGGTAGTACTCCCGCTCCGGGAATCCGTAGTCGATGAAAAAGGCTGCGCCGCGGCTCAGCCGGTCGGCCAGCGTCGCGATGAAGGCCTGGGCCTGCGGGTGGACTTCGGTCACGGTGCCGATCGGCGGCGCGGCCTCGAACGGTGCGGACAGCGTCGTCGGCCGGTCGCCCCAAGCCAGCGCATCGCCGTGAACGACCACGCCGCGCTCTTCCCAGCCTTTGGCGCCAAAATGCAGCAACTGCACCGGCATCGCGTCGAGCACCTCGTTGCCGACCACCACGCCTTGCATCGGCTCGGGCAAGCTGTCGACCCAAGCCAACTGCGCAGCAAAGGGCTGCAGGCGTTCACGCTGGCGCTCGCGCAGGCTGCCGGAAAGATCGACGATGGCGTAGCGCCGCACGCTGCTGCCCAGCGCACCGAGCAACTGCGCCGCCAACGCTCCGGAGCCCGCACCGAACTCCCACACCTCATCGGTGCCGGTGGCCTGCAGCGCCTGCGCCACCTGGCGCGCCAGGGCCTGGCCGAAAAGCGGCGACAACTCGGGCGCCGTCACGAAGTCGCTGCCCGAGGCCGGCATCGGCCCGAACTGGCGGCTGCTGTTGGCGTAGTAGCCCAGGCCCGGCGCGTAGAGCGCCATCGCCATGAAGTGGTCGAACGGCAACCAGCCGCCGTTGCGGGCAATCGCCTCGCGGACCAGCCGCGTCAGTGCCGCCGATACACTGGCGCCTTGCTCTTGATGCATCGCTGCATTGTAGGAACCATGCCCCCTCGCCCTGTCGTCCTGGTCACCGGCGCCGCCCAACGGCTGGGTCGCGTCATCGCGCTGGAGCTCGCCCGCCGCGGGCACGACATTGCGCTGCACTTCAAACACTCGGCCGACGCCGCCGCGACAACACTGGCCGAACTGCGCGGCTGTGGCGCCAACGCACATTCTTTCCAGGCCGACCTGGCCGACGAAGCCGCCACCGCCGCGCTGGTGCCTGCGGTGCTGAAGACCTTCGGGCACCTCGACGCCGTGGTGCACAACGCCTCGCTGTTCCTCTACGACGATGTCGCCACGTTCAGCTATGCCGGGCTGAGCGCGCACGCCAACGTCAACACCGGCTCGGCCGTGCTGCTGGCGCGCGCGCTGCACGCGCATGCGGAGAGCCGCAATGCGCGGGCGGCGCTGGTGCTGATGCTCGACCAACGCCTGTGGAACCCGAACCCGGACTACCTGTCCTACGCGCTGTCCAAGAGCGGCCTGCAGATGCTGACGCGCGTGCTCGCCAAGGCGCTGGCGCCAAGCCTGCGCGTGGTTGGCGTGGCGCCGGGTTTGGCCCTGGACAGCGAGCTGATCGACGAAGCCCGGCTGCAACGCATGGCCGCACTGTCGCTCACCGGCGCCACCGTGCAGCCGGCCGAAGTGGCCGACGCCGTGGCGTTCGTGCTCGGCAACGCCGCGCTGACGGGCAGCACGCTGATGGTGGACGCCGGTTATCACTTGCGGCCCATGGAGCGGGATTTTCCGTTCCTGTGATGCGCTCTGTCTTTCGCCGGGCCGTCTTGCCCATGATGTTGTTCGTGATGCGAGGGTCCCATGCCTGACATCGAACTCGGTGAAGCGCCAGCAGCCACCGACCTGCCGGTCAGCATCGCCAAGTTGTCCAAGCGGCTGCACCGGCTGGTCGGCCAGGCGATCGCTGACTTCAACATGATCGAAGCCGGCGACAAGGTGATGGTGTGCGTCTCCGGCGGCAAGGACAGTTACGCGCTGCTCGACATCCTGATCGGCATGCGCCAGCGCGCGCCGGTCCACTTCGACATCGTCGCCGTCAACCTCGACCAGAAGCAACCCGGCTTCCCCGAGCACGTGCTGCCGCAGTACCTGGCCAGCCGCGACGTGCCCTTCCACATCGCGGCGCAAGACACCTACTCGATCGTCAAGCGCCTCATCCCAGAGGGCAAGACGATGTGCAGCCTGTGCTCGCGGCTGCGGCGCGGCATCCTGTACCGGGTGGCCAGTGAACTGGGTGCCACCAAGATTGCGCTGGGCCACCACCGCGACGACATGCTGCAAACGCTGTTCATGAACATGTTCTTCGGCGGCCGCATGAAGGGCATGCCGGCGAAGCTGGTGAGCGACGACGGCCGGCACGTCGTCATCCGCCCGCTCGCCTACGTTGCCGAGGCGGACCTGGTGC
>JANOQS010000099.1:0-10853 GCA_031414975.1 Methylibium sp. | reverse complement strand
CGCAGGCCGGCCAGCCGGGCGGGCTCGGCCGCTGCGTGGTCGAGGTAGTGCAGCAAAGGGGGCGGCAGGCTCGGCGCGTGCCCCCGCGAGCGATCGAGGTAGAGCTGGCACAACTCGCCGAGCAGCACGTCGATGCTCCAGCCGTCGCAGACGCTGTGGTGCAAGGTCCAGATGAGCAGGTGATCGTCCGCCGCCCACGTCAGCAGCACCGCGCGCATGGCCGGCTCGCGGGTCAGATCGAAGGGCCGGCGGTCTTCGTTGTGGGCCCAGCGTTCGGTTTGCGCGGCACGCTCGGGGGCGTCGGCGCCGCCGAGGTGCACCTGCTGCAGTCGCCAAGCCTCGGCGGGCTCGACCTGCTGCCACACCTGCCCGTCCTGCACAAGCCAGCGGCTGCGAAGAATGGCGTGCCGGTTCAGCAAGTCGCCCAGGCTCTCCTGCAGGGTCCGAACGTCGAGCGGCCCGCGCAGCCGGAGCCCCACCGAAACGTTGTACAGCGAGGTGTCCCCGGCCAGTTGCTGCCAGAAGACCATGCGCTGCTGGGCCGCCGACAAGGGGACCGGCCCGACGCGCCGGGGCAGCGTGGGCGTGGGCGTGGGCGGCACGCTGCAGGGGGCCCTCGGAGGCGGGGGCAGCTCGCGCTGCGCCACCGCCTGGCAGGCAGGAACCGCGCCGGCCAGCGCCTCCAACAGCGTCACGCCGTGGGCAGCGCGCAGGCCGACCGCACCGACTCGCGGGCCCGGCCTGCGCCGAAGCGCTGCCGCACGTCGAGCCGCGCCGCGGTGCCGAGCCGCTCGCGCAGTTCGGCTGAATCGACCAGTTCGGCGATGGCCTGGCGCACCTCGGTGCTGTTGCGGCACAGAAAGCCGGTCTCGCCGTGCCGCACCACGTGGCGCGTGGCCGGCGTGTCCAGCGCGATGCAGGGCAGCCCGAGCGCCATCGCCTCGAGCAGAAAACCCACTGCGTCGCCAGCGGCCAGGTAGACCCAGCCGCAGGCCAGGCGCTGCGCGCGTTCCTGCTCGCTCTTCACGTCGAACACGCCCACGTTGGCGGCCTTCAGCGCGGCACGCGATTCAGCGGCCGTGGCGCCGATCCAGTTGAACGACAGGCCCAGGCTTTCGTCGCCCAGCAGCACCGCCAGTTGCGCAAACGTGAGCGCGCTGCGCGGCTGGTCGACACTGCTGCTGGTGACGATCAGCGGCCGGCGCGCGGTGTTCGGCAGCGTCTCGAAGAAGATGCGGCCGACCTCGCCCGGCATCACACCGGCCTGGCCGCCCGGTGCGGCCAGCGCCGCGCGAAAGTCGGCCGCCAGGTCAACGAGCCTGGCGGCGCCGGCAGCATCGGTGGCAGAGCGGCCGCGCAGGCGCTGGGCCAACCAAGCCAAGAGCGTGCCGAACGGCCGCTTCATGGTCGATGGCCCTGCAGACGCGGCTCTCAACGCGCGCCGTCGCGCAGCAGCACGACCTTGACCGTCTTGAACAGCACGTACAGATCGCCCCAGGGCGTGCGCGTCTCCACGTAGGTGCGGTCGAGCGCCACGCGCTCGTCGTAGGTGGTGTCGCTGCGGCCGCTGACCTGCCACAGGCCGGTGATGCCCGGCGGAACCGACAGGTAGTGCCAGCGGGTGCGGCCGTACTTGGTGAGCTCGTCCACGGTGATCGGCCGCGGGCCGACCAGCACCATCTCGCCGCGCAGCACGTTCACGAGTTGCGGCAGTTCATCGAGGCTGGTGCGGCGCAAAAAATCGCCGATCGGGGTGACGCGCGGGTCGTTGCCGAGCTTGCGGTCGCGCTCCCATTCGGCGCGCGCCGCGGGGTCGTTCTGCAGCAGTTCGGCCAGCATCTCGGCGGCGTTCATGCGCATGGTGCGGAACTTCAGGCACCGGAACAAGCGGCCGTCGCGCCCGACGCGGTAATGGCCGAACAACACCGGCCCGTGGTCCTGCTGACGCACCCACCAGGCCACCAGCAGCATCACCGGGCTCAGCGCCACCAGGATCAGCAGGGCTGCAACACGGTTCAGAAAGATCGACAGGCTCTCGAGCCACGGGCCGCTGCCAAAGGCCGATCGACGGACCTCCAGCGCCTGGGCCAGGTACACGGATACGCTCATGGTGACCTCCTTGAAAACACGCTTCACACGGTGTTTCACCACGCACGCCATGTGCCAGGGTTTCCCCCTAATTTGAGGGGGTCCCAATCCGTGATCAATCGCACGGGAAAGGCCCGGAAATGTCCGCAAATGCGGTCAATTCAGTTGGATTGAGCACCGACATCAAGCCGGCACCGCACCCGCCTGGGGTGGCCCGGCACCACGAGTGCCCGGCGCCGCCCGCGCAGGGGGCAGCTCAGTGCTGGTTCATCACGATGCCGGCGAGCTCGGACGGCCCCTTGGACAGGGACTCGACCAGTGCCGACATCGATTTCATCGAGGTCTTGCCCTGGCGCCCGATGGCCAGTACCGCGCCGCAGGTGGCGGCGATCACGCGCACGTCGGCGCCGTGCACCGCGGCGGGCGTGTCGACCAGCACATGGTCGAACTTCTTCAGGAATTCCTGCATCAGCAAGCGGAAGTTCGCGCCCTGCACCAGCTCGAGCGGGTTCGGTGGCACGGTGCCGACCGGCAGCACGAACAGGCTGGGCAGGTCGGCGGTGCGCGTCACCGCGGTGTCGGTGCGGCCCGACAGCAGGCCGCTCAGGCCGGAACTGCTGTCGACGCCGAACACCTGGTGCTGGCGCGGCGTGCGCATGTCGGCATCGACCAGCAAGGTGCGGCTGCCGAGCTGGCTCAGCGCGACCGCCATGTTGGCAGCGAAGAAGGTCTTGCCGTCGCCCTTGTCGGGGCTGACGATGGCGAGCGCGCGGCGCGGCTGGTCGGCGCCCAGCACGCCCATCAGCAACTGGCTGCGCAGGTCGCGAATCGCCTCGGCCTGGGCGCTGAAGGGGTCGGACGCGACGATCAGTTCGGCGCGGTGGCGCTGGCTCGTGTCGAGCGCGTACGGGTAGTGGAACTGCTGCGACAGGGCCCACAGCACGTCGTCGTTGTTGATGAGCCCGAGCGCCACCGCAGCGTCGCCGAAGCGAACGTTGTTCTGGTGCTGGTAGGTGCTCACGTCGCTCACCTGTTTGAGCGTGAGCTTGCGAGCCCGCACCAGCACGTCGCCGATGCTCTGGTCGACCACGATGTTCTCGTTCGCCTCTTCCAGTGGCGACAGCGCGTTCGCCAGCGAGACTTCCAGGTCGCGCATCATGATGTCCCCAATCGCAGAGTTTGCGGTCCCGAACCGGCGAGCACGCGGCCGCGCAGGCTGCCGTGCTGCGACGCGCCGGCGCTGGCCGGCAACACGCCCAGCATCGGCAGGCCCAGGCCTTCGATCACGTCTTGGGCGGTGCGCAGGCGGCGGTCGCCCAGCTCGCGCACGAACACGGCGCCTGCGGCCAGCAGCGCGCCCAGCACCAGCGCCACCGCGGTGTTCAGCAAGGTCTTGGGCGACGACGGCCGCGGCGGCGGGCTGGCCGTCTTCAGGCTCGACACGTTGGTCTGCTTCAACTGGCTTTCCAGATCGCTTTGCGACAGGCGCGCGAGCGCCGAGTCGTAAGCGCGCCGGGCGCTTTCGACGTCGCGCTGCAGCACCGCGGCTTCGTCGCGCTGGCCCTTCAACTGCAGCAGCTTGGCACGCTGAGCGTCGAGCGAGGCCGCCACCGTTCCCACGCGTGAGCGGTTGACATCGTTGGCCACGCCCAGGCCGCGCACCACACGCTGGCTTTCGGCGCGAATGCGCGAACGCGTTTGCGCGATGTTGGACTTGAGCTCGATCACCTGCGGGTGCTGCTCGCGCAGGCGCGATTCGAGTTCGAGCAGGCGCGACTCCTGTTGTGCCAGCGAGGCGTTCAACTCGCCCAGCAAGGGGCTGGAGATGACCTCGGGCAGGCTGTCCACACTGCGCCCGGCCTCGCGCTCGCGGCTGGCCGTCTCTGACGCGAGCGCCTGCAGCGCGACGAGTTGCGACGAGAGTTCGGCCAGGCGCGCGTTTTCGACGTCGAGCCGCTCGTCGCTGGCGATGATGCCCTTGGCCTGCTGGAACACCGACAGGCGCTGTTGCGCGGCTTCGAGCGCCTCGCGCGCGCCCTTGGCGCGCTCGTCGAAGAACTGGTTGAACTTGCGCGCCGGATCGACGCGCAGCGACAGCGTGGTGTCGATGTAAGCCCGGACGACCGCGTTGGCCATGTCGGCGGCGAACACGCGGTCGGGCGCGGTGTACTGCACGGTCATGATGCTGCCTTCGCGCGAAGGCTTGATGTCGAGGTCTTTCGACAGGCGCGCGGCCAGCCAGACCGGAAAGTCGCCGATCCCGTCGGTCTCGTCGAGCCACTTGGTGCGTTGTCTGGCATCGTCCATCAGGCGCAGGTCGACCAGTGCGCGCAGCATCACGCGCTCGCTCTGGATCACGTTCGCTTCGTTGGCCATGTGGGCGCTGAGCATCGGCCCGGCAAAGCTGGTGCCGGCGCCGGTGCCGGCAAGCGGGTCGGGCGTCTTCACGTCGACCAGCACCGATGCGGTGGCCGTGTACTGGCGCGGCAGCAGCAGGCTCACGGCCACCACCCCCAGCACGATCAGAAGTTGCACCGCCAGCGCCAGCTTCCAGCGCGCTTTCAGAACCGTGATGAACTGTTCGATCGACATGTCATTTGCTCCACCGCGCCCAAGGGTTCACCCAGGCCCTAAGCAAGCTTGAAGCCCGGTTGAGTGCTGGAACGAGACTTCCTTCGCGGCTGGCCCCGATTCTTGGGGTCGATTTCCCTCGTGGGAGGGGCGTTTGGCGGGCCGGGCCAGCGCCGCGCATCACCCCCCTAAGTTGAGGTGCTGAAAGAAGAATCGCAGCATTTCGCGCGTCGCATCGGGGCCTTTCGGGTCGGTGTACGAACCGCTCCGGTCGCCGCCCGACCAGGCGTGGCCGGCGCCGTGAAGCTGCCAGTGCTCGACCCGCGCACGTCCCTGGGCGTCTTGATGAAGGGTGCGGGTGAACCGGCGCCCCTGGTCGGACAGGCCCTGTTCGACGACCGGCGCCATGCCCGCTTCTTTTATGCCCCCTTCTGTCATGCCCGCTTCCGCGCGCAGCAGCCCGGCGACGATCTGTTCGCCGTTGTGCGGGTGCACGGTGGTGTCCTGGTCGCCATGGAACACGATCGTGGGCACCGGCCTGGGGGCTGCCGCCTGGCGCATGCCCATTTCGCGGCGCAGGGGTGCGGTGGCCGTGCCGCTCTTCATCACGGCCAGGGCCGACATCACATCGTGCGCCGTGCCGACAGGCAGTCCGGAGTGAACACCCACTGCAGCAAACAGCTCCGGGTAGGCCTGGCCCAGCACCGCCGCCATCGCGCCGCCGGCGGACAGGCCGGCCACGTACACGCGGCGCGGGTCCACGCCATGCGCCTTGATCACGGCCTGGGTCAAGTTCGCGATCAAAGCGGGCTCGCCGCGGCCGCGCTGCTGGTGGTTGGGCTTGAACCAGTTCCAGCACGCGGCCGGGTTGGCGCCTTGCGCCTGGGCCGGGTACAACACGATGAAGCCCTGTTCGGCGGCGCGCAAGTTCATGCCGGTGCCGGCGGCAAAGTCGTCGGGGTCTTGTTTGCAGCCGTGCAGCATCACCACCAGAGCCCGCGGGTGAGCCTGCGGGCCCGGCGGCACATAGAGCTTGTAGTCGAGCGTCAGCCCGGCGTGGGTGTGGGTGGCGCGGGTGAAGCGGCCGGGTTCGAACGCCGCAGGAGCGGTTGACCGCGCTGCCTGGGCGGGTGAAGGCGCCGCCTGGGCGGGTGACGGCGCCGCCTGGGGCGCCGGAAGGCGCGGAAGGGCCTGAATCACCGGGGCCATGGCGGCTGCGGGAGCCGCTTCAATGCCCGCGTCGCCGCCTCTCATGGCGCGCTGCAGAACGGCGGTGGCTTCGTTCAGGCGGCCGGCCCGCGTCAGGCGGGTGGCTTCTTGCATCAGGTCTTGCAGGCAGTCGTTCATTCGGTTTTCTTCAGGTCGGAATCGGGTGATCAACGTTGGCGACCGGCCAGCGCGGCCTTCACCGCGGGGCTGGCATGCAGCGCGCCCAGCACATCGATGGAGTCGATCGTGGCCAGCGCCAATTCGGGGCTCACGTCGTCAGCGATGGTGGCCAGGCCCAGCACGCGGATCTGCAAGGTCTGGCGCGCCGCTTGCACGTCGCGCAACTGCTCGGCGCTGAAGTGCTGCAGGCCCAGCACCAGCGTCTTGCGCGCGACCACCTGCTTCACCGCGTCGGCATGGGTGGCGAGGTGGTTGCGGATGGCGGTGCGGATGAAGTCGGTGCGGTTGCCGTAAAAGCCCTCGACCACCAGCAGATCGATCTGGCCGAGGTCGACAAAACCGAGGTTGATGGTGATCTTCTCGGAATCGGCAAGTGCTTTGGATTTCATTTCGCCATCCTAGCACCATCCAATTGGATGTTAATAGGATGGTTTATCGCCAAATTGGCGCCCCAGTGCCCCGCAACGGCGCACCCCTGCACCAGCATCAACCTGTGTCCACCCCGCCTCAACCAAGGTCAGGGGCGGCCGACGCTCTCCATCGCGGTTTTGCCGGCCACTGCCGACACTGCGCTGACCAGCGCGCCCCACGCCATGTCGAGCCCGGCAAGCCAGACCGGCCACTGCTTCAAGGTGGCCAGGTTCGTCAGGTCGTAGGTTGCGTAGGCGAAAAAGCCGAACAGCGCGCCCTTCAACACGGCATGGCGGCGGTCGGCCGCGGGAAGCACGGCAAACACCAGCAGGCCGACGGGATAGACGGCGTAGAACAGCGCGGCCACGCCGAGCCGCGGCGACGCTGCCATAAGGTGGCCGATGCCTTGCTGGTAGAGCGGTGTTGCGACCAGCCCGAGCCAGAGCGCGTCGAGCGCGAGCATCAGCGCGGCGGTCGCGGCATAGGCGAGCAGATGCTTCCTGTTCATGCCTGTCCCTCGTGCGGGCCGAGCATGCGGCGCGGGTCCACCCAGGCGTCGAACTGCTCGGCGCTCACTGCCCCGAGCGCAAGCGCCGCGTCGCGCAGCGACAGGCCTTGCCGCTGTGCGTGCTTGGCGATCTGCGCCGCGCGGTCGTAGCCGATGTGCGGCACCAGCGCGGTGACGAGCATCAGCGATCGTTGCAGCAGTTCGTCGACGCGCGCTTCGTTGACCTGCAGCCCGGCCACGCAGTGCTGCGCAAAGCCGTTCATCGCATCGGCCAGCAGGCGCAGGCTGTCGAGCGTGTTCAGCGCGATCAGCGGTTTGTAGACGTTGAGTTCGAAGTGGCCTTGCGACGCCGCGAAGCCGATCGCTGCGTCGTGCCCCAGCACCTGCGCACACACCATGCTCAGCGCCTCGACCTGCGTCGGGTTGACCTTGCCCGGCATGATGGAACTGCCGGGTTCGTTTTCGGGCAGGTGCAGCTCACCCAGGCCGGCGCGCGGGCCGCTGCCCATCAGGCGGATGTCGCCGCCGATCTTGGTGAGGGCAATTGCCAGCATCTTCAAGCCGCCATGCAGCGCCACCAGCGCCTCGTGCCCGGCCATCGCGGCGAACAGGTTGGGCGCCTGCACCAGCGGCAGGCTCAGGTGTTGAGCCAGCAGCGCCGCGACGCGTGAACCGAACTCGGGGTGCGTGTTCAACCCGGTGCCCACTGCGGTGCCGCCGATCGCAAGCGAATGCACCAGCACCAGCGATTGGCGGATGCTGGCCTGGCACAACGCGAGCTGCGCCTCGAAGCCACCGAACTCCTGGCCCAAGGTGACCGGCGTGGCGTCTTGCAGGTGCGTGCGGCCGATCTTCACGACGCCGGCCCAGGCGTGGGCCTTCGCATTCAGCGCGGCACGCAGGCCGTCTAGCGCCGGCAGCAGCCGATGTTGCGCCTGCAATGCTGTGGCGACGTGCATCGCGGTCGGGAACACATCGTTGGACGATTGCCCCAGGTTCACGTCGTCGTTCGGATGCACACGCCGCTGCGCACCCAGGCCACCACCGAGCGCGCGTGAGGCCACGCCCGCCACCACCTCATTGACGTTCATGTTGCTCTGCGTGCCCGAGCCGGTCTGCCAGACCGAGAGCGGGAACTGATCGTCGAACTCGCCTTGCGCCGCGCGCGCCGCGGCGGCGGCGATCGCATCGGCCTTCGCCGCATCGAGCAGACCGAGATCGCGGTTGACGCAGGCCGCGGCCCATTTCACGAGCGCCAGCGCATGCACCACGGGCAAGGGCATGCGCTGCTCGCCGATCGCGAAGAAGTGCAGGCTGCGCGCCGTCTGCGCGCCCCACAGCGCATCGGCAGGGACGTCGATGGGGCCGAAGCTGTCGGACTCGGTGCGGGTGGCCGTCATGCCAGGCATTCTGCGCTGCCTCTGCGCTGCTTCTGCGCGCCAGACCTGCATCCACTTGCGAAAGACCTGCGTATGGCTGAGGGTGCCGGTTGCATCTTCTCGTTTTCGTGACCGGCCTTACCTCAACCTTCATCCAGGAGTACCGACATGAGCACCATCCGCATCACCCTTGCCGCCCTCGCCCTGTCTGCCTCGGCCTTCGCCCAGGCTAGCGAAGTCACGAATTTCCCGATCACCGCATCGCCCACGCTGACCCGCGCCGAAGTGCAGGCCGAAGCACGCAAGCACTACACCACCGGCTCGATGAGCGTCAACTTCGCCGGCCCCGAGATCAAGGCGCCAGTCTCGATGAAGACGCGCGACGAGGTCCGCATGGAAGTGGCCGCAGCGCGCGGCATGGCCGACAGCCGCGTCGCCGCGGGCTACCTGGTCGGCGGCATGTGAGCACCCGTTGAACGAAAAAAAGGCCCGCGCGAGCGGGCCTTTTTCATGGTGCGCGCCTCGTTGGCGCAGCGGCATCAGCGCGTGAATCAGCGCGTGAATCAGCGCGAGAAGCCACCCGGCCGCGGGCGTGCCGGCTTGAAGCCAGGCTTGCCTGCCGGGCCGCCCGGCTTGCGCGGCGCAAAGCCGGCCGGCTTGCTGGCGCGGTCGAACGGGCTGCGGGGTGCATCGCCACCGTGCGGGGCACGCGGCTCGAAATGGCCGGCGCTGCGGTCGAACGGCGAATGATCGCGCGGCGGGCGGCTGTCGCCACCCCGCGGTGCGTAGCCTTCACCGCCGCGCGGCGCGAAACCTTCACCGCCCCGAGGGGCGTAGGGCTTCTTGCCGAAGCTCGGCTTGCCGCCAAAGCGCGCCGGCGCACCACCCGCGGGCCGCGGTGCGTACATCTTCGGCTCGGGGCTCTTGGGCTCCAGGCCGACGATGGTGGCAACAGGAATGTTCTGCGTGGTGAACTGCTGGATGCGGCGGATCATGCCGCTGTCCATGCGCTCGCCCAAGGTGATCGCCAAGCCGTTGCGGCCGGCGCGGCCGGTGCGGCCGATGCGGTGCACGTAGTCCTCGGCCTTCATCGGCAAGCCGTAGTTGATGACGTGGCTGATGCTGGGCACGTCGATGCCGCGCGCGGCCACATCGGTCGCCACGAGAATCTTCAACTGCTTGTTGCGCAGCCCCTGCAGCACGCGGTTGCGGCGCCCTTGCGGGTGCCCGCCGTGCAACGAAGCCACGTGGTGGCCCAGCTCGGCAAGGCGGTCGGCCAACTGGTCGGCGTCGCGCTGTGTGCTGGTGAAGACGAGCGCCTGCTCCATGTCGCGCTGGGTCAGGATGTGGTCCAGCAGCGCATTCTTGTGGTGGTGGTTGTCGGCCCAGTGCAGGCGCTGCTCGATGTTCTCGTGCGTGTCGGTGTGCGACGAGATGTCGATGCGCTGCGGGTCGCGCAACAGGTTCGCGGCCAGGCGGCCCACGTGGCCGGCGAAGGTGGCGCTGTACATCACCGTCTGGCGCGCGGCGGGCACGTGGTCGGCAATCGTATTGATGTCGTCGATGAAGCCCATGTCGAGCATGCGGTCGGCTTCGTCGAGCACCAGCATCTCGACGTTCTCGAGCACGCACTTGCCGGTCTGCAGGTGGTCGAGCAGACGGCCGGGGGTCGAGATCAGGATGTCCAGCGGGCCGCGCAGCGCGGCGATCTGCGCCGGGTAGGGCACGCCACCGACGACGGTGGCCACGCGCAGGCCTTGCACGAAGCGGCCGTAGATCGTGGCGGCCTTGGCGACCTGCATCGCGAGTTCGCGGGTGGGCGTGAGCACCAGGATGCGCGGGCCGTAGACCACGCCCTTTTCACGCCGCTTGGTGTTGTCGCCACGGGCCAGCAGAACCCGCTGCAGCGCGGGCAGGATGAACGACGCGGTCTTGCCGCTGCCGGTGCTCGAAGACACCATCAGGTCGGCGCCGGCCAGTGCGGGCGGGATCGCCTTGTCCTGGACTTCAGTGGCAACTTCATAACCGGCGCTGGTGACGGCCTTGGTCAGGGCTTCTTGCAGGCCCAGGGAATCGAAACTCATTTTTCACTTTCGAAAGCGGTGCCTTGCGCGTGCCGTTTTCAGTTCGGGCACACGCCAAGCCACCGGCACCCCAAAACGGGTGACAGTTCAGTCGCTGGGAAGAAGGTCCGAGCCCGCACCGCTCTTGCAACAGAACGTCGGCACGGGGTCTCGGGAACAGTCAAAGCGACGGCATCGCCGCCAACCATTCCCGAAACGGGGTTCGAACAGGCCGCGCAACCAGAGTGGCTGCGGGATGACTCGATGAGGTCAGAGGGGATGAACGAAACGCCACGGTCTTTTGTGGCGAGCCTACGAGTATAGCGTGCTTCGGGTTTCCCCGCGCATTTGATTCGACAAGAATCACTTCACCAGGAAGTGCTCGCGGTAGTACGCCAGTTCGTCGATCGATTCGTGGATGTCGGCCAGCGCGGTGTGCGCTTG
>JANOQS010000098.1:0-10798 GCA_031414975.1 Methylibium sp. | reverse complement strand
CGGCGTGGCGCAGCCGCGCGTGGACGACCCGGTGACCGTGGCAGGGCTGAAGTTCCCGAACCGTGTCGGCCTCGCGGCCGGGCTGGACAAGAACGGCCGCTGCATCGACGGGCTGGGCGCGATGGGCTTCGGCTTCATCGAAGTCGGCACCGTCACACCCAAGGCGCAGCCAGGCAACCCGAAGCCGCGCATGTTCCGGCTCGTCGAAGCGCAGGCACTGATCAACCGGCTCGGCTTCAACAACGGTGGGCTCGACGCCTTCGTCGCCAACGTGCAGCGCGCGCGCTTTCGGAGCAACGGCGGCATCCTCGGCCTGAACATCGGCAAGAACGCCGCGACGCCGATCGAGCGCGCGGTGGACGACTACCTGCTGTGCCTGGACGGCGTGTACCCGCATGCGGACTACGTGACCGTCAACATCTCCAGTCCGAACACGCAGAACCTGCGCTCGCTGCAGAGCGACGAGGCGCTCGATGCGCTGCTCGGCGCGGTGCAGCAGCGCAAGGCGCAGTTGGCGAAGCAACATGGCCGCACGGTGCCGATCTTCGTGAAGATTGCGCCCGATCTCGATGAAGCGCAGGTCACGGTGATTGCCGCGACCTTGAAGAAGAACGCGATCGACGGCGTGATCGCGACCAACACGACGACAGCGCGCGACGCGGTGAAGCACCTGCCGCATGGCCATGAAGTGGGCGGCCTGTCGGGCGCGCCGGTGTTCGAGGCCAGCAACCGGGTGATCGCGCAACTGCGCGCCGCGCTGGGCGCGGGCTTCCCGATCATCGGCGTTGGCGGCGTGATGAGTGCGGCCGATGCGCTGGCCAAACGCGCCGCAGGGGCCGACCTGGTGCAGATCTACACCGGCTTCATTTACAAGGGGCCAGACCTGGTGAGCCAGGCGGCGCGGGCGCTGGCCGGGCGCTGAACCAGCGCAGCGTCGTCAGCCCGCCTTCTCGGCCGCGAGCTGCTCGTCGATCAGCCGGCGGAACTGGATCAGCGCCGCGTCCATCGCCAGCGGCATCATCTTCACGCCGGGGCTGAGCGCCAGGTTGCGCGCCTGCGCGCTGATCATGTCGCGGTCTTCGTTGAAGGCGCCCACCAGGCTGTCGAAGATCGACTGCACGATGCGCTCGTCGCCCTCGCCGGCGCGGTGCGACTGCTGGAAGAAGTAATGCGTGCTGTGTTCGGTTTCCGGCGTCAGGGTCTGGCAGCTGTGCAGTTGCACGGCGTTGCGCAGGTCGCCTTCGTTTTCATTGCCACCATCGCCCACCGGCTTGCCGCCGGAGTGCATCAGCAAGGTGCCGGGCAGCAGAAAGTCGTAAATGAACCAGCGGTCGATCGGCGTATCGAATTGGCGGAAGCGCTGGTAGAACGGTGGCGCCGGCACGTTCTTCACACGCCGCGTCACGCGGATGCCGCGCGGCACCGGCTCGATGTCGGCACGCGCCTGCGCGATCGCCGCGCTGCCGCCCAGCGTCTTCTCGTGCACGTAGCTCAGGTGCGAGAAGTCGAGCAGGTTGTCGCAGATGAGCTGGTAGTCGGTGTCGTAGTGCAGGTAACCCGGCTTGTTGCGCCAGTCGGGGTGGTCGCACGAAAAGTTGTCGGGCAACAAGGCGGTGTCTGCCTTCTCCGGTGCGCCCATCCAGACGAACACCCACTTGTTCTTCACCGCCAGCGGGTAGGTCTTGACGCGCGCTTTCTCGGGCACACGGTCGAGCCCCGGCACCTCGACGCACTGGCCGGCCGCGTTGAACTTCAGGCCGTGGTAGCCGCAGCGCACGCAGTCGCCTTCCTTGCGGCCGGCCGACAGCGGCGCGAGGCGGTGGCAGCAGCGGTCTTCCATCGCGGTGAGCCCGCCGCCTGACGTGCGGTACACCAGGATCGGCTCGCCCAGCACGATGCGGCTGAACAGCGCATCGGCGCCGATCTCGTGATCCCAGGCGATCACGTACCAGCAGTTGCGGATGAACATCGGCGCCTCCGTCGGCAGTGCTTCAGTGCAGCGCGTCTAGTGCAATGGCACCCCGGTCTTGGCCTGCAGCTCCTCGCCGGTCACGCCGGGCGCGATCTCGACCACCTTCAGCCCTTCCGGCGTCACGTCCATCACCGCGAGGTCGGTGATGATGCGGTTGACCACGCCCAGCCCGGTCAGCGGCAAGGTGCAGGCGGGCAGGATCTTCAGGTCGATGCTGCCGTCCTTCTTCTTCGCCACATGCTCCATCAGCACCAGCACGCGCTTCACGCCGGCCACCAGGTCCATCGCGCCGCCCATGCCCTTGACCATCTTGCCGGGGATCATCCAGTTGGCCAGGTCGCCCTTTTCGCTCACCTGCATCGCGCCCAGGATGCTCAGGTTGATCTTGCCGCCGCGGATCATCGCGAACGACTGCTCCGAGCCGAAGATCGACGAGCCGGCGATGGTCGTGACGGTCTGCTTGCCCGCGTTGATGAGGTCGGCATCGACCTCGTCTTCGGTCGGGAACGGGCCGATGCCGAGCATGCCGTTCTCGCTTTGCAGCCAGACCTCGATGTCGCTGCGCACATGGTTAGCCACCAAGGTGGGCAGGCCGATGCCGAGATTGACGTAGAAACCGTCTTGCAGTTCGTGCGCCGCGCGGGCGGCCATTTGATCGTGTGTCCAGGCCATTTCAGACTCCCGCTTTCTCGGTGATGGTGCGCTTCTCGATGCGCTTTTCCGGCGTCGCATTCAAGACGATCCGATGAACATAGATGCCCGGCAGGTGAACAGCATCCGGATCGAAGCTGCCGGTCGGCACGATCTCTTCCACTTCGACGACCGTGATCTTGCCCGCCATCGCCGCCGCCGGGTTGAAGTTGCGCGCGGTGCGGCGGAAGATCAGGTTGCCCGAGTGGTCGGCCTTCCAGGCCTTGACCAGCGACACCTCGGGCACCAGCGAACGTTCCATCACGTAAGTCTGCCCGTCGAACTCGCGCAACTCCTTCCCCTCGGCCACCAAGGTGCCCACGCCGGTGCGCGTGAAGAAGGCCGGGATGCCGGCGCCGCCGGCACGCAGCTTTTCGGCCAGCGTGCCTTGTGGCGTGAACTCCAGCTCCAGCTCGCCGGCCAGGTACTGGCGCTCGAACTCCTTGTTCTCGCCAACGTAGCTCGAGATCATTCGCTTGATCTGGCGCGTCTCCAGCAGCAGCCCCAGGCCGAAACCGTCGACCCCGGCGTTGTTGGAGATCACGGTCAGGTTCTTCACGCCGCTGTCGCGCAGCGCCGCGATCAGCGCCTCGGGGATGCCGCAGAGGCCAAAGCCGCCGACCGCCATCAACTGGCCGTCGCGGACGATGTCCTTGAGGGCCGCCGCCGCGCTGGGAAACACCTTCTTCATGGGCAGATCTCCGGGTGGGTTTGCAGCCCGCAGCGTACTACGTAAGCCATTAGGTGGTCGTTACGTAGAATCGCCTAAGCAGGAGCCGCAGCATGACAGACACCTCCGAACTCCAGCAATTCCTGGACCGCGTCGCGGCCGATTTCGTCAAGCGGCTGAACCTCCGGGTCACCTCGGTCGCGCCGGGCGAGGTGGCGATGTTGATGCCAGTGGACGAGGCACTGGTGCACGGTGGCGGCGTGTTGTGCGGCCAGGCGATGCTGGCCGCGGCCGACACGGGGATGCTGCTCGCGCTGGTGGCGCAGATGGGCGAGTTCAAGCCGGTGACCACGGTTCAACTGCAAACCAGCTTCCTGCGCCCGGTGCCGCGCGGCACGCCGCACGTGACGGTCACTGGCCGGGTGCTGCGCCATGGCAAGACCCTGAGCTATGGCGAGGTCGACATCACCACGCCCGATGGCAAGCTGGCCGCGCACGCGACCACCACTTACGCGCTGCTGTGAACGCTGGTGCCGGTGCGGCCCCGCTCGACCACCGCGCCGCGTTCGACCTGGCGCCGATCGGGCTGGTGCTGTCGCGCAACCGCCTGATGGTGGATGTGAACCAGCAACTCGCCGAGATGTTCGGCGCGCAGCGCGATGAGCTGATCGGCCAGAGCTTCGAATTGCTGTACCCGACGCCGGCCGAATTCGAGCGCACCGGAGCGCGCATTGCTGCCAGCCTGGATGGCCGCGGCGGCTATGCCGACGAACGCGTGATGAAGCGGGTGGGCGGCCCCAAGCAAGGCGAGCTGTTCTGGTGCCACGTGTCGGGCCGCGCGATCGACCCGCTGTTGCCGCATGCCGCCGGCATCTGGAGCTTCGAAGACCTGTCGTCACGCCGCCCGGTGGGTGTGGCGCTGACGCCGCGCGAGCGCGAAATCGCGGCGTTGCTGATTCAGGGCCTGACGAGCAAGCAACTCGGCAAGCGGCTGCTGATCAGCCCGCGCACCGTCGATGTCTACCGAACCCGGCTGATGCGCAAGTACGGTGCAGCGACGACCACCGAGCTGGTGCAGAAGCTGCTGGCCGGTTGACACGTGACCAACGCGCGCAGCGCTCCAAGGTGACGACCGCATTGAAGCTGGTCCGCCCCGGGTCGGCCACATAGTGTTTGGCCAGGATGTCGCCCGGGTATTCGAGCTGCTTCAGGAAGATCACCATCTCTGCATGCGGTCGATCAGCGTTGCACGCCGAGTTCAGAATAAAGCCGCTCCATCAGCGCGCGCAACTCGTTGACCTCGTTCTGCAGCGCGGCCTGGTGGGCCTTCAGCGCCGCGAGTTCGCTCGCGGCGACGAAGTCTTCGCTCTGCGCCGACACGGCAAACGCCGCCGCATCGACGGGCCCGCCCAACAACTGCGCCCAGCGCGGCTCGCGCGAGCCTGGCGCCCGGGCAAGCTTGAGCACCAGCGGGCCGCCCTTCTCTTTACTGCGGGCGGCCAGTTCGTCGAGAAAAGCTTCGACCGATGACAGGTCGGCAAACCGGTGCAGCCGGTCGCAGTTGGTACGCAGCTCAGAGCCGGTCTGCGGCCCGCGCAGCATCAGCACCGCGAGTAGCGCGACCGACTGCGATGGCAGCGCCAGTGCCCGCCCCAGGTTGTGTTCGTAACGGGCAACGCGCGAGCCGCTCGACTCGAACACCAGGTGCAGCGCCTTCAGTGCATCGACGGTCACCTGCACCTCGGAGTCGGTGGCGTTCAGCACCGGGTCGCGCGCGGTCTTCTGGTTGCAGCCCATCGTCAGCGCGTTCAGCGACAGCGGGTAGCTGTCGGGCACGGTGTGGGCCTTCTCGATCAACACGCCCAGCACGCGGGCCTCCAGCAGCGACAGCGGACGCAGGCTCATCGCTGCAGCGGCTCAGATCGCAAAACCATCGTCGGCCTGGATCACCGCGCCGTTGATGAAGTGGCTCTCGTTGGCCACCAGCATCATCAGCGTCGAGTCCAGATCTTGCGGCCGGCCGATGCGTTTGCGCGGCAGCATGTCGATCAGGCGCTTGCCGGCGTCGGTCTTCCAGTGCTGGTGGTTGATCTCGGTGTCGATGTAGCCGGGGCACAGCGCGTTCACGTTGATGCCGAACTTGCCCCACTCCAGCGCCATCGCGCGCGTCATGTGGATCACCGCCGCCTTGCTCATGCTGTACACGCCGATCTGCGACAGCACGCGCACACCCGCCATCGACGCGATGTTGACGATGCGCCCGCCGGTAAACGTGCCCGGCGCCGAACCCTTGGCGCGCGCCAGCATGCGCTTGCCCACCTCTTGCGCGACGAAGAAGGCGCCCTTGGTGTTGGTGTCGAAGACGAAGTCGTAGTCGTCCTCGGTCACGTCCACCAGCTTCTGCGTGGTGCTGACGCCGGAGTTGTTGATCAGGATGTCGATCGTGCCGACCTCGGTCTCGGCGTGCGCCACGGCAGACTTGATGCTGTCGTGGTCAGTCACGTCGAGCCGCACCACGTGGGCGTCGCCGCCACCGGCCTCGATCTCGGCGTGCAATGTCTTCAGCCGCTCGACGCGCCGGCCCGCCAGCACCACCGCCGCGCCGGCCTTGGCCAAGGTCTTGGCGAACTGCTCGCCCAGCCCGCTGGACGCGCCGGTGACCAGGGCCACGCGGCCCGACAGATCGATGTTGTAGCTCATGAAATCTCTCCTCTTGTTTCTTTGGTGGGCCGACGCGGCGGCTGCCGCAAGACCCTCGTGCACCGGGTTGGCCGGCCATGCGGCAAGATAGCACGACACTTGCGCGGCCCCGAACGATTCCGCCGCCGTGCGCGTGGCCTCGGTCACGCCGCCAACCTTCCTTCGCCACCCCTTCAGAAAGTATCGCCCCACCATGACCTCTGCGCTGTTCCAGCCTCTCAGCCTGCGCGACCTCACGCTGGCCAACCGGGTGATCGTCTCGCCGATGTGCCAGTACTCGGCCGATCGCGGCAGCGCGACCGACTGGCACGTGATGCACCTCGGCAGCATGACGCAGAGCGCCGCCGGCCTGGTGCTGATCGAGGCCACCGCGGTTGCCGAAGATGGCCGCATCACGCCGGGCTGCCTGGGCTTGTGGAACGACGCCAACGAGGCGGCGCTGAAGCGCGTGCTGGGCGCAATCCGGCCGCACGCCAACACGCCGATCGGCATCCAGTTGGCGCACGCCGGGCGCAAGGCTTCCAGCGCGGCGCCGTGGAACGGCGGCATGCTGATCGCGCCCGAGAACGGCGGCTGGGTCGGCATGGCGCCGTCGGCGCTGCCGCACCGTCCCGAAGAAGCGGCACCGCGCGTGATGACGCAGGCCGACATCGACGCCGTGGTCGAGCAGTTCGCCGCCGCCACCGTGCGCGCCGAGCGCCTCGGGCTGGACGCGATCGAGCTGCACTGCGCGCACGGCTACCTGCTGCACGAGTTCCTGTCGCCGGTGTCCAACCACCGCACCGACGCTTATGGCGGCTCGCTGGAGAACCGCATGCGCCTGCCGCTCGCGGTGTTCGACGCGGTGCGCCAGGCCTGGCCGGCGCACAAGCCGCTGGGCGTGCGGGTGTCGAGCAGCGACTGGCTGGAGCACACCGGGCGCGACAGCTGGACCCTGCCGCAGACCTTGCGCCTGGCAACAGAGTTGAAGGCGCGCGGCTGCGACTGGATCGATGCGTCGTCCGGCGGCATCTCGGGCGAACAGAAGATCACGCTCGGGCCCGGCTACCAGGCCCACTTTGCGCAAGCGGTGCGCGAGGCGACGGGGCTGCCGAGCATTGCCGTCGGGCTGATCACCGAGACGCGCCTGGCCGAAGACATCGTCGCCAGTGGACGCGCCGACATGGTGGCCATCGGCCGCGGCATGTTGTGGAACCCGCGCTGGGTTTGGCTCGCCGCGGCCGAGCTCGGCGGCGAAATTGCACCGCCGCCGCAGTACGGTCGCGCCGCGCCGCGCGAGCACGCCAAGCTGTTCGCCAAAGTGCCGTTCGGCATGCGCTGACGTCTGCCTGACGTCCTGCGAGAGCGCGTTCATTTCGAGCGAGGGCGCTCGATACAATCCGGCGTCCCCACGCCCCGGAACTGCCCATGAGCCCCGACGCCATCCTCGAAAAATACGGCCCGCGCGAGGCCATGGAGTACGACGTGGTGGTGATCGGCGCCGGCCCGGGCGGCCTGGCCACGGCCATCCACCTGAAGCAGTTGGCGGCCGAGCAAGGCAAGGAACTGTCGGTGGTCGTGCTCGAGAAAGGCTCCGAGCCGGGGGCGCACATCTTGAGTGGCGCGATCATGGACCCGCGGGCGCTGACTGAACTGTTCCCTAACTGGAAAGAGCTCGGCGCGCCGTTGACGCAAGCCGTCACCGCCGACGAAATGCTGTTCCTCGGCCGCAGCGGCAAGATCAGCACGCCGCAGTCCCTGATTCCGAAGTCGCTGCACAACGAAGGCAACTACATCGTCAGCCTGGGCAACGTGGTGCGCTGGCTGGGGCAGCAGGCTGAAAGCCAGGGCGTGGAGATCTTCCCCGGCTTCGCGGCCGCCGAGGTGCTGTACAACGACGACGGTTCGGTCAAGGGCGTGGCCACCGGCAACCTCGGCGTCGGCAAGGACGGTGAGCCCGGCGACAACTTCCAGCTCGGCATGGAGCTGCATGGCCGCTACACGATCTTCGCCGAAGGCGCGCGCGGCCACCTGGGCAAACAGCTCATCGAGAAGTTCAAGCTCGACGCCGGCAAGGATCCGCAGACCTACGCGATCGGCATCAAGGAGCTGTGGGAGATCGACCCCGCCCTCGCGCGCCCCGGCCACGTGGTGCACACGCTCGGCTGGCCAATGGATGCCAGCACCTACGGCGGCGGCTTCCTCTACCACCTGGAAGACAACAAGGTCACGCTTGGGTTCATCACCGGCCTCGAGTACAGCAACCCGTGGCTGAGCCCGTTCGAGGAGATGCAGCGCTGGAAGACGCACCCCGCCATCAGCGCCTGCCTGGTGGGCGCCAAGCGCATCGGCTACGGCGCACGCGCCATCACCTGCGGCGGGTTGATGAGCCTGCCCAAGACGGTGTTCCCGGGCGGTGCGCTGGTCGGCTGCGATGCGGGCTACCTGAACTTCGCGCGCATCAAGGGCAGCCACGCGGCGATGAAGACCGGCATGCTTGCCGCACAAGCCGCCTTCGACGCGGTCATCAACGGCCGCCGCCACGATGAGTTGAAGGCCTACCCGCTGGCCTTCGAGAAGAGCTGGCTGCACGAGGAGCTGCAAGCGTCGCGCAACACCAAGCAGTGGATGAAGAAGGGGCTGTATCTGTCGTCGGTGATGAACGGCATCGAGCTGTGGCTGCTGCCCAAGCTGGGCTTCAAGGCGCCGCCGTGGACCGTGACCGCGTGCCCGACCACGCCAAGCTGAAGCCGGCTGCCGAGTGCCCGCAGATCGACTACCCCAAGCCCGATGGCAAGCTGACCTTCGACCGGCTCAGCAGCGTGTTCATCAGCAACACCAACCACGAAGAGCAGCAGCCGGCGCACCTGACCTTGAAGGATGCGTCGATTCCCGTGGGCGTGAACCTGGCGACCTACGCCGGGCCGGAAAGCCGCTACTGCCCGGCCGGGGTGTACGAGTTCGTGAAGAACGCCGATGGCAGCGACCGGCTGCAGATCAACGCGCAGAACTGCGTGCACTGCAAGACCTGCGACATCAAGGATCCGAAGCAGAACATCGTGTGGGTGACGCCTGAAGGGGGCGGTGGGCCGAACTACGCGGGGATGTAGCCAGCAGAGCGAAGGGCGAGGGGCGAGGGGCCCGTTTAGGGGTAGTCGTACTTTTCGTGCAGATTGGTGCGCTTTGGCCTGAACCCCAGCATCCATGCGGATTTCCAGCGGTCGCCACCCCCGCAAGATGAGCGCCCGACTGGGTTGACCGGCGGCCATGGCGGTACATTGAGCGCCCACCTGCCGCTGCCCAACGCCATGCCCGCCTTCGCCCTGCGCTTCGTCGGCCAGGAGGCCTTGCCGCCTCGCCTGAGTGAGTTCGATCGGGAGCAGTTCTTCACGCTCGCGTCGGCGGGCGTGGCGGCCATCCGGGAGCAGTTCCGCAGCGACCACCGCCTGCCCGCCGCGCTGATGCTCATGTTCATGCGTGTGGCCGGTCGTTCGCTCGACGGCTTCAACGTGCTGCCCCGAAACCTCCTGCGACACACTGCCCAGGTACTGGCCGTGTCGCCGCCGTCCATCGCCAGCCTGCGGTCGATCTACAAGCGCCGGCAGACGCTTTCCAAGCATCAGCTCTGGGCCAAGAACTACTTGGGCCTGCGCGAACTTGAACTCGACGACGAAGCTGCACTGACCACGGCCCTGCTGGCCCAAGCTGCCGACGCCTCCCACGCCGATGACCTGGTCCAGTCGGCGAGCCACTGGCTGTTCACGCGGCGCATCCTGATCCCTGGAGCGCGCCGTCTACAGGACTGGGCTCGTGACGCATTTGCATCGGTGGAGGCGCAAATACTCATTGCGGTGAATGCCGCCGTGCCACCGGCAGCGGCCCACAAAGTGGTCGACGCCGCATACAGCGCTCGGCCGGGCACCGACACGACGCACCTGGAGTGGCTCAAGACGCCGTCCAAGCGTCACGGCCCCAGCACGCTGGCCGAGACCATCGACAAGGTCCGCTACCTGAAGGAGCTCGGTGCCCACGACTGGAACCTGAGCGCCGTGTCGCTGGCCAAGCAGCAGGCCTATGCCCGTCAGGTCCAGGCCAGGCGCCCCGTGAAGACGCGGCAGATCAAGCCAACGCGCCAGCTGATCGAGTTGGTCTGCTTCCTGCGGGTGACCCTGCTCGAACTCACCGATGTCGCCCTCCTGCAAACCAGCCGGCGCAGTCAGCAACTGTTCCGCGAGGCGGCGGACAAGGCCCAGTCAAACCGTGTCCGCGGCACGACAGGCCTGATCCAGCAGGCGGCCAAGGCGCGATCCGTCCTGCACGACGAATCCAAGACCTGGCAGGCGCGTGTCCTGGAAGCCAGAGAACTGCTCGCCGAACTCGGCGATGCGGCCAGCGGCAGCTTCGTGTCCCTCGTTCGGAAGGCGTTGGCTGAGGACAGCCGGCGCGTGCGCGCCTGCCTGGTGGTGCTGAAGGATTTGGACTTCGGCGGCCGCACCGGCGATCCGGGTTACGAGCAGTGGAAGGCCTGGTCGGAGCTGCATCGCCAGGGCGTGACCGAACTCAAGGACGGGGTGGCCTTACCGGATGTGGGCGTAGCTTGGCATGGTTTGGTCCGTGATCTGGACCCACGTTCAGGGCTTCGTGCGTTCGAGGCCTGCACGATGCTGTCGATGCGCAAGAGTCTGCGCCGGGGCAGCGTCTGGCTGGACCACTCGCTGAGTTTTCGGGAGCGAGACCAGATGCTGATCCCGCCGGCGGATTGGGCCGTGCAGCGGGACGAGCAGGTC
>JANOQS010000097.1:0-1522 GCA_031414975.1 Methylibium sp. | reverse complement strand
GGTAGTAGGCCATGCGCGGGAAGCTCGCGGCCGAAGGGCTGCCGCTGCCATCTGAACCGGCGGAGGAACGGGCCGCGGTGATTTTCAGGTACGGGTAGCTTTTATCGTCGCGGAACAGGATGTTGTAGCGCGGGTTGAGCGGAAGCACCGCTACTTCGGCCCATACCCGAACGCCTGGGCGGTGAAGGAGTCGATCCAGATGCTGCAAAAGGTGTTCCGCCTGCGCACCTGCGAAGATACGGTGTTCGCCAACCGCACGCGGCCGTGCCTGCTGTACCAGATCAAGCGCTGCTCGGCGCCGTGCGTGAAGCACATCGCGGCGGACGACTACGCGCGCGACGTGGCCAACGCCGAACGTTTTCTGCTCGGCGAACAGCAGGAGCTGATGGACTCGCTGCAGGCGCAGATGATGGCGCACGCCGACGCGTTGAAGTTCGAGCAGGCGGCCGAGATCCGCAACCAGCTCGGTGCCTTGTCGCGCGTGCTGCACCAGCAGGCGGTGGAAGACAACACCGGCGTCACGACCAAGGACGCCGACATCCTGGCCGTGAAGGTGGAGGGCGGCCGCGCCTGCGTGAACCTCGCGATGGTGCGCGGCGGCCGGCACTTGGGTGACCGGCCGTACTTTCCGAAGCACGTCGAAGACGCGACCGCGCTCGACGATGAAGACGGCGACGGTACGAACACGGCCGCTTCACCCGAAGTGCGGGTGCTCGAAGCCTTCATCGCCCAGCACTACCTGGACGGCGGCGTGCCGCCACTGCTGGTGTTGAGCCACGCGGTGGATCGCGCGCTGATCGATGCGCTGAGCCTGCACGGCGGCGTGAAGGTGACGGCCCAGCACCAGCCGCGCGAACCGCGCCGCGCCTGGCTCGACATGTGCATCAAGGGCGCCCGGCTGCGCCTGGCACAGCTGCTGGCCGAAGAGGGCTCGCAGCAGGCCCGCACGCGCGCGCTGGTCGAGGCGCTCGACTTGGGGGGAGAAGACATGGACCGCTTTCGCATCGAGTGTTTCGACATCAGCCACACCGCCGGCGAAGCGACACAGGCGTCGTGCGTGGTGTTCGAGGAGCACAAGATGCAAAGTGCCCAGTACCGGCGCTACAACATCACCGGCGTGACCGCGGGTGACGACTACGCCGCGATGCGCCAGGTGCTGCTGCGCCGCTATACCAAGCTGGCCGAGGCAGTGAAGGAACAGGACAGCGTGGGCGGTGCGGCGCGCTTGCCCGACCTGGTGCTGGTCGACGGCGGCCGCGGCCAGGTGAGCATGGCCCGAGAGGTGTTCGAAGAGCTCGGCCTGGATCTCGGGCGCATCGTCGGCGTCGAAAAAGGCGAGGGCCGCAAGGTCGGCCTGGAAGAACTGGTGTTCGCCGATGGGCGTGACAAGGTGTACCTCGGCAAGGACTCGGCGGCGCTGATGCTGGTGGCGCAGATCCGCGACGAAGCGCACCGCTTCGCGATCACCGGCATGCGTGCCCAACGCGCCAAGGTGCGTGTCGGCGCCAGCCGCCTGGAAGAC
>JANOQS010000096.1:0-3130 GCA_031414975.1 Methylibium sp. | reverse complement strand
AGCTTGACGGCGTTGGTCGCCGCCAGCGTCAGGTCGTCTTCGATCTGGCCGTAGCTCGAACCGAGCGACATGTTGATCACATCGACGGCGTCGCTGGTGTCGCCATCGCCATTCGGGTCGATGGCGAAGTCCATGGCCTTGAGCAGTGCAATGCCGTTGCACGACGACGAGATCGCGCTGCAGACCTTGACGGCCACCAGTTTGGCTCCGGGCGCCACGCCGCGGTGGGTGCCGCCGTCGTTGCCGGCAATGATGTCGGCCACGTGGGTGCCGTGGCCTTCAAAGTCGATCGGATCCGGGTCTTCGGTGCGAACGCCGCTCGTGGGAGTCCACGTTTCGCCGACGAAGTCGAAGCCGGCCACCACCTTGGCAGTGGGAAACAAGCCATCGAGCGTGGTGGTCTTGGGGTCGGCCGTGTTGGCGCCGTAGGCTGCCGCATAGGCCGCCGCAGTGCCGGCGCCGCCCAGATTCTTGTGGGTGTAGTCGATGCCCGAGTCGAGCACCGCAACCCTGACGCCGGCGCCGGTGCGCCCGCTGTCCTGCACCGCCTTGCCGCCGATGTAGGGCACGGTCTCGTTGAGGTCGAGCGCGTAGTGAATCACCGGGCGCACCTTCAGCACGCCGGACAGTTTGGAGATCGCTTCGAGCGACGAGGCGTCGACCCGCACGGCCACGGCGTTGTGGGCCATCTGCACGCGCCCCAGTTCCTCCGCGCCCATGCCGCTGAGCTGGCTCATCAGGCTGTCTTGCTGCACCCGCAGAGTGGCGCGGTGGGCATTCAACGCCGCCTTCTGCGCCTGCTCGGCAGCGCTCAGGATGCGCATCTTGCCGTCGCTGGCCAGTGGCCGAGCCTGCATGTCCTGACCCAGCGCCACCAACTGGTTGGCGCGGTACGCCGCGACCGAATCATCGGTCAACGAGACCCATACGTCGGTCGGCCCCTTGGCACGCGCCAGGCGCGCATCGAGCGTCGATTGCACCTCACCACCGGGCACGGCGAGGCGGTCTGCCACGCTGGCCTTGCTGGCCGAAGCCAGCGGAGCGATGGAGTCGCCAGCGTCGGAAGGTGGCGAGGACCCCCCTCCGCAAGCCGCCAGCACGGCAAATGTGACCCCGGTAAGGGCATATCGGACAAGACGCTTCATGAGCAAGGGTTCCCCGAAGGTTGTTGTTGCCGCGCGTGCGGATGAGCCCAGCGTGGTCGCCGGAACAGCATGCTGCCCCGGCGCTTTGCGAAGCGTCAAGCTGGCTTACGCCTAATTCCTGGAACTAGGGGGCTCGCGACGAACATGGCGAACGGTGCGCACGCCGCGCACGCCGGGGATGTGGCGTGCGGTCTCGATCGCTGCACCGGGCAAGCGCACCGCCAGCGCATTGCGCACCTGTTGAACGCGCGCCTCTTCTGTCGCACCCAGCTCACGCAAGCGAGCCATCACCGCATCCTGCTGCGCCAGGACGTTCGCGCGCAGGGCGGCCCGTTCGGCGCGCTGTTCGCGTGGCAAGCTGGCGAGCTCGGGCAGGTCCAGGTCGACCCAGACAGTGACCCAGCGTGCCGGGTCGGGGGTGGGTTCGGCGCGCAGCAACGGGATGTTGCCGCCCCCCGGGGCCGCCGCTTCCCCGGCGCTTGCATGCGAGGTTCCGGGCGGCCCCGGGGTTTGAGCGGATGCCGTGGTTCCCCACCCCGCAGCCAGCAACACCAGGGCCCGTCGACGCTCAACGCGAGCCATACATCATCTGCCGCGCCAGTGCCGACTTGACCGGCCCGAGCGCCTGCAGCGCGGCCAGCCCGAGCCCGCGCGCGGCGCCGGCGCCGGGCAACTTCCAGGTGAAGCTGCGGGCCAGGAAGTCGGTGGCGGCGATCATCGCCCAGCGGTCGGGGGCGCGTTGCCATTCGAGCTTGCGCAGTACCGCCGTCACATCCGGGTTGCGGGCCAGCGAATGCACCAGTTCGTAGGCGTCGCGCAGCCCCAGGTTCAGGCCCTGGCCTGCCACCGGGTGCAAGGTCTGCGCGGCGTTGCCGATGCGCACCGTGCGGCCGTGCGTCAGCGTGCGTTCGGCATTCAGCCCGAGGGCAAACTGCTTCAGCGGTGACACCGACGCGATGCGCCCGACAGCGGAGTGGAAGATGCTGCCCAGGACCGCCGCGCGCTGGGCGTCGTTCAATTCGCGCACCGGGTCGTCCAAGGTCGACACGCACCACACCAGCGCCGCCCGGCCGTCCTTCAGCGGCAGCAGTGCCGCCGGGCCGTGGCGCGTGAAGCGTTCGAATGCGACGCCCGGCGCGCGCGGCATCGCCGCGTCGGTTTCGAACGTTATCTGGCCGACCCAGGCTGTTTGCCCGTAGTCATGGGTCACCGCCTTGCGCGCCTGGTCGGCGAACACACCACCTTCGGCCACCACCGCCAGGTCGAAGGAATCGGCAATGCCGGCATCTACTTCCACGCCGCCGGCCAGGTTCTTCAGCGCGGCCACGGGAACGCCGAAGCGGCTCAGCAGGCGCTGCGGCTCGCGCTGTCGGGCCGCCACCCAGGCCTGCTGCAAGGGCGCGACGATGTGGCCGTAGCTCAGCACCGCGCCCAGCATCGGCACGCCCTCGTCGAGCGCGCGGATGCGCACCTCGGGCTCGCCCAGCCACGCGCCCAGCAGCGCGCCGACCGAGGGCGGCTGTTGCGACACATGCACTTCCAGGATCGGCTGCGCCAGGTCGGCCCGCCACGCCCCCAGGCGCTGCAGCAACTGCACGCTGCCCAGCGACAGGGCGAGCGTCCGCGGGTCGCCCGACACATCCTTGTCTTCGGGGCGCGCATCGAACAGCGTGATGCGCGCGCCGGGCAGCGCCTTGGCGGCCAGCAGCGCCAGCGCCAGGCCGACCGGGCCGGCGCCGACGATGGCCAGGGACAACGGGGTTCGCAAGTCGTTCATTTCGTGGCCGGGTGGGAAGGGCATTCGCCGCGGATGTTAGTGCGGTATGCCGCACCTCGGCGGCTTTGCGGGCTGCCGAGTCCCCACTATCATGACCCCACATTCATTGGGAGGGACTCACCATGGCGCTGATGGATTTCATCAAGAAACAGTTCATCGACATCCTCGAATGGACCGAAGGCGGCGATGGGGTCCTGGCCTGGCGCTT
>JANOQS010000095.1:0-6324 GCA_031414975.1 Methylibium sp. | reverse complement strand
CTGGGCGCGAACGTGATCGACGCGGCCACCTCGTCGCTGCTGGTCGCCGCGGTGGCGATCTCGATGCTGCTGACGCCGCTGCTGCTGGTGGCCGCCGACCGCTGGCTCGCGCCACGCCTGGCCGCGCGCGGCCAGAAGAAGCTCGACGAGATCAGCGAACCGCAAGACGCGCCGGTGATCATTGCCGGCCTGGGCCGCTACGGCCAGATCGTCGGCCGCATGCTGTTTGCCAACGGCATCACTCCAACGGTGCTGGACCACGACGCCGAACAGATCGAGGCGCTGCGCAAGTTCGGCTGGCTGGCCTTCTACGGCGACGCGACGCGGCTGGACCTGATGCGCACTGCCGGCGCGCACAAGGCGCGGGTGCTGGTGCTGGCGATCGACGACGTGGAGCAGAGTGTCGACGTGGCCGCGATGGTGCGCGAGCACTTCCCGCAACTGACCATCGTCGCCCGCGCGCGCAACGTGACGCACTACTACCGCTTGCGCGAACTGGGCGTCACCCTGATCGAACGCGAGACCTTCGACTCGGCGCTGATGAGCGCCCGCAGCACGCTCGAAGCGATGGGCTGGTTGCCGCACCAGGCGCGCAACCTGGCCCTGCGCTTCCGGCGCCACAACATCGATCAGCTTGAGAAGACGCTGCCGCTCTGGCAAGACCGCGCCCAGCTGATTGCCGCCGCCAAGCAGGGGCGCCAGCAGTTGGAGGAGCTGTTCGCGCAGGAACGCAAGGAGGCCGACGAGCGGCGTGTGCGAGCGGGGTGGAGCCAGCCGGTGGAGGTGGGGGCGGCTTCGGACGGGGTGGCGAAGACGCGGTAGAGCGCGGCGGCTACTCGCGCCGGGCCAATTCGCGCCACAAAACCTCTCTCTTTTGTGGCGCGAATGACGGTTGTGCGCCACTTTAAGTGGCGCGATACTCTGGTTCCGCGCCACAACGGGCCATCTTGATGCCCAAAGTCATTCCCGACCACGAACTGAACCACCTGGTGCTTGAGGTTGCCAAGCACTCGCAGGGCATTGGCCTGGAGGCCTTGTCGGCTGCATTGCCGCGCATGTCGCGCCGCACGCTGCAGCGGCGGCTGGCCACGCTTGTGCGGCAGCAACGGCTGGTCGCGCCGCGTGAAGGCAGGGCGCTGCGCTACCGGGTTGCGCCAATCACCGCCAACGCGTCAATCACCCAAGCGCCCGACGTCCTGCAGTCCAGCGCCGAGCGCTACGTGCCGATCTCGGCCGAAGGCCAGGACATCAAGGCGCGCGTGCGCCGACCGCTCGAACAGCGCACCCCGGTTGCCTACGACACTGCCTTGCTCGAAGCCTATTCACCCAACCACACGGCCTACCTGCCAGAGCCCTTGCGCGCGCAATTGCACGCGCTCGGCCGCTCGAACGTCGACCCGTCAGCTGCGGCCGGCACGTTTGCGCGCGACATCCTGAACCGGCTGTTGATCGACCTGTCGTGGGCCTCATCGAAACTCGAAGGCAATACCTACACCCGGCTCGACACCGAGCGGCTGATCGAATTCGGCCAGGCCGCGGCCGGCAAGGATGCGCTCGAAACGCAGATGATCCTGAACCACAAGACGGCCATCGAGTACCTGGTGAGCGATGCGCGCGTGGCGGTCGATACCGATACCGTGATCGCACTGCACGCACTGCTGTCCGACGGCCTGCTGCGCGACCCGACGGCCGGCGGCCGGGTGCGCCGGCGTGCGGTCGAGATCGGCGGCAGTGTGTACCGGCCAATCGCGCTGCCGCAGCGGCTCGACGAGCTGTTCGGCATCGTCATGGCGATGGCTGCGGAGGTTTCCGACCCGTTCGAGCAGGCCTTCTTCCTGATGGTGCACCTGCCTTACCTGCAACCCTTCGAAGACGTGAACAAGCGCGTCTCGCGGCTGGCGGCCAACATTCCACTGATGCGCCATAACCTGTGCCCGCTCTCGTTCATCGACGTGCCGGCGCAGGCTTACGTGGACGGCACGCTCGGCGTCTACGAACTCAACCGTATCGGCCTGCTGCACGATGTGTTCGTCTGGGCCTACGAGCGCTCGTGCCAGCAGTACGTGGCGGTGCGCCACCAACTGACCCCGCCCGACACGTTCCGACTGCGCTACCGGCTCGAACTCGGCGCGGCCGTCAAGTCCATCGTGCAGCGCGGCATGACGCCGGACGAAGGTGCGCTTGCACGGGTCACACCAGACAGTGTCGAGGCCGACGACCGCGCGCGCTTTGCGGCGCTGTTGCAGGCCGAGTTCACCACGCTGCACGAAGGCAACGCGATTCGATTCGGCTTGCGCCCGCTGGAGTTTGCCGAGTGGAAGGGCCGCTTGCCGACCTGACTTGCAAGACCTCCGTGCTGCTCAAGGCAATTGCGTGCCCCTCAGCCGCCATGACGGCCGCCAGGACCAGGCCAGTGGCCCGAACCACGCCCCGCCCGCAATCGCGCTCACGTTGACCAGCCCGTAGATCACCAGCGCCACCCCCTGGGCGATGAACACCTGCGTCAGCCCACCACCCCATTGCAGCGCCAGCCAGCCGCCGAGCGCCGCCACGAGCAAGCGCGCGAGGTTGCCGATCACCGGCCACAGCAACTTGCCGGCCCCTTGCGACGCGAAGTAGAGGATCAGCCCGAGCCCGAAGAAGCCGTACACCGGCCCGACCGCGTGCAGGTACAGGCTGCCGGCTTCCAGCATCGCCGGGTCGCTGTTGAAGAGCGACAGCCAGGCATGCGGAAAGAACGCCGCCCACAGGCCGATCGCCTCGGTCACGATGAAAACGATCGCCGCGCCGGTCCACGTCGCGCGCAAGGCGCGCTCGCGCTGGCCTGCGCCGATGCAGGTGCCGACCATCGCCACCAGCGGCGCGCCCAGCCCGAACACCAGCGGCACCAGCAGGTATTCGAGCCGCGACGCGGTGCCGTACCCGGCAATCGCTGCGGTGCCGAAACCTCCGACCAGCGCCGTGCTGACGCCGATGACGAGGTTGGTCGCGACCGTGGACACGGTGCCGACCAGGCCGACGCGCAGGATGTCGGCGAACAGCGGCCAGCGGAACTGCACGCCCCTCAGGCGCGGCCGCAGCACGCTCTTGCCCGACCACAGGTAGATGGCGAGTGCCACGCTGCCCAGCAGGTAGAAGGCCAGCAGGGCCACCGCGCCGCCGGCGATGCCCAGCCCTGGCACGGGGCCCCAACCGAAGATCAACAACGGCGACAGCGGGATCAGCACCACCGTGCCGGCCACCGTCACGATGGCCGGCACCGCCATGTTGCCGGTGCCGCGGATCACCGCCGACAGCGAGTTGAACAGCCACACCAGCAGCGCGCCGGCGAAGACCCAGTTCGAATACGTCAGCGCGGCGTCCAGCGCGCCACCGGTGCCGCCCATCTGGCTGTACAACCAGCGCCCGCCGCCGAGCACGGCCACCATGAACGCCACGCCGAAGGCCAGCGCGATCAACCCGGCATGCAGCACCAGCGCATCGGCGTCGGCGCGGCGCTGCCCACCGAGCGCGCGGGCGATGGCCGAGGCGATGCCGCCGCCCATCGCGCCGGCCGAAGTCATCTGCATCAGCATCACCACCGGGAAAACCAGCGCCATGCCGGCCAGTGCGTCGGTGCCGAGCTTGCCGACGAAGTAGGTCTCGATCAGCCCGACGGCAGCCTGCGCCAGCATCACCAGCACGTTCGGCGCGCCCAGGCGCAACAACGTGGGCGCGATCGGCGCTTCCAAAAGCATCCGCGTGCGCGGGTCCATCGTGGCGCCGGCACTCATGCGGCAGCCACCCGCGCAATCCTGGCTTCCCGAATCGGCAAGTGGATCAGCGTGGCCCCCACCGCCAGCATGATGTCGATGTACCAGATCCAGTCGTAGCTGCCGGTCGCCTCGAACACCTTGCCACCCAGCCACGCACCGAGGAAGCCGCCGACCTGGTGCGTCAGCATCACGATGCCGAACAAGGTGGCCATGTTGCCGGTGCCGAAGAACTTGGCCACCAGCCCGGCGGTGGGCGGCACGGTGGACAGGTAGGTCAGCCCCATCACCGCGGCGAACACCAGCATCACCGTGCCGGTCTTGGGCGCCAGCAGGAAGGCCAGCACCGCCACGGCGCGCACCGCGTAGATCAGCGACAGCAGCGACTTCATGCGCCAGCGCCCCACCGCCCAACCCACCGCGATGCTGCCGACGATGTTGAACAAGCCCAGGATCGCGAGCGACCACGCACCGTACTGCACCGGCAACCCGCAGGCGGCGATCACGCCCGGCAGGTGCGTGGCCAGGAACGCGACGTGGAAGCCGCAGACGAAAAAGCCCGCGGCCAGCAGCACGTAGCTCGGGTTGGCGAGCGCGGTTCGGATCGCCTCCATCGTGCCGACGCTCTTTGCCGGAACAGCCGCAGCACCAGCCGCAGCACCAGCCGCCTGCCGCGAGTTGCCCTTCAGCACCCAGGCCGCCGGCAAGGCCAGCAGCACCAGCAGCCCGATCACCTGCATCGCCGAAACCCAGCCCAGCGCCACCAGCAGCGCACCGGCAATCGGCGCCATCAGGAACTGGCCGAACGAACCACCGGCGTTGACGATCCCGGTGGCCATGCCGCGCTTGTCGGCCGGGATCAGCCGCGCCGTCGCCGCCATCAGCACGGCCGGGCCGGCCATGCCGGCGCCGCCGGCCGCCAACACGCCGATCGCGAAGATCAGCCCCGCGGTGCTCGTCATGTACGGCGTGATGAAGGTGCCCAGCGCCACCAGCAGCACCCCCGTGAGCACCACGCGGCCGGCGCCCACCTTGTCGGCCATCGCGCCGGCGAACGGCTGCGTCAGGCCCCACCACAACTGGCCGAACGCGAATGCCAGGCTGATGCTGCCCAGCCCCAGGCCGGTGGACGTGTTCAGCGAACTGAGGAACAGGCCCATGGTCTGGCGCGCCCCCATCGTCAACGCAAACGCGCCGGCCGACGCCAGCAGCACGATCCACACGGCCCAACGCCGAACATCACTCATCGTTCTCTCCGACAGGTTCAACAGAAACAGGCGCCAGCAGGCCGAGCGAGTCGTCCACCAGCGCATGCAAGGCCACCACGCGCTCCACGCCGAGCAGCGCGTTGATGCTCTCCTGCGCCACGCGCCAGCGGCGCTGCGCTTCGATGCGCTTGTCGCGCCCGGCCGGGGTGATGCTGACGCTGCGGCTGCGCCCGTCCGCGCCCGCATGCAGCTCGACCCAGCCAGCGGCGATCAGCGGTTTGAGGTTGCGCGTCAGCGTGGAGGCGTCCATCGTCATCGCCTGCGCCAGCTCGCCGGGGCGGATGGGCCCGAGCCTCAGCACGTGCGACAGCAGCGAGTACTGCGTGGTCTTCAGCCCGATGCGCGCCATCTCCAGGTCGTAGTGCTGGCCCACGCGGCGCACCAGTTGGCGCAGCTTGAAGTTGGTGCACCCCTGCGGTTGCACAGCCGGCTGCGCGGCAACTACCGGCGTGGATCGGAGCTTGTTCATACTGTCGATTGTATCTACAATCATTGCATATGCAATCTTTGGAGAAAGCTTTCATGACCTCGGACGAAACCCTGGCCCAGTGGAACCAGCAACTCGAAGCCGCGCGCAGCAAGATGTTGGCCGGCGGTGGCCAGCCCGGCATGGTCAAACCGGCGCAGGTGGCCGGCAAGACCGGGCTGCAAGTCATGCAGGCATTGCTGGCCGGTGAACTGCCTTACCCGCACATTGCCGACACGCTGGACTTCGCGCTCGTCGAGATTGCAGAGGGCAAGGCCGTGTTCCAGGGCACGCCGCAGCTGAAGCACTACAACCCGCTGGGCGGCGTGCACGGCGGCTGGTACGCGACCTTGCTCGACTCGGCGCTCGGCTGCGCCGTGCACACGATGATGCCTCCGGGTCACGGCTACACCACGGCCGAGCTGAGCGTCAACATCGTGCGCGCCGCGACCATGAAGACCGGCCCGCTGCGCGCCATCGGCACCGTCATCCACTGCGGCCGCCAACTGGCCACCGCCGAAGCGCGCATCGTCGGGCCCGACGGCAAGCTGTACGCGCATGGCACGACGACGTGCCTGGTGTTCGAGATGCCGGCTGGGTGAGCGGCGAAGTCATCGGTCACGTGACCGGCTGAGGCTCACAACGCCTCCCGCCCCAAGGCCCTCATCTTCCCGAACCAGCGCTGCCGCGTCTTGTCGTCCATCGACTCGACCGACCCGATCAGCGTTTCGTTCACCGGCGCGATGCCGACGAAACCGAGGATGTTGCGCTCGAGCGACTTGACGCTGTGGGCGCGGAAGTAGAAGCGGTACACCAGCGCCGGCATGCCCATCGTGAC
>JANOQS010000094.1:0-3208 GCA_031414975.1 Methylibium sp. | reverse complement strand
CCACAGAACGCCCGAGCCGCGCAGCATCGGGCCGGTGAAGCCCAGGTTCAGGGCGCGCTCGGGCGAGACCACGCCGATGCCCACGGTGCGTTGCTTCCAGATGCGGTTGTCGGTCAGCAGCGTCTCGTAGTCGTCGACGTTGGCCGGGAAGCGCTTGCAGAAATCGTCGATGAAGTCGAGCACCGAACCTTCGCGGTTCTCGTTGAGCTTGGCGATCGCCTTGGCGTTGCGGATCTTCGAGGCCTTGTACTGCGGCATCGTGTCCGGCAGGTCGCGGTACACACCGCCGGGGCGGAAGTAGGCGGCGTGCATGCGCGCGCCGGAGACCGCCTCGTACATGTCGAACAGGTCTTCGCGCTCGCGGAACGCGTAGATCAGGATGTTCATCGCGCCGCAGTCCAGCCCGTGCGCGCCGATCCACAGCAGGTGGTTCAGGATGCGCGTGATCTCGCTGAACATCACGCGGATGTACTGGGCCCGCACCGGCACATCAACGCCGATCAGCTTCTCGATCGCCAGGCAGTACGCGTGCTCGTTGCACATCATCGACACGTAGTCGAGCCGGTCCATGTAGGGCAGCGACTGGATGTAGGTCTTGCTTTCGGCCAGCTTCTCGGTGGCGCGGTGCAGCAGGCCGATGTGCGGGTCGGCACGCTGGATCACCTCGCCGTCGAGCTCGAGCACGAGGCGCAGCACACCGTGCGCGGCCGGGTGCTGCGGTCCGAAGTTGAGCGTGTAGTTCTTGATGTCAGCCATGAAGCGCGATCAGTGCATTCCGCCGTAGTTGTCTTCGCGAATGATGCGCGGCGTGATCTCGCGCGGCTCGATCGTCACCGGCTGGTAGATCACGCGCTTCTTCTCGGGGTCGTAGCGCATTTCCACGTGGCCGGAGGTCGGGAAGTCCTTGCGGAACGGGTGGCCGATGAAGCCGTAGTCGGTCAGGATGCGGCGCAGGTCGAGGTGGCCTTCGAAGATGATGCCGAACAGGTCGAAGGCCTCACGCTCGAACCAGTTGCACGAGCTCCACACATCGTTCAGCGAGGCCACCGTGGGCACCTCGTCGTCAGGGCAGAACACCTTCAGCCGGACGCGCCAGTTCTTGCTGACCGAGAGCAGGTGCGACACCACGCCGTAGCGCATGCCTTCCCACGGCTGGTCTTTGTAGCCGGAGTAGTCGACGCCGCACAGGTCGATCAGTTGTTCGAAGCGCAGGTCCGCGTGGTCGCGCAAGGTCAGCGCCACCGACAGGTAGTCGGCTGCGCTCACGGTGATCGTGATCTCGCCCAGATCGGTCACCATGGCCTTGAGGCGGCCCGCGAGAACGGTTTCGAGCGCAGCTTGCAGGGTTTCTAGTTTGCTCATGGGCCGGGCTCAGCGCGCGATCGTGGTTTCACGCCGGATCTTGGCCTGCAGTTGCAGGATGCCGTAGAGCAGCGCCTCTGCCGTCGGCGGGCAGCCGGGCACGTACACGTCGACCGGCACGATGCGGTCGCAGCCGCGCACGACCGAATAGCTGTAGTGGTAATAACCGCCGCCGTTGGCGCACGAGCCCATGCTCAGCACCCAGCGCGGCTCGGCCATCTGGTCGTAGACCTTGCGCAGCGCCGGCGCCATCTTGTTGCACAACGTGCCGGCCACGATCATCAGGTCGCTCTGGCGCGGGCTGGGGCGGAACAACATGCCGAAGCGGTCGATGTCGTAGCGCGCCGCGCCGGCATGCATCATTTCGACCGCGCAACAGGCCAGGCCGAAGGTCATTGGCCACAGTGAACCGGTCTTGGACCAGTTGATGACCGTGTCGAGGCTGGTGGTGACGAAGCCTTCCTTCAGTACGCCTTCAATGCCCATGGCCTGCTTTCGTCGTTGCCGCGGTTGTCGATTCCGTCATTCCCAGTCCAGCGCGCCTTTTCGCCATTCATACACGAAGCCGACGACCAGGATGCCGAGGAAGATCATCATGGCCCAGAAGCCGGTCGCGCCGATCTCGTGCAGCGCCACGGCCCACGGGAAGAGGAACGCGATTTCCAGGTCGAAAAGGATGAACAGGATGGCCACGAGGTAGTAGCGCACGTCGAACTTCATGCGGGCGTCTTCGAAGGCCTCGAAGCCGCATTCGTAAGGGGAGTTCTTGGCCGCGTCGGGCCGGTGCGGCCCGAGCAGGAAGCCCAGCACCTGCGGTGCAACGCCCACCCCGACACCGACGAGGATGAACAGAATGACGGGCAGGTAGGGTTCGAGATTCATGATCGGCACGTTGACGCGACATTCGCGCACAACCCACATTTGGCCCCCCTGGTTCACGACGAACCGGCGAGGCTTCAAGCAAGGACGATACCTGGTGCCGACGGCGAGACTCGAACTCGCACAGCTTTCGCCACTACCCCCTCAAGATAGCGTGTCTACCAATTTCACCACGTCGGCGGCACACCAGAGCCGAGCCCGGATTGCGTGAGGATTGGCTCACCGGACAGCTTTGAATTCTAACCACAAAGGTGCAGCAAACCGCCTCGGGCGCTGCGCTGCAGCAACGCGCGTTGGCGTGCTTGCGTGGCGTGCTTGCGTGGCGTTGTTGCGCGGCGTTGCTGCGGCCGGTGTTTACTTGGCCGGAACGGCCCCGGCACCCGAAGATGCAGGCGGTGCGGCGGGCACGACCGGCGCCGCGGGGACGGCAACGGCAGAAGCGCCGGCAGCAGCGGCAGCCGGTGCGCTGGCCACCGAAGGAATCAGTGCCGCGCCGGTGGCCGGCACGCTCGCTGCAGGTGCCGAGGAAGCCGGCCGGTCCAGCACGCTGCCGGTCGATGCACCGGAGCGGTCGTTGGAGGTGTAGGCAAGCGTCAGCGTGCAGATAAAGAACACCGCCGCGCACACTGCCGTGGAGCGCGACAGGAAGTTGGCGCTGCCGGTGGCACCGAACAGGCTGCCCGATGCGCCACTGCCGAACGAGGCGCCCATGTCGGCACCCTTGCCGTGCTGGATCAGCACCAGGCCGATCATCACCAGCGCCGACAGGATCTGCGCCGCCACCAACAAATTCAACAACAGGTTCATTCTTTCAACTCCGGAAATTTTGGGGGCGGTTCGCTCAGCCCGCCGCGCGACAGATGGCGCTGAAGTCGACCGCTTTCAACGAAGCGCCGCCGATCAGGCCGCCGTCGACATCGGGCAGCGCGAACAGCGCCGCGGCGTTGTCGGCCTTGACGCTGCCGCC
>JANOQS010000093.1:0-2041 GCA_031414975.1 Methylibium sp. | reverse complement strand
TGAGCCCGGAACTTGCGCACTTCCTGCCCATAGGCCAGGTCCAGCCGCAAGGGCCCGACCGGGCTGCGCCAGCGCAGGCCGACGCCGTAGCCGAACGCCGGGCTCAGGTCTTTCCATTCGAACGCGGCATTGCCGGCGTCGACGAACACCGCCCACCAGAACGCCGGCCGGCGCGCCGAGATCGGGCGCGCGATCTCGGCGCTGCCGATGAACAGCACGCGCCCGCTGGTGATCGCGCCGTTCACCGTGGGCCCGAGCGTGCGGTAGGCGTAACCGCGCACCGATTCGTCGCCGCCGGCGCGGAACAGCAGCGGGTCGGGCACGCCGATGTTGTCGGCCACGAACACCTGGCCGGCTTCGGCCCGCACCGTGGCGTACCACGCCGCGCCGAGCGGCTTGTACCAGGTGGCGCGGCCATAGGCGCGCGTGAAGGGGCCGTTCTCTTGCGTGTTGCTGCGCGCATATCCGACCGCGCCCTGGGCCGAATAGGTGGCACCCTGGGTGGGCAGCAGCACGCTGTCCACATCACGGTAGACCCAGTGGTAGTTGTACGACAGCGCTTCGTTGTTGCTGTCACCCGCCGCCGTGTCCAGGCGCGTGTGCACGTACTCCAGGTAGTACAACCGCTCGATGCGCGTGGTGTCTTGCGTGCGCCCGATCCGCGCGCTCCACGAGGTGCGGCGTTCGTCGGCCGCTTCCAGCCGCTCCAGCGTGCCGCCGAGCAGGTTGCGGTACAGGCCGTCGAGCGGGTGCGAAATCAGGTCGCCCTGCCACAACTGCAGCTCCTGGCCGAGTTCGAACTTGTTCTTCGCCACCCACGGCAGGTCGAACACCCGCCGCGCCGTGTGCTCCAGGGTCAGGCGCGGCCCGGTGTTGGCGCTGTAGCCCACGCCGATGGTGGCCTGCTGCAGCGGCAGCTCCTTCACGCGCACGCGCACCTCGGCCGCGTCGGCCTTGGCCGGGTCGGGGTCGATCTCGACGCTGGCGCCTTCGAACAGGCCGAGCTTCTGGAGCCGCTCCTGATAGTCGAGCAGCAACCGTTCGCTGTGCGGCGCGCCCGGGTTGAAGGTGGCGAGCCGGCGCACGGTGGTCTCTTCGTGGCGCTGCAGGCCTTCGATCTTCAGCGCGCCCATGCGGAATTGCGGGCCGCTGTCGACCACCAGGCTCAGTTGCGCGGTGTGGGCTGGCGCGTCGATCTGCGCTTGGGTGTTTTTCCAGTCGGCCGCTGGATAACCGTCGGCGCGCAAGTTGGCGATGGTCGTGTTCTTCGCATTGCTCCAGGCCGATTGGCGAAACGGCTGGCCGGGCTGCAGCGGCCACCGGCGCCGCAGCCCGGCGAGCTGCTCCACCGCTTGCGGCTTGCCGGCTTCGGCGGCAGTTTGCAGTGCTCCGTCGGCCTGCAGGGTGAGCTCATTCACCAGGGTGCGCGGGCCGACATCGACCTGCACGCGCAACAGCGGCAGCCCCTTGGCGCTGACGCTGCGCGTGACCTGCACCTTGGCGTCGAAGTAGCCTTCGGTTTCGAGCAGGCCGCGCGCCTGCGCGGGTGCGGCGGCCACCAGGCGGTCGAGCTCGGCGGTGTTGATGCCTTCGGTGGCCGGTGCGTTCTGGAAGCGCGACAGGTCGAGGAAGTTGCTCAGCAGCGGGCGCAGTTCGTCCGGCGCAGCAATGTCGATCTCGTACACCGCGCGGTCCGGGTTGGGGGCGGCTTCTTGAGCGGGCGCTGGCGTGGTGTCAGGTTTGGGCGCCAGGAACACCAGGTTCGCACACCCCGCGAGGCCGAGCGCCACCACCAGCGTGAGGGGCGTCGTGGCTCTGCAAAGCGTCATTTGCCGAGCAGCCGCATGGCTCCTTCCAGCCCCTGAAGCGTGAGGGGGAACATGCGCTGGTTCATCAGTTGCTGGACCACCGCAATGCTCTGCCGGTAGCCCCACACGCCTTGCGGCTCGGGGTTGATCCAGGCGAACTTGGGGAAGGCGTTGGTCAGGCGCTGCAGCCATTCGGCGCCCGCCTCTTCGTTGTTGTATTCGACGCTGCCGCC
>JANOQS010000092.1:0-8487 GCA_031414975.1 Methylibium sp. | reverse complement strand
CTGTGGGCCAGCCTGAATTCCAAGATGATCGAGTTTCTCGACTCGGTGTCGCTGCGCAAGCTGGTGAACGAACAGCTTGCCAAGGGCGTGTCGATCGAAGAGCACCCCGTCAAGCGGGCGATCTCGACCCAGCCAGTGGTCAAGCCGATCAAGATCACCGCGCCGAATTCGGTGTTCGCGTTGGGCAACGCGTTCGCCAACAAGTGACAGCTAGCCACTGCATTCACTTTTGACCCCGCTTTGACCCTTTCATGTTGTCAAAGGCGACTCTTTCAGCAAACTCAGCGCATGGACATGACCCCGCACTTCCCGATCTACATGGACTACGGCGCCACCAACCCGGTGGACCAGCGAGTCGTCGACGCGATGATCCCCTGGTTGCGTGAGCATTTCGGCAACCCTGCGTCCAGAAGCCACGCCTGGGGTTGGGAAGCGGAAGCGGTGGTCGAAAAGTCGCGCGAGCAGGTTGCCGCGCTGATCGGGGCGGACCCGCGCGAGATCGTCTGGACCTCCGGCGCGACCGAGTCGAACAACCTCGCGATCAAGGGCGCGGCGCAGTTCTACAAGACGCGCGGCAAGCACCTGATCACGGTGAAGACGGAGCACAAGGCGGTGCTCGACACGATGCGCGAACTGGAGCGCCAGGGCTTCGAGGTGACGTACCTCGACGTGCAGGAGGACGGCCTGCTCGACCTCGACAATTTGAAGGCGGCGATGCGCAAGGACACCATCTTGGTGTCGGTGATGTTCGTCAACAACGAGATCGGCGTCATCCAAGACATTCCGGCCATCGGCGCAATGTGCCGCGAGCGCGGAATCATCTTCCATGTCGATGCGGCGCAGGCCACCGGCAAGGTGGCGATCGACCTGGCCACCTTGCCGGTCGATCTGATGAGCCTGGCCTCGCACAAGACCTATGGCCCCAAGGGCATCGGCGCGCTTTACGTTCGGCGTAAGCCGCGCGTGCGCATCGAAGCTCAGATGCACGGCGGCGGCCACGAGCGCGGCATGCGTTCAGGCACCTTGCCCACGCACCAGATCGTCGGCATGGGCGAGGCCTTTCGCATCGCGCGCGAAGAGATGGGCACCGAGAGCGAACGCATCCGCATGCTGCAGCAGCGCCTGATCAATGGCCTGAAGGACATCGAGCAGACCTACCTGAACGGTCACCCGGAAAAGCGCGTTCCGCACAACGTGAACATGTCGTTCAACTTCGTCGAGGGCGAGTCGTTGATCATGGGCATCAAGGGCATCGCGGTTTCGTCCGGCTCTGCCTGCACCTCGGCCAGCCTGGAACCCAGCTACGTGCTGCGTGCGCTGGGCCGAAGCGACGAACTGGCGCATTCAAGCCTGCGCATGACCATTGGCCGGTTCACCACTGCGGAAGAGATCGACTACGTGGTCACCACCCTGAAAGACCGCGTTGCCAAGCTGCGCGAACTGTCGCCCTTGTGGGACATGTTCAAGGAAGGCATCGACATCAGCACGATCCAGTGGTCCGCGCACTGACGGAACAACACAACTTCCAAGGAGAGACTTTCATGGCATACAGCGACAAGGTGGTCGAACACTACGAAAACCCGCGCAACGTGGGTTCGTTCGACAAGGGCGACGAGACGGTGGGCACCGGCATGGTCGGCGCGCCGGCCTGCGGCGACGTGATGAAGCTGCAGATCAAGGTCAACCCGGTGACGGGGCTGATCGAGGACGCGAAGTTCAAGACCTACGGCTGCGGCTCGGCGATCGCGTCCAGCTCGCTGGTGACCGAATGGGTCAAGGGCAAGTCGCTCGATGAAGCGCTGACCATCAAGAACACCCACATTGCCGAAGAGCTGGCGCTGCCGCCGGTCAAGATCCATTGTTCGATCCTGGCTGAAGACGCCATCAAGGCGGCGGTCAACGACTACAAGGCTCGGCAATCCAGCGCGGCTCCGGCCGGAATGCTGGCGCATTGATTATGGCCGTGACCCTGACCGAAGCGGCGGCCCGCCATGTCACGCGCTACATCAGCAAGCGCGGCAAGGGTGTGGGCGTGCGCCTGGGCGTGAAGACCACGGGCTGCTCAGGCCTGGCCTACAAGCTCGAGTACGCCGATGAACTGGCGCCGGAAGACGTGATCTTCGAAGGCCATGGCGTGAAGGTGCTGGTCGACCCGAAGAGCCTGCCTTACATCGACGGCACCGAACTCGATTTCGTGCGTGAGGGCCTGAACGAAGGTTTCAAGTTCCACAACCCGCGCGAGAAGGACCGCTGCGGTTGCGGAGAATCCTTTCGCGTCTGATGCCCCCGCCGCGACAGCAGGCGCGGCCGACGGTCGCGCCCTTTTTTTGTCCGCTGACTCACCATGAAACTCGACAGTGACGATTTCGAACTGTTCGGCATTTCCCGCCGCTTCGAGCAGGACCGCGAGCAACTTGACCGGCGCTGGCGAGCATTGCAGGCCGAGGTGCACCCGGACCGCTTCGCCACCGCGGCGGCGGCCGGGCAGCGTGTGGCCATGCAATGGGCGGTGCGCGTGAACGAGGCTTACCAGCGACTGAAAGACCCGCTGCACCGCGCTGCGTATCTGTGCGAGCTGGAAGGTGCGCCGATCGACGCCGAAAACAACACCAGCATGCCGGCCGCCTTTCTGATCGAGCAGATGGCGTGGCGCGAGGCGCTGGATGATGCGGACTCGGCAGAGCAGGTCGAGGCACTGCTGGCGCAAGTGGCCGAGCGCCGCCAACAAGCGCTGGCCCAACTGGGCCAGGTGCTCGACCAGCGCCGTGACTTTGCTGCTGCAGCTCAACTGGTCCGTTCGCTGATGTTCGTCGAGCGCTTTGCGCACGACGTCGAACAGCAGCTCGAAGCGCTCGAACCCTGACCTGACCCGACATGGCACTTCTGCAGATCTCCGAACCCGGCGGCGCGCCCGATCCGCACCAGCGCCGCATCGCGGTGGGTATCGACCTGGGCACCACGCACTCGCTGGTCGCCGCGGTGCGCAACGGCGTGGCCGAGTGCCTTCCCGATGAAGCCGGCCGCGTGATCCTGCCGTCGGCCGTGCGCTTCCTGCCCGAAGGCCGCCGCCAGATCGGCTTTGCCGCACTGGCCGACGCCGCTGCCGACCCGCTCAACACCATCGTGTCGGTCAAGCGCTTCATGGGCCGCGGTTTGGCCGACGTCGCCGAGCGGGCCAAGCTGCCGTATGACTTTGTCGATGCGCCGGGCATGGTGCAGGTCCGCACCGTGGACGGCGTGAAGTCGCCGGTCGAGGTGTCGGCCGAGATCCTCGCCACCCTGCGCTTCCGCGCCGAAGACACCTTTGCCGACGACCTGTTCGGCGCCGTGGTCACCGTGCCGGCCTACTTCGACGAGGCCCAGCGCCAGGCCACCAAAGACGCGGCTCGCCTGGCCGGCCTGAACGTGCTGCGCCTGATCAGCGAACCCACCGCCGCAGCGATTGCCTACGGTCTGGAGAACGGTTCTGCTGGCCTGTACGCCGTCTACGACCTGGGGGGAGGCACCTTCGACATCTCTCTGTTGCGCCTGACCGAAGGCGTGTTCGAGGTGGTTGCCACGGGCGGCGATTCGGCGTTGGGCGGCGACGACTTCGACGCCGCGCTGGCCGGGTGGGCGCTGGCCCAGAGCGGCTTGCAGGCTGAAACGCCGCAGGACAAGCGCGCCGTGCTGGTGGCCGCGCGCGCCGCAAAGGAAAAGCTGTCGGCCGCCGACCACGCGGTGCTGGCCTGCCCGTTGTCGCAAGGGGAACTGTCGGTTCGCCTCGCGCGCGATCAGTTCGTCGAACTCGTGCAGCCGCTGCTGGCCAGGACGATGGCCGCGGTGCGCAAGGTGCTGCGCGATGCCAAGGTCGACAAGGCCGAAGTCAACGGCGTGGTGATGGTCGGTGGCTCGACCCGCATGCCGATGGTGCAATCGGCCGTCGGCACGTTTTTCGGCAAGCCCCCGCTGACCAACCTGAACCCCGATGAAGTGGTGGCGCTGGGCGCGGCCATCCAGGCTAACGCGCTGGCCGGCAATGCCGGTGCGGATGAGTTGCTGCTGCTTGACGTGATCCCGCTGTCGCTCGGGTTGGAGACGATGGGTGGGCTGGTCGAACGCATCATCCCGCGCAACAGCACCATTCCCACGGCGCGCGCGCAGGACTTCACCACGTTCAAGGACGGCCAGACCGCGATCGCGATCCACGTGCTGCAGGGCGAGCGCGAGGTCGTCAGCGACTGCCGCTCGCTGGCCCGCTTCGAGCTGCGCGGCATCCCGCCGATGGTGGCTGGCGCGGCGCGTGTGCGCGTGGCATTTGCGGTCGATGCCGACGGGCTGCTGAGCGTGAGCGCGCGTGAGCAGGTCTCGGGCGTGGAAGCCGCAATCACCGTGAAGCCGAGCTACGGCCTGACGGACGAAGAGATCGCCCGCATGCTGACCGAGAGCTTCAGCACGGCCGAAGCCGACATGGCCGAGCGCAGCCTGCGCGAGGCGCGGGTCGAAGCCGAACGCATGCTGCTGGCCACGCGCGCGGCGCTGACCGCTGACGGCGACCTGCTGAGCGTGGACGAACGTGCCTCGATCGAAAGCCTGCTCAGCGCCTTGCAGGCCAGCCGCGACAGCCCGGACCACCACGCCATCACCGGTGCGGTCGAGGCGCTCGCTGACGGTACCGAAGCCTTTGCTGCCGAACGCATGAACCGCGGCATCCGGCAAGCCCTGTCCGGCCGGCGCGTGGAAGAAGTCTGAGCAAGAGAAGCCCGAGCATGCCCGTCATCAAGATCCTGCCGCACCCCGAGTACTGCCCGAACGGCGCCGAGGTCACGGCGCCGCCCGGCACGTCGATCTGCGAGGCGCTGCTCGACAACCACATCGAACTGGAGCATGCCTGCGAGATGAGCGCTGCCTGCACCACCTGCCACGTGATCGTGCGCGACGGGTTCAAATCCCTCGGCGAGATGGACGAGATCGAAGAAGACCTGCTCGACCGGGCCTGGGGGCTGGAGCCCACCTCACGCCTGTCGTGCCAGGCCATTCTGGCGCAGCAGGACGTGACGGTCGAGATCCCGAAGTACTCGATCAACCACGCCAAAGAGAAGCACTGACCGGGTTCAGACGGCGGAGTCGGGCGCGACAGCGCTCTCGGCGTCCGATGCTTCAAGCGCGCGCTGCACCTCGGTCTGCCACGGCAGCGCATGCACGACCTCATTCAGGTGCAACGCCACCTGCGGCGCGCTCAGGGCTTCACCTGCAGCGTCGAGCAGTTTCAGGTTGGTGATCAGCCCCAGCGGGTCGGCAATGGCGACGACACCCTTCTGTATCTGCACCCAATCCCACGCCACGCCAGCCGAGAGCCCGGGGGAAGCGTCGCCCCACAGCGTCTGCCCACTGCACGGGCCGGCGCGGTCGCCAAAGGTCAACACGCGGGTGCTCAAATGCACCAGCTCGATGTCGAGCGGAGAACTGGCCTGCCACAATACGGGGGGCCACGAGCAGACTATCCAGGCGGGGATCATTGCGGTCGGGGCTGGGTGTTGGGCATCGAGAGCTTCTTGAATTTCTCATAGTGTTGCAAGGCGCGACGCGCCTGCCATCTGTAAACCTTGTCAGGATGTGGCTGCCGCGGGGGGCGGGTGCGGCGCATTTCACGCAGTTGGGGTTGAGGGACCGAATGCTTCAGGCTGGATTCACGTCGGTGTTGCAAAGCCGTTCTCGCGACGAGTTCCAGTCCGAGGTCGTGGGTTTCGCAAAGCGGCTCGGTTTCGAAACCATCGCGGCGACCTTGGTGGTCGATCACTTTTTGGGTGATGCGGAGTTCATCTCGGTCGACAACACACCGCAGGCCTACGTCGAGTCGTTCCGGTTGCCCGAAAAGGGGCGTCGCGACCCAGTCACCCAGCATTGCAAGCGCCAGTCAGTGCCGATCATCTGGGACCAGGGCACCTATGTGCGCGACGGTCAGGGTGATCTGTGGGAAGAGCAGGCCCGCTTCGGCTATCGCAACGGCATCGCGCTGGCACTGCACATGCCCGAAGGCCGGCATTTCATGCTCGGCGTCGACCGCGACCAGCCCGTCCCGCCGGATCCGGCCGAACTCACTCGCTTGGTGGCTGAACTGCAGCTCTTCGCGGTGTTCGCACATGAAAGCGCGCTGCGCATCCTCGTGCCGGCGCCGTTGGAGGCCAGCGCGCCGACGTTGACGCCGCGCGAACTCGAGGCCCTGCGCTGGACCATGGAAGGCAAGACCGCCTGGGAGGTGGGCGCGTTGCTGGGCATCAGCGAGAGAACGGCCGTTCTGCACGTGAACAATGCGATGCACAAGCTGGGCTGTGTCAACAAGCACCAGGCGGTGCTCAAGGCGCTGCGCCTGGGCTTGATTCGCTGACGGCCGCACGGGCCGCATACCTGTAAGACCTGACAGTTTCCGGCCAGCCTCCAGTTTGCTCGAATGGCCTTGCACGTGATGAGCGTGCAAGTTGACCAACCAGGAGCAGACCGTGACCCAAACCCGCCAGCCCGCAAAGCAGCCCTTCGTTGTACAGCCGACGCCTTCAGGCAAGATCGGCAAGACCCTCCCTGCACCTCTGACCCAGGCTGAACTGAAGACTGTCGCGGGGGGCGTGGGTGCCAAGACCCTCACGGTGAACACCCCGCGCGGGACCTGGTGAGGTTCGTGCGCTGACGCCCGCCGGCCGTCGGCATGAGACCTCTTTTTCGCCACGAGCCGGTTGAAGAACAGCTTCGCTCCGGGCTGGGCAGCATTCATCTGATCCGGCCGGTGTCGTTCACCGTGCTGACAGGCTTGGCTCTGGTGGCCGCCGTGTGCGTCGCTGCCTTCCTCGTGCTCGGCGAATACACCCGCAAAGCCCGGATCAGCGGCTACCTGGTGCCCGACCGCGGTGTGATCCGGCTGGTCTCGCCACAGCCGGCCACCGTGCTTGAAAGTCATGCCGCCGAAGGGCGTGTGGTCAAGCAAGGCGACGTGTTGTTCGTGTTGGCCGTCGACCAGGCCACGCAGACCGGCGAGACACAGGCTGCGGTGAAGCGCAGCCTGGCTTCGCGCGAGCGCAGCCTGCAAGTTGCCGCGCGGCAACAGCAGCAGCTTGAGCAGGCCAGAGCGGCGGCACTCGATCGCCAGATCGAGCAGATGCGCCGCGAACTGGCGCAGATGGAGGCCGAGGCCGAACTGCAGGCCCAGCGCCTGAGCCTGGCGCAGCAGGCGCAGCTTCGGCTGGAGTCATTGCGACTCGAAAATTTCGTTTCTGCGGCGCAGGTGCAGGCCAAGGCCGAAGAGGTGTTGGCGATCCGCGCCCAGGCGCAGGGCCTGGAACGCCAGCGCACCGTTCACCAGCGCGAAATCGGCAACCTGCAGGCGCAGCGGCGCGAATTGCCGCTGCGGGCGCAAGCCGTGCAGGGCGAGATCGAACGAGACCTCGCGAGCCTGGCCGAGCAGGCCGCGCAGACCGAGACCGGCCGGCGCATCGTGTTGCGCGCCCCGCAGGACGGGACGCTCACCGCTGTGCTGGCGGAAACCGGCCACAGCGTCAACGCGGCCACTGCGCTTGCCAGCCTCTTGCCGGCCAGCGCCGAGTTGCAGGCGCACTTGTATGCACCCTCCAGCGCGGTCGGCTTCATGCGGCCGGACCAGGCCGTGCTGCTGCGCTACCAGGCCTTCCCGTACCAGAAGTTCGGGCACCAGTCGGGCAGGGTGCTGCAGGTGTCACGCTCGCCGCTTCTGGCCAGCGAGTTGGCGGGGCTGTCCTTGCCCGGGGCCGGTGCCGCAGCGAGCGAACCGCTGTACCGGATCACCGTCACTCTGGCCCGGCAGAACGTCACCGCCTACGGCCAGCCGCAACCGCTGGCCACCGGCATGCAACTCGACGCCGACGTTCTGCTCGACCGGCGCCGCCTGATCGAGTGGATCTTCGAGCCCGTGCTGGGCATCGCAGGCCGGGTGTGAGCCACTCGATGCGGGGCACGCTTCACCTCGGCCTGGGTGGCCAGCGCCTCCCGATGCTGTTGCAGACAGAAGCCGCCGAATGCGGCCTGGCCTGCCTGGCGATGGTCGCCGCGCATCACGGGCATGTCAGCGACCTGCCGACCTTGCGGCAGCGCTTTTCACTGTCGCTCAAGGGCGCGACCCTGGCCGACCTGGTGCGCATGGCCGGCGAGCTGCAGCTCAACGCGCGCGCACTGCGCGCCGAGATGGAGCACCTGCCCGACTTGCAACTGCCCTGCGTGCTGCACTGGGATCTGAACCATTTCGTCGTGCTGAAGCAGGTGCGCCGCGGCGTGGCCGTGATCCACGACCCGGCACGTGGTGTGCGCCGCATGCCGTTGGCAGAAGTGTCACGCCACTTCACCGGCGTGGTGCTGGAGCTGACGCCGCAGGCGGATTTCCGACCACGCACCGAGCGCCAGAGCGTCAGCCTGCGTCATCTGCTGGGGCGCGTGACGGGGCTGAAGCGTTCCTTGCTGCAAATCTTCGCGCTCGCTCTCGCTCTC
>JANOQS010000091.1:0-2634 GCA_031414975.1 Methylibium sp. | reverse complement strand
TCGGCCGCGGACTGCTCCTTGCCGCTGTCGTCCATCACCGCCTGCACGGCCTGGCTGAACTCGATCTGCAGCCGGCGCGGCAGCTCCAGCCCGTACTCGGCTTCGAGCAGGTAGGCGATGCCGCCCTTGCCCGACTGGCTGTTGACGCGGATCACCGCGTCGTAGCTGCGGCCCAGGTCCTTCGGGTCGATCGGCAGGTAGGGCATGTCCCACACATCGGTCTCGCGGCGCGCCGCGAACGCCTTCTTGATCGCGTCTTGATGCGAGCCCGAGAACGAGGTGTAGACCAGGTCGCCGGCATACGGGTGGCGCGGGTGCACCGGCAACTGGTTGCAGTGTTCGACGCAGCGGCGAACTTCGTCGATGTCGGAAAAGTCGAGCCCCGGCGCCACGCCCTGCGTGTACAGGTTCAGCGCGATGTTGACCAGATCGACATTGCCGGTGCGCTCGCCGTTGCCGAACAGGCAGCCTTCGATGCGGTCGGCGCCGGCCATCAGCGCGAACTCGCCGGCCGCGGTGCCGGTGCCGCGATCGTTGTGCGGGTGAACGCTCAGCACGATCGAATCGCGCCGCGCCAGGTGGCGGTGCATCCACTCGATCATGTCGGCAAAGATGTTCGGCGTGGAATGCTCCACCGTCGACGGCAGGTTGATGATGCACTTGCGCTGCGGCGTGGGTTGCCACACCTCGGTCACCGCATCGACCACGCGCTTGCTGAACGCGAGCTCGGTGCCGGAGAACATCTCGGGTGAATACTGGAACACGAACTCGGTGCCGGCTTGGGCTTCGGCCAAGGTGCGCACGAGGCGCGCGTGCGACGCGGCCAGTTCGACCGTCTGGTCCTCATTCAAGCCCAACACCACCTTGCGCATCACCGGCGCGGTGGCGTTGTACAGGTGCACCACCGCGCGGCGCGCGCCGACCAGAGACTCGAATGTGCGCCGCACCAGCGGCTCGCGCGCCGGGGTGAGCACCTGGATCGTCACGTCGTCCGGCACGCGCCCTTCTTCGATCAGCGTGCGGACGAAGTCGAAGTCGGTCTGCGAAGCCGACGGGAAACCGACCTCGATCTCCTTGAAACCGATGCGCAGCAGCATCTCGAACATGCGCAGCTTGCGCTGCACGTCCATCGGCTCGATCAGCGCCTGGTTGCCGTCGCGCAGGTCGACGCTGCACCACAGCGGCGCGCGGGTCAGAACAGCGTCGGGCCAGCGGCGGTCGGTCAGCGCGACGGGCGCGAAGGCGCGGTACTTTTCATGCGGTCGGTTCAACATGGCAACTCCTTGTGGTGTCTTGCACGCAACCCGCAAACCCAAAACAAAACGGCCCGCTGCAGGTTGCAAACGGGCCGTTGAGGTCAGATCGGATGGACGTGATCGGTCAGCGAGCCCGCGGTACTCCCAGGGCTAGCGCTAGTGCGAGGGCGGTCGAAAACGTCATGGCAGGAAATATAGCACGGCCTTCCCGCGCCGAGCCACCCGGCTCAGCGATGCAGACCCTGCTCGTCGGGCTCGTCGGTGGACGTGGCGATCACGCTCACCGGCTTGCCCTTCTTGCGCTTCCACGCGTACACGCCGTAGCCCGACACGCCGTAGATGCAGAACAACCCGAACAGCACCGTCGGCGGGTGGATGTTGATCACGGCGATACCGAGCGCAATCGCAACGATCACGATGAACGGCACCGAGCGTTTCAGGCTCACGTCCTTGAAGCTGTAGAACGGCACGTTGGTCACCATCGTGAGGCCCGCATAGAGCGTCACCGCGAATGCCGTCCAGCCCAGCCACGGCCCTTCCTTGAAGCCCTTGAAGCCGGCGTCGTCCATCACCCAGATGAAGCCCATCACCACCGCCGCGGCGGCCGGGCTGGGCAGGCCCTGGAAGAAACGCTTGTCTACGACGGTCAGGTTGGTGTTGAAGCGCGCCAGCCGCAGCGCCGCCGACGCGCAGTAGACGAACGCTGCCACCCAGCCGAGCTTGCCCATGTCCTTGAGCGCCCATTCGTAAACGATCAGCGCCGGCGCCGCACCGAAAGACACCATGTCCGACAGGCTGTCCATCTGCTCGCCGAAGGTGCTCTGGGTGTTGGTCATGCGCGCGACGCGGCCATCCAGGCTGTCGAGCACCATCGCGCAGAACACGCCGTACACCGACAGCTCGAAGCGGCCGTTCATCGCCATCACGATCGCGTAGAAGCCGCCGAAAAGCGCGGCCAACGTGATCATGTTGGGCAGCACGTAGATGCCCTTGCGCCGCACCCGGGGCGGCGGCTCCGGGGCGTCGTCTTCGTGCAAGCTGCCGGCTTCGTTCATGGGGCAGGATAACCGCGGTGGGGTCGTGGAAGAGATCAGTTCTTCGACTGGTCGACGAGCCGGTTCTTCTTGATCCACGGCATCATCGCGCGCAGCTGCTCGCCCACCACCTCGATCGGGTGCTCGGCCATCAGGCGGCGGCGCGACAGCAAGGTGGGCGCGCCAGCACGGTTCTCGTTGATGAAGCTCTTGGCGTATTCGCCGGTCTGGATGTCCTTCAGCACCTGGCGCATGACCTTCTTGGTCTCCTCGGTGACGATCTTCGGCCCGGTCACGTACTCGCCGTACTCGGCGTTGTTCGAGATCGAGTAGTTCATGTTGGC
>JANOQS010000090.1:0-24042 GCA_031414975.1 Methylibium sp. | reverse complement strand
GGTCTTGCCGCAGGGCATCGCCTTCGCTTCGCTCGCAGGCTTGCCGGCCGAGTACGGCCTGTACACCGCCATCGTGCCCTGCATCGTGGCGGCGCTGTTCGGCTCGAGTTGGCATGTGATGACGGGGCCGACGAACGCGCTCTCGCTGGCGCTGTTTGCCACCTTGTCACCATTGGCCCTGGCCGGTTCGCCGCACTACATCCAGCTCGCGCTGGCGGTGACGGTGCTGGTCGGCGTGATGCAGTGGCTGATCGGCACCTTCCGGCTCGGCGCCATCGCCAACTTCATCTCGCCGTCCACCTTGCGCGGCTTTACCAGCGGCGCCGCCGCGCTGATCGCCCTGCATGCGCTGACGGAGCTGTTCGGGCTCGGCTCGCCAGCCGGGCACGGCAGCCTTGCGGTGCTGGCACACCTGCGCCAGCAGTGGCAGCAGGTCGTGCCGGGCGCCGCGCTCATCGGCGTGTCCACCATCGTCTTCGCGCTGCTGGTGCGGCGCGCCCACCGGAACGCACCGCACATGCTGATCGCGCTGGCTGTAGCGTCGGTGCTGGCCTGGGTGATCGAGCGAGCCGGCTTCGGCACGGTGGCGCTTACCGGCACGCTGGACAGCCTGTGGCCGCGCTTGTCGGTGCCATTGGTCGAGTGGCAGGTGGTTCCCGATCTGCTGGGCATCGCCTTTGCGCTCACCATCGTGGCGCTGGGCCAGTCCATCTCGATCGCCAAGGCATTGGCCGAGCGGACCGGCCAGCCGATCGACGCGAACCGAGAATTCACCGGCCAGGGCCTGGCCAACATGGTCGGCGGATTTTTCTCTTGTTACGTGGCCTGCGGGTCGCTCAACCGCTCGCTGCCCAACCTTGAGGCCGGCGCGCGCACACCGCTGGCGGCCGTGTTTGCAGCGGTCGGGCTGCTGGCCCTGCTGGCGTTCAGCGCGCCGCTGCTGGCGCGCATTCCATTGGCCGGCGTGGCCGGCCTGCTGATGCTGGTGGCCTGGCAGCTGTTCGACCTGCCAGCATGGCAGCGCCTGTGGCGCCAGAGCCGGCAGGACTTTGGCATCGCGCTGGCCACCCTGCTGGCCACCTTGACGGTCCGCCTGGAGCTGGCGGTCCTGCTCGGCACCTTGTTGTCGCTGGTGGCGTTCGTCTACCGCACGTCGAAGCCCTCGATGCGTGTGATGGGCTTCAACAGCACCGGGCCAGAGCGGCCATTTGTGGTTGTCACCGACGCGCCGAACCCGCTGCCCGAATGCCCGCAGGTCAAGATGGTCCGCATGGAAGGCGAGGTCTATTTCGGCGCCGTGGCCCACGTGGGCGAACAGTTGCGCGCGTTGCGCGCCGCGCCTGATGCGCCCAAGCACCTGCTGGTCATGGCCAAGAGCATGAACTTCATCGATCTGGCCGCGGCCGACCTGTGGCGCGCCGAACTGCTGGCCCGGCGCAACAGCGGTGGCGATCTCTACTTCCATCGCCCGCGCCCTCAGGTGCTGGAGTTGTGGCAACACATCGGCTTCATGCCCGAAATCGGGCGCGACCACATCTTCCCGACCAAGCGCGTGGCCATCGCCACCCTCTTCGATCGGCTCGACCGCAAGGTCTGCGCGCACTGCACGGCGCGCGTGTTCGAAGAATGCGCACGCCTGCCGAGCCCGTCGCCCCAGAGCTGAGCATGGAGGGGCACACGCGCGCACCCGATGCGGGCATCACTCATATGAGGTATCCACTCCACCTTGACTAGATAGCACTGGGGATTGACGCAGTGCAGGGGCTATCCGAAGATCAACTGGAACTTCGGTATCGAAAGGTCAACGTGAACTCGCTCCGCAAGCACCTGCTCGTCGCGGTGCTCGTCGCCTTCTCGCACCCGGGCGCGTTCGCCCAGGGCGCCATCGTCGGCATTCTCGAAGGCAAGGCCACCCTGGTGCGCCAGACCGCCAAGCTCGCGCTGGCCGAAGGTGTGGCGCTGCAGAACGAAGACATCATCGAGACCGCGCCTGCCGGCTTCTTGCAGATCGAGTTCACTGACGGTGGGCGCATCGGCGTCGGCGGTGGCTCCCGCCTGATGCTCGCGCCGCGCGGGCCCGGGCGTGGCGCGGTGAACCCGCGCGTGTACGTGCTGCAGGGCTGGCTCAAGCTGACCCAGCCGGCCGGCAAGCCAGCGCCAGGCGACAGCGTGACGCCGCACTTCGAGTTCACGGCTGTCAGCGGCGCCACCATCTTCATGTCCAGCCCGAAGGAGTTGGCGGTGTTCGTCGAGAGTGGGGCGGTCAAACTGGTCGAACGCAGCAACGCCCGCCCGCCGCTGGCGCTGGCGCCGAACAACTTCGTGCTCGCGCGCCTGGGTGACAAGCCCGAGCTGGCGGCACGCCCCACACAAGACTTCCTGGCCCAGATGCCGCGCCCGTTCCGCGACCCGTTGCCCAGCCGCGCCGCCAAATTCCGCGACAACCCGGTCACACCCAAGCCGCTCGGCGACGTGGCCTATGACGACGTGGCCGGCTGGCTCGCCGCCGAACCCGGGCTGCGCCTGCCGATGGTCGAGCGCTGGCGCCCGCGCCTGCGCGACAAGGCCTTCCGCGCCGCGATGATCGCCAACCTGGCCGCCCACCCCGAATGGGACCCGCTGGTGTTCCCCGAAAAGGCGGCCAAGAAGCTGGCCGACGCGAAGCGGGCCCGTGAGGCCAAGGCCGCCGCGGCGGCTGCGGCTGCGGCCGCCGCATCGACACCGCGAGCGCCGGATTGACCCGCGCTTGAATTCCGATTGAACCGCTGGCCCGGGGCGTGCAACTCACTCCCACGGATCATTGGAGAACCTCATGCGATTGCTGCTCAAGTTCAACTTCATCTTCGCCCTGGTCTTCATCGCCGGGCTGCTCGGCTGCGGCTACCTGTCGCGCGAGCTGCTGCAGCGCAATGCGCAGGACGAGATCCTCGAGAACGCCAGGCTGCTGATGGAAAGCTCCATCGCGGTGCGCAACTACACCAGCAGCCAGATCAAGCCGCTGCTGGAGACGCAGTTGAAGTACACCTTCCTGCCGCAGACCATCCCCGCCTACTCGGCCACCGAGGTGCTGCACGCGCTGGGCAAGAAGTACCCCGACTACGGCTACAAGGAAGCGACGCTGAACCCGACCAACCCGCGCGACCGCGCGGTCGAATGGGAGGCCGACATCGTCAACCGTTTCCGCGGTGGCACCGAGGCCACCGAACTCTTCGGCGAGCGCGACACGCCGCTGGGCCGCATGCTCTACATCGCCCGGCCGATCAAGATCACCAACCCGGCCTGCCTGGAATGCCACAGCACGGTCGAAGCCGCGCCCAAGACGCTGCTGGACAAATACGGCCCCGCCAACGGCTTCGGCTGGAACCTGAACGAGGTCATCGGTGCGCAGGTGGTGTCGGTGCCCATGGCCTTGCCGCTGTCGCGCGCCGAAAAGACCTTCCGCGTCTTCATGACCTCGCTGGGCAGCGTGTTCGTGGCGATTGCGGTGCTGTTGAACCTGATGCTGTGGTTCACGGTGATCCGCCCGGTCACCAAGCTGTCGCACCTGGCCGACCGGGTCAGCCTGGGCGAGATGCAGGCGCCGGAATTCAAGCTCGGCGGGCGCGACGAGATCGGCGTGCTCGCCGAGTCGTTCAGCCGCATGCGGCGCAGCCTCGAGCAGGCGATGAAGATGCTCGACGGCTGAGGCCGCGCTGACCTGAAACACCGAGATGAACCAACCGCACCCCGAACGCCTGGGCCGCTATCCCGTCAAGGGAGTGATCGGTGCGGGCGCGATGGGGGTGGTCTACCTCGGTTTCGACCCGCAGATCAACCGGCCGGTGGCCATCAAGACCATCCGCAAGCACCTGCTCGAGGCCGGCCACGAAGATTCCACCGTGGCAGCCCGCTTCCGCCTCGAAGCGCAGGCCGCAGGCCGCCTCAGCCACCCGGGCATCGTGACCGTCTACGACGTGGGCGACGACGCCGACTGCGCCTACATCGCGATGGAGTATGTGGCTGGCCAGAGCCTGCGCGAATACCTGTCGCGCGGCTGGCGCTTCACGCCGTCGGAGGTGGCGTCGCTGCTGGTCCAGCTGCTCGATGCACTGGCCGAAGCGCATGGCAAGGGCGTGCTGCACCGAGACATCAAACCCGCCAACCTGATGATCACCGAAGGCGGGCGCCTGAAGGTCACCGACTTCGGCATCGCCCGCATCGAATCGAGCCAGTTCACCCGCACCGAATCGGTGCTGGGCTCGCCCGGCTACATGGCGCCCGAGCAATACACCGGCGGCGAGGTCGACCGCCGGGTCGACCTGTTCTCGGCCGGCGTGGTGCTGTACCGGCTGCTGACCGGGCGCATGCCGTACTCGGGCACCGACCAGGCCATGATGTACCGCGTGGTCTACGGCGAACCCGACCCGCTGGTGCGCGACGACACCGATGCCGTGCTGGCGCCTTTCGAGCCGATCGTCAAGCGCGCACTGGCGCGCCTGCCGATTCACCGCTTTGCGTCGGCGGCTGAATTCCGCCAGGAACTGCAGGACATCGCCGCCCCCGGCTGGTCGCCCCAGCCGCTGGCGGCCGAACGGCTGATCGCGCCGTCCGGCGTGGCGGTGGTGGCGCCGCCGCCCGGGGCCACGTCGTCGGTGCCGGTTCCGACCGGCTGGAACGAAGCGACCCTGGCCGGCATCGAGCGCGAACTGGCGCAGATCGTCGGGCCGATCGCCAAGATCCTGGTGCGCCGCACCGCGCAGCAGACCAGCACGCTGGACGCACTGCGCCAGCGCGTGGCCGCGCACATTCCCGACCCGCACAAGCGCGAGAGTTTCCTGGCCGGGCCCTCGGGCACCTCGACCACGGGTTTCACCAACTCGCGCACCCGCACCCACCACTCGGGCTTTCGCGACAGCGAGCCCACCCTGGTGGACACCGGCGCGCGCCTGACGCCGGCCGACGTGGAAAAGGCCGCCGCGGTGATGGTCAGGAAGCTCGGTCCCATCGCCAAGGTGATGGCGCGCCGCGTGGCGGCCAAGGCCACCACGCGCGATCAGTTCGTCGAGATGATCCTGCAGCAGGCCGGCGACGGCGTCGACGCGGCGGCGCTGAAAGCGCAGTTGTGGAAATCGTGGGCGTGACGCCTGCGGTGATCGCGCTGCAGCTGATTGCCACACCGCAAGGGCCGGTGACCGACGAACCCGCGCGCAGCTTCGAAGACGACCTGATCACCATCGGCCGCGCGCCCAACTGCCACGTGGTGCTGCCCGACGGGCTGCGCATCATCTCGCGCCAGCACGCCCGCCTGAGCCGGCAGGACGGCCAGGTGCTGCTGGCCTGCCTGAGCGCCAGCGCGCCGGTGCGCGTCAACGAGGTCGGCGTGCCGCACGGCGGCATGCTGTCACTGCGCAGCGGCGACGTGATCCATATCGGCGGTTTCGATCTGCGCCTCAGCTTGCAGGCCCGGGCGGCAGTGGCGCCGCGGGTTGCCGCGCCGGTACCGCTGCAGCGGCAGGCAGCGCCGCAGCCGCAGCCGCTGCCGCAGCCAGCGCCTGAACCGCTGCCCCAGCCCGCGCCGTTGTTGGCAGCGCTGCCTGTGCGGCGCGCCCGTGCGCGGCTCGACGAGTGGTTCGACCTCGATTCCGCCAGCTCCGCGGCGCCCGCTGCGGTGCCGGACGCTGCGGCTGCGGCAGACGCTGCCGCTGCTGCTGCCGCCGAGGCTGCCGCGGCCTCGCCGGCATGGCCCGCCAATGCAGAGGTGGACCTGGACCTGCGCTCCGGCGCGTACCCGCCGGCTCCGAAAGGCGCCGAGTTGCGCGTCTTCGAGTCGCTGCAGCAAGTTCTGGCGCCGCGGCCCGACCTGCAGTCGCCGCCGGCCCGGTTCGCAGCGCCGCTTCAGCGCCTGCCGGAAGCAGCTGCGTCCGGGTCTGAGCATGAGCCCGAACTTGCCCACGAGCCCGCGCCCGATCCTTTCCCCGAGCTTGTCTCCGAGCCTGTCCCCGCGCTTGTCCCCGCGCTTGTCCCTCCAGAGCCAGCCCGGCCCTTCGAGCCCGCCGCAGACGAACCGCCGGCGCTGGACGACGAGGCCCGCGCCCTGCTGATGCAGGCCTTCATGGAAGGCGCCGGCCTGGGGCTGCGCACCGGTGCCACCAGCACCCAGATGGTGGCCCCGATGGCGCTCACGCCGGAGTGGATGCGCCACATCGGCGAACTGCTGCGCGCCAGCATCGAAGGCTCGCTGGCCCTGCTGCACAGCCGCTCCACCGTGAAGCGCGAAATGCGCGCCGAGGTCACCGTGATCGCGCGGCGCCAGAACAACCCGCTCAAGTTCGCGCCCGATGCACTGGCCGCACTGGCCCACCTGCTGTCGGCCAAGCGCTCGCCCGGATTCCTGGAGCCGGTGGCGGCGTTGAAAGACGCGCACGAAGACTTGCTGGTGCACCATCTGGCCGTGGTGGCCGGCATGCGTGCGGCCATGTTCGAGCTGATTGCACGGCTGGGCCCGGAAGACGTGGTGCGCGAAGAAGGCCCGCCCAAAGGCCTGTCGACCTTGCCGACCTTGCACGAAGCCGCGCTGTGGCGGCGCTACCGCCAGCGTCATGCCGAGATGACCGCGCGCCTGGACGACGATTTCGAAACCGTGTTCGGGCGCGAATTCACCAAGGCCTACGAGGCCCAGGCCCGGCGCGTGCGAGAGAAGGCGCCGCCCGCAGATGTCCCCCAGGACGACGACATGCATCGTCGGCCCCCCGACGGGATATGAGCATTCCAGGGCCCTGGCGGTGCCCGGTGTTCGCAAAGCAAGCAGCGTCAGGAGGAGTCTTGTTTCTGGTGAGGGCCTGTTCAGCCCGCGCCGTCCCCCCCGCCCAGCACGTCGAGCAACAACTCGGCGTGCGGCGGCCAGGAGTCGCCGAGCGGTAGCGGTGCGGTGCCGGGCACCGGCTCGGTCCACCACAGCGACTGCGTGCCGGGGCTGTTGCGCAGCAGGTCCAGCGGCGACTGCTGCGGGCGCGCCGACCAGGCGTCGGCGGGCGCCGGCACGCGCATCGCCACCCTCCCGGCCACCCGATCGGATGCGAACACCTGGCCCAGGCCGAGCAGCAGCGACTCGAAGGCTTCGGTGGTCTGCGGGTCGGCCAGGTCGGTCGCGTCGAGCGCGGCGTCGGCCATCCGAGCCAGCGCGGCTTCGATGTCGAGCCAGTCGAGCGCCGGCAGGCGCGGGGCCTCCAGCGCCTGCAGCACGGTCAGCGGGAAGGCCCGGCCGACGCGGTCGTGCGAGGCCACCAGCACGCCGGCCCAGACCCCACCCGCCGGGCCGTCCGGCCAGGCCAGAAAGCGCCACGGCGGGAAGGCCTGCAGCCGGCGCTCCAGCACGTCGGGCGGCCAGCGTTTTGCCGCGCGCTGCAGCCCTTGCTGCAGCCAGCCGTCCCAGGCCCGCACCTGGGCGGGCGACAGGCCCTGGCTCACGAAGTCGCCCCGCGCGGGCAGCTTGCCGTACCAGGCCGTGCTGCCGGGGGGCGGCGTCGGCGCGGCGGGCGCCGGTCCCGCGACGGGAATTCTGGGTGGGGCACGGCGTGTCATGGTCTGGCCTCCGGGCAACGGAACGAGGCCAGGCTGGCCAACACGCCGGTCGATGCCGAACCCTGCAAGCCCAGGTCCAGCACCAGGCGGCGCCCGTGGTCGCTCACGCTGACGCGGCTCACCGCCGGGGTCTCGCCGCGCTCCCACGGCTGGCGCGTCAGCACGCGCAGCAAGGCCCACGGGCCCTCGTAACCTTCGCCGCCCTGGCCCTTGGCGCGCAGGATCACGCGCGTGGCACCGGCCGGGCCCGGCCAGGTGAAGTTGCGTTGCACACGCGGGCCGTTTTCATAGCGCAAGGTCTGGCCGTCGATGTCGATCGCAAACTCCTCCAGCGCGTCGTCCATCTCGACCGGGCGCAGGCTGAACTGCAAGCGTGGCAGCGGCACGGCGGGGCTGAAGAACACGCGCCGGATGTCTTCGGCGCGTTCGAAGCTGCGCAGCAGTGCGTCGCCCGCCACCACCATGCCCTCGCGGTAACGCCACGGGCGGCTGCGTGTGTCCACGTTGGGCAGCAGTTCCTTGCGGAAGAACACGTCGAGCAGCCCGTCGTGGCCGAACAGGCGCGCGAAGTCGGCCAGGCTCACGTCGTTCTGGGTGGCGGTGGCAGAAAACGGGTAGCGGTTGGCCGTCAGGCTGCGGCACTGTGCTGCCACGTCGTCCAGGCGCGCCGCCAGGCCCTGGCGCAGGGCGGTCTGCTGGGCCGCCCGCATCGCTTCGGCCAAGGTCATCCAGAGAGCGTTGAAGGGGGCCGGCGCTTGCGCCGCTTCCTGCTGGAGTGACTGGGCGAGTTGGGCGCCGCCGACATCACCGCCGGCCGCCAGGGTGAAGCGCGCCACGGCGGCGAGCACGCGGTCGATGGCGGCCGGCCCGGGCCCGCCCGCGTATGCGCGCAGCGCGCCAAAGCGTTCGGCCAGCACCGCATCGGCCAGCCTGGCCAGCGGCTTGGCGCTGGCTTCTGCGCCGGCATCGACGAACCTCAGCTCGGTGCGCGCCAGATCGAGCAGCTTGCGCAGCGGCGAGTCGGCCGCCGCCAGTTGGGTATTCAGGCGCGCCAGCGCGTCGGCGTCGGCCGGGCGGTGCAAGCGCCAGGCGTCGAGTGCGGCCTGCCACTGATCGGCGTGCGCGGCGGCGTACAGCTTGACCACCTCGGCCGCAACGGCGGCCCGCCCGGCCGGCTCGGCGCGCCATTGTTCGCTGCGCTGGCTGCCCAGGCCGAGGACCCAGCTTTCTTCGTCGGCCAGTTGCTGCAAGGTGGTGTCCAGGCGCGGCAGCACGCGGGTCGTGAAGCCGTCGCGGGTGAACAGCGGGTTCACTTCGGCAAGCGTGGTCGCAGCGGTCGCCGCAGTCTTGCCGGGCTTCGGGTCGAACAGCAGGGCGAACGACGGGCCGAGCCAACTGTCGAGTCGGCGCGATGGTTCGTTGGCAGCATCGCGCACCAGCCGCGCCAGCACCCGGCGCGGCAGCGGCACGGCGGCGAGCGCCTTCTGCGCGGCCTGCACGGCGGCGGTGTCGAGTACCACCGCGTCCTGGAACGCATTGCGTTCGAGCAGCGCATCGACGTGGCGCAGCCACTCGTCGCGCTGCGCGGCGTCGACCGGCGCATCGGGCCCGCGCGCAAAGCTGGCGGCGGCCCAGGCGCGCACGGTGGCACGGTCAAGCCGCTCGGGCTGCACCAGCATCAGGTAGGTCTTGAGCGTCTGGTACCGCAGCGCGGGGTCGCCTTCGGCCTGGCGCAACTCGGCGGCCAGGCGGTCGGCCAGCACCGGCGCCAGCGTGTTGGCCAGCACGCGGTGGTAGGTCTGCTGCGCGCTGCGCGCCAGCCGTGCGCCCTGGAACAGGCCGAAGCCGTGGCCGGGCGGTACGGCGTCGGTGGGCACGCCGCCCTGGCGCGGCAGGTCGCGCAGCACCTCGTAGAGCGGCAGCCAGCGGGTCGATGACGACGCTGTTGTCGGTGATGGCGCTGATGGGGCTGACAGCGCTGATGGGGCAGCCGCCTGCTGCGCCAGTTGCTGCACCCGCTGCCCGACGCCGGCGATGTGCGCCCGGTTGTTGCCGTAGCTCAACAGCCAGGCGCCGATCAGCGCCACCATCGCCAGCGCGGCTGCACTGCCGGCCGCCAGCCAGGCCAGCCGCAACTTGCGCAGCCGCTGCACGTTGTCGCCGGCCAGTTCGGCCTCTTGAATCACCACCCCTTGCAGCAGCCGGTTCAGGAAGTAGGCCTTGCCCTTGCCGTCGGGCCGCACCAGCGCGCGTTCGGGCACGCCGTGCTGGCGCGCGATGGCGCCGAGCACGCGGTCGATCGGGTTGCCCTCCTGTGTGCCGCTGCTCAGGTACACGCCGCGCAAGGGCTGGCGCGGTGGCTGGTCGGCCTGGGCCAGCGCGGCATCGGCAAACGCGGTGAGGGCCGGCAGCAAGGCGTCGAGCTGCGCGGCGAAGTGGTAGATCGGCGAGCGCCGCGCGGCGGCCGATTCCTGCTGCAGCCGGTCCAGGGTGATCGCCTGGATGCGCTCGACCAGCACCTGCAGGTCGGCCGCCAGCGCCTCGGCCGACGGGCGCGCCGGGCCGCGCACTTTGGTGCCGTCGGCATGCGCAAAGGTCGTGCCCCAGACCTGCGCGCGCTGCTCGCCATCGAGCGCGTCGAAGAATTCGGTGAAGCCCGCCAGCAGGTCGGCCTTGGTGACGAGCAGGTAGACCGGCAGCGACAAGCCGAGCTCGCTGCGCAACTCCTGCAGCCGCGCATTGACGGCCGTGCACTGGCGCGCCAGTTCGGCGCCGCCGGCCAGCAGGTCGGGCACGCTCACCGTCACCAGCACGCCGTTGATCGGCTGGCGCGGTCGGTGCTTGCGCAGCAGGCCGAGGAAGCTGCGCCACTCGCGCGCGTCGGCGGCGGCGTCGCTGTCTTGGGTGGTGTAGCGGCCCGCGGTGTCGATGAAGACCGCCTGCTGCGTGAACCACCAGTCGCACTGGCGCGTGCCGGCCACGCCGCGCACGGGGGCGGTGCCGAGCTTGTCGGCGAGCGGAAAGCGCAAGCCCGAATGCAGCAGCGCGGTGGTCTTGCCGGCGCCCGGTGCGCCGATGAACAGGTACCACGGCAGCCGCACCAGTTGCTGGCGGCGCCGCCACCAGCGCAGCAGCGGTGGGCCGCCGCTGGTCTCGACCCCGTCGCGCAGCAGGCTCAGCGCCTGCTGAAAGCGCGGCGCCAGCGACTGCGCCCCGGCGGGTGGCTGCAACACGTCGACCAGTGCGGCATTGCGGCGCCGCATCTGCCACTGGCGCAGCGGGCCGGCCAGCACCAGGGCCGCGCCCGCCACCAGCAACACCAGCAGGCGCGCCGCCTGCGATTCGAGCGGCCGCACGTCGGCAATGGCCACCAGCGGCCCGCCGAACCACACCAGCAATCCAAAGCCGAGCACGTTGACGCTGCTCTGCAGCAGGGTGGGGGCGGTGGCGGCGGCTTTCACGGGGCTCACGGGCTTCACGGGAACTAGGTGTTTTCGATGCGGCTGGGCACCTTTGCGGCCGCTGCCGCAGCCGCAGCGGTTGCGGTTGCGGTTGCGGTTGCGGTTGCATCCGGTGCGATCACCAACCCTTCGCTCGCGACGCTGCCCGCCGGCAGGCTGCGCTCCAGCACCTGCGCCACGTGGCGCGCCCACTCGTCAGCGAGTTGTGCGGCCGAGGGCACGCGCGCCGAACGCGGCGCGTCGGAGCGCGCGTGGGCCGTCACCAGCACCCGGCCGCCGACCCGGGCCAGCGCCTGCGCCACCCGTTCCAGAAGCGGCGCTTGGGCCTTCGCCACTTGCGTGGTGTCTGCCTCGAACAGACCGCCGGCCGGCACGACGATCGTGCTGCGATGGGCGCCATCGCGCACCGCAATGCGGCCGGCCTGCAAGTCGGCCGCCAGCACGCTGGCCATGCGGCCGGGCTGGCTCGGTGACGTCGGCACGGACGCGGCTACCGCCGGCGCCACCGCTGTCGCTGTCGCTGTCGCTGGCGCTGTCGCTGTCGCCACCGCAGTTGCCGCCGCCGAAGCAGGGCGCGCTTCGCTTCGGCTCGCCCGCTCCAGCCCCTGCAGCGACCCGAACACCTGGTCGGCCTGGCGTGCCAGCAACCACTGGCTGCCGCTGTAGACGCCCAGCCCGGCCAGCGCCAGCCCCATCAGGCCCGCGATGGCCAGGCGCCGCGCGTGGCCGGGCCGGCGCTCGGCCAGCGCGGGGTGCCAGCGTGCCGCCAGTGGCACCGCCAGCGGCGTGGGGTTCAGGTTCAGCAGTTGCGCCAGGCGCGCCCGCAGCGCCGCGAGCTGGCGCGGGCCGTCGGCAGTGTCCTGCCAGCGGCCCTGCAGGCCCAGGCTCAGGCACACATGGAACAGCTCCAGCAGCGGCCGGTCGGCATCGGGCTGGCGGCCCAGCCGGTCGAGCAGCTGGAACACGCGCGTGCGGCCGTCGGCCTCGCCGTGAAAGCGCTGCAGCAGGCCGTTGGCCGGCCAGGTGGCGGCGGCCCAGGCGTGCGGTGCGATCACCTCGTCGAGCCACACGCACAGCAGGTAGCTGGCGGCGGTGACCGTGCGTTCGTCGCAACCGGCGGCGGTGAGTTCGCGCTCGAAGGTTTCGACCGCCGTGGTCAAGGTGGCCTCGGTGGCGGCGGGTTTTGCGGGCACGGCCGTGCGCAGTTGCGTGGCCAGTGCGATCAGCGGACGCGCGCTGCGGTGCAGGGCCGCGGCCCACGGGTGCGGCGGCAGCGCAAGGGTGTGCATGGCGTGCTTGCGGGTGCTAGCCGGCCAGCGCGATGCTGACGCGGCGCGCGCCGGCGTCGATGCGCAGCGGCAGCGGTGCGCTGCCCGCGCTGGCCGTGGCGTTCGGGGTGGTGAGCTGCAGCAGCGCCTTCCAGCCCTCGCCGTCGGGCTCTCTGTAGGCCACCAGCACCCCGATGGCGCGCGCACTGGACGCCATATCCAACGGCAGGGTGTACGACTCGCCCGGGCTCAGGCTCAGCTTCGCGCTGCCCAGCAGCTCCAACCCCAGAGTCGCCTCGGCGCGTTCGTACAGCGCGTCGAAACCGGCTTTCTCGAAAGCCGCCGTGCTGCGCAACACGTAGACCCACATCACGCTTTTGCGCGGCTGCTTCTTCGCGTCCGGATTCAAGGCCGGGTCGGCGCGCACGCTGATGCTCACGCTGCGCGCCGGCTGCACGGTCTGCACCGGCGCAGCGCCGGCCGCGTTCCGGCCGGTGTTGAAAAAGAACTCGGTCGTCAGGCTGCTGGCGAACATCGGCAACTGGGTCTGTTTGGTCTCGCGGTCCACCTGCACGGCCACCTTCTTCAGCATGGTCTCGACGTTCTGCCCGGGCACGCGCATCTCGCGCGCCAGGTGCGCGGTGAACACGCCGTTGCCGCCCGGCGGGCCGTCTTCGGCCGGCTTGTTGGGCAACGAGGCACTGGCGATCAGCACGCCGCCGTCGATGTTGACCGAGCCCTGCACCGAGGCCAGGCCCGCCGTCAGCGCCGCCACGCGGTTCGTGCCGGTGGCAAAGGGGTTGTCGCGGCAGGCGTCGATGAACAGCAAGCGCACGCCGGCGCCCTCGCGTTGCAGCAGTTGGCGGATCACCGAACCGTCGAGGTTGATCGCGTTCTGCTCGACCCAGTCCGGGTCGCTCAGGTTCTGGATGTCCACCGGCAGCAGGAAGTTGCTGTTGCGGATCTGCACCGCGTGGCCGGCGTAATAGAACAGCACGTCGGCCCCGGGCGGAATCTGCTTGGCGAACTGCAGCAGCGCCTGCAGGAAGTCGGCACGCCGCAGGTCGGTGCCCAGGGTCACTTCGAAGCCGAGTTCCTCCAGCGTCTTGGCCATCAGCCGCGCGTCGTTGCTCGGGTTGTTCAGCGGCACGTCCGGGTAGCGCGCATTGCCAATCACCAGCGCCATGCGGCGCGGCGCGGCTTTCGCCGGCGCTTGTGCCTGCGCCCGCGCCAGCCGCAGCGGCGCACAGGCGGCGGCCAGCGCAGCGGCGTGGATCGACAGGAGCAGGCGACGGCGGAGCATGGGGCGTGGGGCGTGGGGTGTGGCGGAGGGTGGTGCGCAGATTGTTGTGCAAAAGGTGGCGGCCACGAAGACCTTACCCGCGCCGCGCAGTCGCCGTGAGCCCGCTTGTCCACACCCTTGAGGGGGAACGAGTGGTCTGCTCAGCCCCGCCCCTCCATCAACCCCGCCAACTCGCGCGCAAACCGGGCCGGCTCGGTGTAGTGCGGCGAATGGCCGGCGCGCGGGTAGACCGAGATGCTGGCGTGCGGCACCGCCTCGCGGTACCAGGCGTCCAGCGGCAGGCCGGCGTAATGCGGGCTGCGGGCGCCCAGCACCACCAGCAGCGGCAGATCCAGCCGCGGCATCAGCGAGCGGAAGTCGGCTTCGGCAAGCGATTCGGCCAGGTCCAGCAACGGCATCACCTCGACGTGGTTCAACCAGCTCCGCAGCCAGCGGCCCAGTGGTTGGTCGGCGGCCAGGCGCGGGCGCAGCCACGCGCCGGCCAGGGCCTCGACCTGGTTCAGCACGGTCTCGGCCAGGTTGGTGCGCGCGCCCTGGATCAGGTTGCCCAGCATGTCTGCGCTGCAGCTGCCGAACAAGCCGAGGCGCCACTGCGCGTCGGTGACGATGCGGGGCGACTGGTCTACCACCGCCACCGCGGCCACGCGCGCGGGGCCGAATTCGGCCAGGTAGTGCATCACCGTCAGGGCACCCATCGAATGGCCGGCCAAGGTCACGCGGTCGAGCTCGAAATGGTCCATCAATTGATGCAGGTCGCGTGCCAGGCGCGCCAGGGTGATCGGCGCGTCGGGATCGGTGCGGCACTGGCCGTGGCCGCGCGCGTCCCAGGCGAATACGCGGTGGCGCTGCGCCAGGCGCTTGGCCACCGGCATCCAGTGTTTGTGCGAGCAGCCCAGGCCGTGCACCAGCACCACCGGCGGGCCCTGGCCGGTGACGCGCACTGGAATGCTCTGGCCGTCGTCGGCGCTGTAGCGCACCAGGCCGGCGTCGGTGCCGTGGTGGGCGCCCAGCAGGCCCAGGTTGCGCAGCGCGCCCAGCAGGTTCGCCAGGCCCGTCAAGCGCCGAGGCGGGGCCTCCTCGGGGTTGTCGGGGGGCGGGGTCATGAACTCGGGTGAACTCAGGGAAGAGGGCGGCGCGGCAAGAACGATCGTACGACGCCAAGCGACAGGCGCAGCGGCCCGAAAAAGTTTTGAACCGGGGTGAACGGTGCTGCAACTCAATGGGCGGATGGCAAGCAAACAAGCAGCAAGCCACCGGAGTTGAAACCCACTCACATCATCATCACTCAGGAGTTCACCATGAAAGCATTCACCACCGTCGCCCTCCTCGCCGCTCTGAGCCTGACCTCGATGGTCAGCATGGCCGGTGAAATCCGCGACACCGACATCTGGGCGAACGACGCCAAGAACGAAGCCACCGGCGAGAACAGCAAGGCCCTGCAGCACATCGGCGTGGCCTTCGGCAACGGCAAGATCCAGGACTCGTACATCGACGCGTCCAAGGCCAAGAACAAGGCTTCGGGCAAGAACGCCGTCGCTCACCAGGACATCGGCGTGGCCGACTCCGGCGGCAAGCTGCAGCGCGTCAACGTGTACGCCGCGAACGCCAAGAACGAAGCCACCGGCAAGGACAGCGTTGCGGTCCAGCAAATCGGCAAGGCCACGTTCGGCACCATCAAGGACGTGAGCATCTACGCCGACAACGCCACCAACAAGGCCAGCGGCAAGGGCTCCAAGGCCGAGCAGAAGATCGGCGTCGTGGAATAACTCCACCGACCAGGTTCCGGTCCACCACCGGAGTCACCGGATCGCCGCACCGCTCACGCGCTGCGGCGATTTTTCCTGGACGGGCCGGCGCAATGCTCGATCCACTTGATTGGCGACGATCCTCTGCTGCCCCAGGGGCAGCTGCAGCGCCCGCCGACCGCCCTTCCAGGGAAGGGCGGTCGGCGGGCGAAAGGATCGTCGCCAATCAGACGACCACAAGTCGTTTGAACCGCCGGCCCGGCCGCTGCAACTCAGTGGGACAGCGGGCGATTTGCCCCACCCTTTGGAGAACACGCCATGAACACCACCCGCATCTTCCTGGCTCTGTCGGCCCTGGCCCTGATGGTCGCCGGCCCGCTGGCCCGCGCCGACGAGTCGGAGATGAACATCGACATCAAGTTCCGCGCCAAGATCGCCAAGGAAAAGGCCAAGCAGGCCACGCTGACGCAGCAGGAAAAGAACGCCAAGCAGAACCCCGAGCAGGAATGCGGCAGCCAGAACATCGGCAACATCAACACCAACGGGCGCGTCGGCACGGCGCCGCGCGAGGTGTTCATCTTCGCGCCGAACGCCATCAACAACGTGTCCGGCCGCGGCTGCAACTGAAATCCGAAAACAAGAGCGGAGAGCATCATCATGAACACCCTTGTGCCCCACCCCTTGCGCCGTCTGGCCCGGGCGGCCGCGGCCGCCGCGGCGCTCATGGGGGCACTGGCGGGCTGCTCCACGATGGAAGTGAAGCAGCCCACGCAGAAGCAGACCGAGGCCCTCAAGCAGGGCCCCGAAGCGCGCCCGCACCGCTCGATCACCGGTTTCTCGACGGCGCTGCGCTGCATGGACAACATGATGATCGACTACGGCGTGCGCGACGTGAGCATGCTGGTGGAGGAGATCCTCGACCAGACCAAGAAGGTCAACGCCGGCACGCGCGACATGCTGATCACCGCCGTCTCCGACATGACCAAGCGCAGCCGCGCGATCCGCCTGGTGGCCTACGGCAAGGACGCCACCAACGTGATCAGCTTCCTGCAGACGGCGCAGCGCCAGAGCGCTTATGAAGTGATTCCGCAGTTCGACATCAAGGGCTCGATCTCGCAGCTCGACGAGAACGTGATCCGCAACCAGAAGGACCTCGGCATCGGCTTCCAGCCGTTCCTGAACCTGGGCGTGTCCAAAGATGCGGCCTCGTCGATCCTGGGGTTGGACCTGAGCGTGCTGGTGACCGACGACATGTCGATCCTGGCCGGCGTGACCTCGCGCAACTCGGTCGTGATCCTGAAGTCGGGCAAGGGCATCGACGGCGACGCGGCGTACCACAAGTTCGGCGTGAGCTACAGCATGAACCTGAGCAAGTCCGAAGGGCAGTCGCAGGCGCTGCGCGGCCTGGTCGAGCTGGCCGTGATCGAGCTGATGGGCAAGCTGACCAAGATCCCGTACTGGAGCTGCCTGGGCGGCGACCCGGCGACGAACGATGAGATCCGCCACGAGATCGCCGACTGGTACTACTCGATGGCCGCCAACCGCGGCGAGATCGTGGCCTACTTCCAGAACCAGCTGCGCCGGCGCGGCTTCTATGAAGGCCCGGTCGACGCCAAGTTCAACCCGGCCATCGACACCGCGATCGGCAACTACCGCGCCGCACTCGGGATGAGCAACGAGGCCGTGATCGACGAAGCCTTCTTCAAGGCCTATCTCGGTGCCGACCACACCAAGATCGCCCGGCCGGCCAAGGCGGCCAGCGCGGCAACGCTCGAGGCGCCTCCGCCTCCACCGCCGGCGGCTGCGGCCGCAGCGCCGCAGGCCGGCTCCTCACTGGCCACGCTGCCCTTCGCCCCGCCCGGAACCAACGCGCCGGCCAATGGGCCCGTCAACGCAAAGACCGACCCAGCCAAGCCGGCCGTCGAGGCCCGCCCGCTGACCCTGGCGCTGACGACGATCAACAACCAGACGCGCTTTTCCAAGGGCGAATCGATCAGCCTGATCGTGCGGCCCACGCAGGACGCCCATGTGTACTGCTACCTGCAGGACGAGTCGGCCAAGATCACGCGCTTCTTCCCGAACCGCTTCAGCACCGACTCGTTCGTGAGCGCCTCGCAGCCCCTCACCCTGCCCGGCACCAAGCGCTTCGAGATCACGATGAACCCGAAGGGGCTGAAAGAGACGGTTGCCTGTTTCGCCACCCGGCGCGACGTGATGGCCGCGCTGCCCAAGGCCGTGGTCGGTGTCGACCTGGAACCGCTGGCGCTCAATTCGATGGACCAGGTTCGCAACGCATTCGTCAAGGCCACGAGCGGCGCGCTCGTTCAGGAGGACTTCCATGTTCAAACTCGTTGATACCCTCCCGCTGCCGCTGGTGGCCGCCGCGGCGGTCGCGGCAGCCGCGGTGCTGGCCCTGCTGCTGCCGCTGGCGGCGCAGGCCGGCATCACCGCCGCCGAGGGTGCGGAATCGCTCAAGCAGGGGCACTACCAGATTCGCTGCTGGCAGCAGGGCCGACTGCTGTTCGAAGAGAACCACATCAGCCTGCCGGCCGACAGCGCCAAGTACGGCATCAAGATGAACGGGACCGACCGCAACGGCAAGCCGATCTATGTGGCCGACACCGCCAACGCCACCTGCCTGATCCGCAGCGTCGACGACGAGCGCGCCTGGCCACGCTAGCCCCGCCCTTTGCCCACAACGCGCGCGGCTATAGTGTTTTGATGCCACCCGAAGCAGGGCCCCTCCATGAATGAGAAGTTCAACGAGCTGCTGCCCTGGTACGTCAACGGCACCTTGGGCGAAGCCGATCGTCAGTGGGTCGAGCAGCACCTGGCCGCGCACCCCGAGGCGCGCGAGGAACTGGCCTGGCACCAGGCGCTGCAGGCCCATGTGCAGCGGGATGTGCCGGCCGTGCCGGCCAGCGTGGGCCTGGCGCGCACCCTGCACCTGATCCGCGGCGACCGGCCGACGGTGGGCGAATGGATCACCGGCTTCTTTGCGTCGCTGGGCATGCGGCCCGGGCTGGCGCTGGCCGGCGTGGCGCTGATGGCCGTGCAAGGCGGGTTGATCCACCACCTGCTGCAGCCTGGCGATGCCGACAGGGCGGACGACACAATGCAGATCCGCGCCGTGGGCCTCGGCCCCACCGCCGCCGGCCCGCTGCTGAAGCTCAGCTTCGCGCCGGGCGCGCGCGAGGTCGACATCCGTCTGGCGCTGGTGGCGGTGCAGGGCGACGTGGCCGCCGGCCCCGGCCCGCAGGGCGACTACTTCGTTCGCGTGCCGGCCGGCACCGAAGCGGCGAGCGTGGACCAGCTCAAGGCCAACCGCGCCGTCAGCAGCGTGAGCCTGGCCGCGGCCCTGCCCAAGCGCCCGTAGGTTTCACACCTGCGCACCGCCGCAAAGCGCTGCGCCCGGGCTCCCCGGGGATGAGTTTTGTTTGAACCGCGCTGCGATGCCTTGCAACTCAATGGCATCAGGTTCACACCTTCATCCCCAACTTGCAGGAGCCCACCATGAACGACAACATCCTCAACGCCGCCTTGCTGGGCTTGCTGGTCGCCGTGGCATTGGCCGCTGGCGGATCGCTGGAGTCCTCAAGCCGGCGCAACGTGGCCCCGGCGGCCGACCTGCCGGTGGTGATGCTGCCGGCCGTCGCCGTGGTCGGCAAGCGCCTGGCCCCGGCTGATGCGGTGGCGCAAGTCGTGCAGTTGCCGGCCGTCGAAGTGACCGGCCGCCGCGTGCCGACGATGGAGCCGGTGACGCTGGCCCACGCCGAGTGACGCGCGTGTGAACCCGGCGGCGGCGCTTTGAACCGCGCCGCCGCTTGCTGCAACTCAGAGCCATCCACCTTCATCGAATTTCTGGAGACCGCCATGACCCGCAAACTGCTGCTGATCACCGCCCTTTTCGTTGCAACCGCGGTCGCACAAGCCGCCTGGGCGGCGCCCAAGGAAGAGATGCTGTACTACCGCGACGGCGTGCGCATCGACCCGGCCGAGGTCTCACGCATTCTGTCCGGCCCGGTGCGCACGCGCTCGATCCGGCTGCTGCCGGACGCCCCGCGCGACGAGGCTTCGCCCACCGCAACATTGTCGGCCGGCACCCACGCCGCCGGTGGCGGCGGTGCGGCCACCTCCTCGCCGGTGGCGGCCGCGTCGGTCGAACTGGCGCCGGCACGCAGCCAGCCGGAGTCGATTGCGCTGCCGGTGCGGTTTGCGTTCGACTCGGCCGACATCCTGCCGCAAGCCCGCGACCAGCTCGACGCGGTGGCGCAAGGCATCAAGCTGCTGCCGCCCACGCACGCCGTGTTGATCGAAGGCCACACCGACGCGCTCGGCACGCACCAGTACAACCTGCAGCTCTCGCGCAAGCGCGCCGAGGCCGTCAAGCGCTACCTGGTCACCGAACACGGCCTGGACGCCCAGCGCCTGAAGACCGTCGGCTTCGGCGAAGACCGGCCGGTGGACGGCGAAGACGCCAGCAAGCCCGAAAACCGTCGCGTGCAGTTCCGCGGCGCCTGAACGATGCCCCGGGCAGCCTGCGCAGCATTGCGGTTGGAACCCACCAGGCCGGAGCGATACCATGGACTGCATTCTTCCAATGCACTCCGGAGCGACGGCCCCATGGAACCTGCCGAGATTGCCCTGCTGCTCGAGCGCATCGCCAAACAAGACGAAAGCGCGTTCAAGCAGCTCTACAAGGCCTTCAGCCGCAAGCTGTATGCCTATGCCTTGCGGCAGATGAACGACCCGGCCGCAGCGGAGGAAATCGTGTCCGACACCTTGCATGAAGTCTGGGTCCACCCCACGCGCTTTCGCGGCGAGTCGCAGTTCAGCACCTGGCTGATCGGCATTGCCCGATACAAGACGCTGATGCGGCTGCGCTCGGGCCGGGCCGAACCGCAGAAGGACGATGTGGACGACATGGCCGAGGTGCTGCCGTCCGACGATGCCGGCCCGTTCGAGCTGATGGCCGGCCGCCAGCGCCAGCACAACGTGCGGCACTGCATGGAAAAGTTGAGCCACGAACACCGTGAATGTGTGCACCTGGTGTTCTTCGAAGGCATGTCGCTGGGCGAAATTGCCCAGGTGCAGGCCTGCCCCGAGGGCACCGTGAAGACGCGCATGTTTCACGCCCGCCAGAAACTGAAAAACTGCCTGAGCCTGATGCTGAAAGCCGAAGGCTCCAAGGCGACCGGAGAAACCTGATGGACCGCCAATTCCTCGAACTGCTGCCCTGGTACGCCAATGGCACCCTGAGCGACGCCGAGCGCGCGCAGCTCGAAGCCGTGCTGGCGCGCGACGCTCATGCCCCCGCAGAGCTGGCCTTGTTGCAGCAGTTGCAGCAGCGCATGCAGGCCGATTCCCCCGAGGTGTCCGACGAGATCGGTTTCGAGCGCACGATGCGGCGCATCCGCGCCGATGCGGCGGTCGAGCAGGCGGCCATCGCCAAGGCCACGGCGGCACAGGCCGCGGCGGCACCCAAGGTGGCCCGCGCAGTGCCGGCCACACCAGGCCTGACTGAGCTCATCCGCGGCTGGTTCGAAGGCATGCGCCTGTCGCCCGCGTTCGCGATGGCCGCGCTGGTGATCGTGGTGCAGGCCGGCTTCATCTTCAAGCTGGCCGGCAGCGACGACGCCGAGTACACGCAGATCCGCTCGCTGCCAGGCGCCGCAGCGCCCAGCGGGCAGCTGTTCCGCGTCGCCTTCAAGCCCGAAGCGCGCGAGACCGACATCCGCATGCTGCTGGTGGGCGTGCAGGGCAACATCGAAAGCGGCCCCGGCCAGCTCGGCGACTACTACGTGCGTGTGCCCACCGACGCTGTGGCAGCCGCCGACGCGAAGATGAAGGCCGCGACCATCGTCGACTCGGTGCTGCCGGTGGATGCCGTGCCGCCGCGCGGCCACTGACCGCCCAGGAGTTCTTTCCATGAACACCCAGCTCAACGACCGTTCCGAGTTTGTGGCCCCGCAAGAGGCCTGCCCGACCCGCCGCAGCGCCCTGGTCCGCATGACGCGCACCGCGCTGGGCGGCTGGCTGGCCGCGCAGGGTGTGCTCGCGGCATCACAGGCTCAGGCTCAGACGGCATCCACCAAGGAACGCAAGCTCGCCCTCGTCATCGGCAACGGCAACTACCGCAACGGCCCGCTGAAGAACCCGGTGGGCGACGCCAAGGCCGTGGCAGACAGCTTGCGCGCCCTGGGCTTCGACGTGCTGCTGCGCACCGACGCCGGTCTGGCCGACATGCTGGAAGCCATGCGCCAGTTCAGCGTGCGCGCCGCCGACGCCGCGGTGCGGCTGGTGTTCTTTGCCGGCCACGGCCTGCAGGCCAAGGGCAAGAACTACCTGCTGCCGGTGGACGCCGACATCAAGAGCGAAGACGAGGTGGCCGGCCGCAGTGCCGACGTGGGCGAGCTGATCGACCGGCTGAGCCGTGTGCAGCACGGCATCAACATCGTGATCCTCGACGCCTGCCGCAACAACCCGTTCTCGGGCGGCGAGATCGTCACCGCCGACGGCCGGCGCCTGAAGTACCGCGGCATTGCCGGCAAAGGCCTGGCCGCCATCGACGCCCCGGCCGGCACGATGGTGGCGTTTTCCACCTCGCCCGGCGGCGTGGCGCTGGACAACGCGAAGGACGAGCACAGCCTGTACACCAAGCCCCTGATCGACAACATGAAGACGCCGGGGCTGCCGGTGGAGCTGCTGTTCAAGCAGGTGCGCATCAGCGTGGCGCGCGACACCCAGCGCATGCAGGTGCCGTGGGAAAGCTCCAGCCTGACGGGCGAGTTCTGCTTCAAGGCGGACGGGAAGGGGACTTGTTCGGTGACGCGGTTGGGGCAGTGAGGGGCGCGCGTACGTCGATCTCGCGGCATCAACCCAGCGCCTTGCGCATGTTGAAGTTGGTCGTCACGTAACCCAGCTTGCGGTACAGCGCCTGCGCGCCGGTGTTGCCGGCAAACACGTTCAGCCCGATGCCGCCGGCCCCGGCCGCCGCGGCCATGTGCTCCAGCGCCCGCAGCGCGCGTTCGGCATGCCCCTGGCGCCGAAAGGCGGGCTCGATCTCGAGGTCGTAGACATAGGCCGACACAGCGCCATGCTTGTGTTCGATGTGCACCCACACGCTGCCCACCGTCGGGCCACCGTCGTGCGTCAGGATCTCGTAGAGAAAGTGCTCCGGCGTGGCCAGCCCCTGCGGCAGCAGCGACGCGAAGTCCTCGCGCGAGCGCTCCAGCGCGCCCACCTCGGGCCAGCGGCCGGCCGAGACGTTGTCTTGCGCGTAGCCGGCGATGGCGGATTCGAGGTAGGCGGGGTAGCGCTCGGGGCGCATGGGGAGGAGGGTGGTCATGGCGAGGGGCGACTTAAAGGGTGTCCCGTGGGAATGGGCTTCTTGGCGCAAAAGATGACCGCTTCGAATCCAAAGGGCCGAGGGCGCGCTTTGGGGCAGCGGGATTCGAAGCAATCAAGATTCCTTGACCGAAGCGTGAGCAAAGACTGACGAGTGTTGGACGTGCGCGACCCCTTATGGGCCAAGTTTGCGACGCTGGGAGGTTTTGCGCATTGCGCCCTGTGATTCTGGACCGCAAATTCTCCGTCCGCAGGGGACCAGAAATTGATCATGGTATCGGGAGGGGACGCCGTATGAGGTGGCTGCCAGAGCGCGCGAGTGAGCGTGTTATTCGTCGGGTGCTTGGCCGCCCGTCCCGGCTCACGATGGGCATCGCATTCGCGGCCTCATTTGTTGTTCCCACCGCTCAGGCTCAGTTCAAAGTCACAGAGGGCGGCACACCCAACTACAGCCATCACATCGCCGTTCCACCGGGCATCGCCGGTCTGGTACCCACCGTCGGGCTGCTGTATAGCGGCGGCGGCGTCAACGGTCCAGTTGGTCATGGCTGGTCGATTCAGGGCATCTCCGCCATCACGCGTTGCACCAGCATCAGGGCCATCGACGGCGCCCCCCGCGCGGTGGACTACAGCGTCAACGACAAGCTCTGCCTGGACGGCCAGCGGCTCATCCAGACCGACGCCAACGGCACCCCCACCCCCAGCAGCTTCCCCCAACCCAACGACAGCCTGGGCGGCGCGGGCCTGGTGCGCGAATACCGCACCGAGAAGGACAGCTTCGTGCGCATCCGCGCCTACGGCGCAGCGGCGGGTACGGCAGCCAACGGTCCGGCCTACTTCAAGGTCTGGACCAAGGCCGGGCAGATCTATGAATACGGTCCCAACGCTAACACCACGGCGAGTGCGGGCATCACCGTGCAGGCCGGTACCGTGGTCTCAGTCTGGGCGGTCAGCCGCATCAGCGACACCCTGGGCAACTACATCGACTTCCAGTACGAACAGCGCGATGTGGCCTGGGGCAGTGGGCCCACGACCAGCAGCCCCACGTCGGGCAAGGAGTGGAACCTGCAGGAGATTCGCTACACCGGCACGCCGACCCAGGCGCCGATGAACAGGGTGCAGTTCACCTACAGCGACCGACCCGACACACCGGGCTCTGCCCAGGACAGGTCAGAGGCCTATCACCACGGCAAGAAGAACGTCAGCGTGCGACGACTCGATGCGGTGCGCACCTACACCAACTGGGCGGGAAACGCGCCATACCCGGATGCAGCACCGGCCGGCTCGATCAAGGTCAAGACCACCAAGCTGGGTTACGAGCTCGGCCCCATCACCAAGCGCAGCCGGGTCAAGACAAT
>JANOQS010000089.1:0-8634 GCA_031414975.1 Methylibium sp. | reverse complement strand
GGAGCTGAAGGTCAAGAAGAACTCCAAGCGCCTGAAGGTGATGGAAGCCTTCAAGAAGTCGGGCATCAAGCCGCAGTGGATGGTGATGGAAGTGCTGCCGGTGCTGCCGCCGGACCTGCGCCCGCTCGTGCCGCTGGACGGTGGGCGCTTCGCCACGAGCGACCTGAACGTCCTGTACCGCCGCGTCATCAACCGCAACAACCGCCTCGCGCGGCTGCTGGAGTTGAAGGCGCCCGAGATCATCGTGCGCAACGAAAAGCGCATGCTGCAGGAAGCGGTGGACTCACTGCTCGACAACGGCCGCCGCGGCAAGGCGATGACGGGCGCGAACAAGCGCGCGCTGAAGTCGCTGGCCGACATGATCAAGGGCAAGAGCGGCCGTTTCCGCCAGAACTTGCTGGGAAAGCGCGTCGACTACTCGGGCCGTTCGGTCATCGTGGTCGGCCCGACGCTCAAGCTGCACCAGTGCGGCCTGCCCAAGCTGATGGCGCTCGAACTGTTCAAGCCGTTCATCTTCTCGCGCCTGGAGGCGATGGGCATCGCCACCACCATCAAGGCGGCGAAGAAGGAAGTTGAAGCCGGTACGCCGGTGGTGTGGGACATTCTTGAAGAAGTCATCAAGGAGCACCCGGTTCTGCTGAACCGGGCGCCCACGCTGCACCGCCTGGGTATCCAGGCCTTCGAGCCGGTGTTGATCGAAGGCAAGGCGATCCAGCTCCATCCGCTGGTCTGCGCGGCCTTCAACGCCGACTTCGACGGTGACCAGATGGCGGTGCACATTCCGCTCTCGATCGAGGCGCAGATGGAAGCCCGCACCTTGATGCTGGCTTCCAACAACGTGCTGTTCCCGGCCAACGGCGAACCGTCGATCGTGCCGAGCCAGGACGTGGTGCTGGGCCTGTACTACGCCACCCGCGACCGCATCAACGCCAAGGGTGAAGGCATCATCTTCTCCGACGTGGCCGAAGTGCACCGCGCACTCGACAACCACCAGGTCGAGATCACCGCCAAGATCAGCGTGCGCCTGACCGAGTACGCCAAGGACAAGGCGACCGGTGAATTCACCGCCAGCACCAGCCTGGTGGACACGACCGTCGGCCGTGCGCTGCTGTCCGAGATCCTGCCCAAGGGCCTGCCGTTCAGCAACATCAACAAGGCGCTGAAGAAGAAGGAAATCTCGCGCCTGATCAACACCTCGTTCCGCAAGTGCGGTCTGAAGGACACGGTGGTGTTTGCCGACAAGCTGCTGCAGGCGGGCTTCCGCCTGGCCACGCGCGCCGGCATCTCGATCTGCATCGACGACATGCTGGTGCCGAAAGAAAAACCCGGCCTGATCGAACGTGCCGAGAAGGAAGTGAAAGAGATCGAGCAGCAGTACGTCTCCGGCTTGGTCACGTCCGGCGAGCGCTACAACAAGGTCGTGGACATCTGGGGCAAGACCGGCGACGAAGTCGGCAAGGTCATGATGAGCCAGTTGTCCAAGCAGAAGACGACCGACCGGCACGGCAAGCAGGTGGACCAGGAGTCGTTCAACTCCATCTACATGATGGCCGACTCGGGTGCGCGCGGTTCCGCCGCGCAGATCCGCCAGTTGGCCGGCATGCGCGGGCTGATGGCCAAGCCGGACGGCTCGATCATCGAGACGCCGATCACGGCGAACTTCCGCGAAGGCCTGAACGTTCTGCAGTACTTCATCTCGACCCACGGCGCCCGCAAGGGCCTGGCGGACACGGCGTTGAAGACGGCCAACTCGGGTTACCTGACGCGCCGCCTGGTCGACGTGACGCAGGATCTGGTCGTGCAGGAAGACGACTGCGGCACGCACAACGGCATGAACATGCGCGCGCTGGTCGAGGGCGGCGAGGTCATCGAGTCGCTGCGCGACCGCGTGCTGGGTCGTGTGACTGCCATCGAGGTTCTGCACCCCGAGACGCAGGAAATGCTGCTCGGCGCCGGCCAGATGATGGACGAAGACGTGCTCGACATGCTCGAAGCCGCCGGCGTCGACGAAGTGAAGGTGCGCACCGCGCTGACCTGCGACACGCGCTTCGGCATCTGCGCCAAGTGCTACGGCCGCGACCTGGGCCGAGGCGGCTTGATCAACGTCGGCGAGGCGATCGGCGTGATCGCGGCGCAGTCGATCGGCGAGCCGGGCACGCAGCTCACGATGCGCACCTTCCACATCGGTGGTGCGGCGTCGCGTGCGGCGGTGGCCTCCAGCGTGGACGCGAAGTCCGACGGTCACATCGGCTTCAACGCGACGATGCGCTACGTCACCAACTCCAAGAAGGAGCTGGTGGTGATCTCGCGCTCCGGCGAAATCATCATCTCCGACCAGCATGGCCGCGAGCGTGAACGCCACAAGGTGCCGTACGGTGCGCTGCTCAGCATCAAGCCCGACCAGAACATCAAGGCCGGCACCGTGCTGGCCAACTGGGACCCGCTGACGCGCCCGATCATCACCGAGTTCGCCGGCAAGGCCAAGTTCGAGAACGTCGAAGAAGGCGTGACCGTGGCCAAGCAGCTCGACGAAGTGACGGGCTTGTCCACCCTGGTGGTGATCGACTCCAAGCGCCGCGGCGTGGCCAAGGTCGTGCGCCCGCAGGTGAAGCTGCTCGATGTGGCTGGCAACGAGGTGAAGATCCCCGGCACCGATCACTCGGTGACGATCGGCTTCCCCGTAGGCTCGCTGGTGCAGATTCGCGACGGCCAAGACCTGGTGCCTGGCGAAGTGCTGGCACGCATTCCGGTCGAAGGCCAGAAGACGCGCGACATCACCGGCGGCTTGCCGCGGGTGGCCGAGCTGTTCGAAGCCCGCACGCCCAAGGACAAGGGCACGCTGGCTGAAGTCACCGGCACGGTGTCGTTCGGCAAGGAGACCAAGGGCAAGCAGCGCCTGCAGATCACCGACCCCGAAGGCAAGGTCTACGAAGAGCTGGTGCCGAAGGAAAAGAACGTGGTCGTGCACGAAGGCCAGGTCGTCAACAAGGGCGAGTCGATCGTCGACGGCCCGGCCGACCCGCAGGACATCCTGCGCCTGCTGGGCATCGAGGAACTGGCGCGCTACATCGTCGACGAAGTGCAGGACGTCTACCGCCTGCAGGGCGTGAAGATCAACGACAAGCACATCGAGGTGATCGTTCGCCAGATGCTGCGCCGCGTGCAGATCGTCAACCCGGGCGAGACGGCCTACATTGCCGGCGAGCAGGTCGAACGTTCGGAGCTGCTGGACACCAACGACCGCATGGTCAAGGAAGGCAAGATGACGGCCACGCACGCCGACGTGTTGCTGGGCATCACCAAGGCGTCGCTGTCGACCGACAGCTTCATCTCGGCGGCGTCGTTCCAGGAGACCACGCGCGTGCTCACCGAGGCGGCCATCATGGGCAAGCGCGACGAGCTGCGTGGCCTGAAGGAAAACGTCATCGTTGGCCGCCTGATCCCGGCCGGCACTGGCATGGCCTTCCACGACGCGCGCAAGACCAAGGAAGCGATGGACGACGCCGAGCGCCGCACCATCGCCCTGCAGGAAGCCGAAGAACTCGCGGCGGTGCAGATGGCCGCGGTGGATTCGGGCACCGAGAGCAGCGTCGACTGACGCACTTTCCTTGCGATGAATCCGGGGCGGCCCTTGCGCCGCCCCTTTTTTCTTGTCAGCTCAGGTTCGTCAACGCAGTGCCCAGGCCGCGGGCGTCAGGATCGTGAGCCCGAGTGCGCGGGCACCTCGCGCACAGCTCAGCACGGCCCGGTCGCGGCTCAGCAGCGCGCTGGCGCCGAGGTGGATGCCGAGGTCGATGAACTTCTGGTCATCGGGGTCGGTGCAGCGCGGGAGGCTGGGCGGCAAGCTTGGAGGCGCCGGTACGATGCTCGCCCAACGGTCCCAATGCGTCCACACCGCCGGCAGGTCGGGGCTCCATGCATCCAGGCTGCCACGGGCGAGAACATGCGCCAGTTCGTCGCGCATCGCCTCGGTGGCGATCCAGCGCACCAGGCCGCCGGTCAGCGCCTGGCCCAGGGCGCTGCAGCCGGCGTCGCGGAACACCAGCCAGTCGAGCACGACATTCGTGTCCAGGACCAGCAAGGGCGCGGGTGAGCGGCTCATGCGCACAGCGTAGCGCAGACATTGACGCGTCTTCGCGATCTCGTGCATAATGCAAGGCTTCGCTGAAAAACCTTGGCCTGCCGTTCCGGTGGGAGAAGATTTCGGCTCCGCCCAAACGGGCCGGACGTGTGTCAGACGGGCTTCGCCCAGCAGGCGCATATCAGGTTCGACGGGCCCAAGACTGGCCGCGTGGGAAACCACGGGTCCAAGTTGGGGACGAATTAAATGATTCAAATGCAATCGCGGCTTGATGTCGCGGACAACACTGGCGCCAAGTCCGTCATGTGCATCAAGGTGCTGGGCGGCTCCAAGCGGCGCTACGCCGGTATCGGCGACGTCATCAAGGTCAGCATCAAGGAAGCCGCGCCGCGGGGCCGCGTCAAGAAGGGCGAGGTCTACAGCGCCGTGGTGGTTCGCACCGCCAAGGGCGTGCGCCGCCAGGACGGCTCGCTGGTCAAGTTCGACGGCAATGCCGCCGTGCTGCTCAACGCCAAGCTCGAGCCCATCGGCACGCGCATCTTCGGGCCGGTCACGCGCGAGCTGCGCACCGAGCGCTTCATGAAGATCGTGTCGCTGGCACCCGAAGTTCTCTAAGCCAAGGTAGATCAGGCATGAACAAGATTCGCAAAGGCGACCAGGTCATCGTGTTGACCGGGCGCGACAAGGGCAAGCGCGGCACCGTGTCCAAGCGTGTGGACGAGGAGCGCATCGTGGTCGACGGCGTCAACGTCGTCAAGAAGCACGTCAAGCCGAACCCGATGAAGGGCACGACCGGCGGCGTCGTCGAAAAGACGATGTCGATCCACCAGTCCAACATCGCCATCTTCAACCCCGCCACCGGCAAGGCCGATCGCGTGGGCATCAAGCTGCTCGCCGACCCGAAGACGAACAAGACCACGCGCGTGCGGGTTTTCAAGTCCAGTGGCGCCGAGATCAAGGCCTAAGGGGTCCACAACATGGCTAAACAACAAGCTGCTGCCGCTGAAGGCGCGAGCGCAAACGCTCCCAAGGTCGCCCGCCTCCAGGCGATCTTCCGCGACAAGATTTCGCCCGAGTTGACCGAGAAGTTCGGCTACAAGTCGCCGATGCAGGTGCCGCGCATCACCAAGATCACGCTCAACATGGGCGTGAGCGAGGCGGTGTCCGACAAGAAGGTCATGGACCACGCGGTGAGCGACATGACCAAGATCGCCGGCCAGAAGCCGGTGGTCACCAAGTCGAAGAAGGCCATCGCCGGTTTCAAGATTCGCGAGAACGTGCCGATCGGCTGCATGGTCACTCTGCGTGGCGTGCAGATGTACGAATTCCTCGACCGCTTCGTCACCGTCGCGCTGCCTCGCGTGCGCGACTTCCGCGGCATCTCGGGCCGCGCGTTCGACGGCCGCGGCAACTACAACATCGGCGTGAAAGAGCAGATCATCTTTCCCGAGATCGAATACGACAAGGTCGACGTGCTGCGCGGTTTGAACATCAGCATCACCACGACCGCCAAGAACGACGAGGAGGCCAAGGCGCTCCTCACCGCGTTCAAATTCCCGTTCAAGAACTGAGGACCGCGCGATGGCCAAACTCTCCCTCATCCAGCGCGAACTCAAGCGTACCAACCTGGTGGCCAAGTACGCCAAGAAGCACACCGAGCTGAAGGCACTTGCCAACAACGCGAAGAAGTCCGACGAAGAGCGTTACGCCGCCCGCCTGGAGCTGCAGAAGCTCCCGCGCAACGCTTACCCGACACGCCAGCGCAACCGCTGCGAATTGACCGGCCGCCCGCGCGGCACCTTCCGCAAGTTCGGCCTGGGCCGCAACAAGATCCGCGAACTGGCATTCAAGGGCGACATCCCTGGTGTCGTCAAGGCCAGCTGGTAATCAGCGCGTCGATCAGGAGATAACCCCATGAGCATGAGTGACCCGATCGCCGATATGCTGACCCGCATCCGCAATGCGCAGATGGTGGAAAAGCCCAAGGTGGTGATGCCGTCGTCGAAGCTGAAAGTGGCGATTGCCAAGGTCCTGAAGGACGAAGGCTACATCGACAACTTCGCGGTGCGCGGCGAAGCCGCCAAGCCGGAGCTGGAAATCGCGCTGAAGTACTACGCCGGCCGCCCGGTGATCGAGCACATCGAGCGCGTCAGCCGCCCGGGCCTGCGCATCTACAAGGGCCGCCACGACATTCCGAACGTGATGAACGGCCTGGGTGTGGCCATCGTGACCACCCCAAAGGGCGTGATGACGGACCGCAAGGCGCGCCAGGCCGGCATCGGTGGCGAAGTGCTGTGCTACGTGGCGTGATGCCGCAGATTCAGCGCAGTCTCAGGAGAAACATCAAATGTCACGCGTAGGAAAAATGCCGATCACCGTCCCGCAAGGCGTGGACGTATCGGTTACGGCCGACTCGATCAGCGTCAAGGGCACGCTCGGCACGCTGGTGCGGCCGGTCAACGCCCTGGTCACGGTGAAAAGCGAGGACGGCAAGCTCATGTTCGCGCCTGCCAACGATTCGGTCGAGGCCGATGCGATGTCGGGCACGATGCGGGCGCTGGTGGCCAACATGGTCAACGGCGTCAGCAAGGGCTTCGAGAAGAAGCTGACCCTGGTGGGCGTGGGCTTCCGGGCCCAGGCCACCGGGCCGAAGCTGAACCTGCAGATCGGTTTTTCGCACCCTGTCGGCAAAGACATGCCGGCCGGCATCAAGGTCGAATGCCCGACGCAGACCGAAATCACGATCAAGGGCACCGACCGCCAGGCGGTGGGCCAGATCGCCGCCGAAGTGCGTGCGCTGCGCCCGCCCGAACCCTACAAGGGCAAGGGCATTCGCTACCTGGGCGAGAAGGTCACGCTCAAAGAGACCAAGAAGAAGTAAGGAGCAGCGAACATGTCACTGAACAAAAAAGATCAGCGCATTCGTCGCTCGCGCCAGACCCGGGTTCGCATCGCCATCCAGCGCGTTGCGCGGCTGACGGTGTACCGCACCAACCTGCACATCTATGCCAACGTCATCTCCGACGACGGCACGCAGGTGCTGGCCAGCGCTTCGACGGCCGAGGCCGACGTGCGCAAGGAAATCGGCGCCGCCGGCAAGGGTGGCAACGTGGCAGCGGCTACGGTCATCGGCAAGCGCATCGCCGAGAAGGCCAAGGCTGCAGGCATCGAGACGGTGGCGTTTGATCGCGCCGGCTTTGCCTACCACGGGCGCGTCAAGGCGCTGGCCGAAGCGGCTCGCGAAGCCGGCCTGAAGTTCTGAGCTGAAGTTCTCAGCAAGCTGGCCCGAGTACAAGGAATCCGAACATGGCAAAGTTTCAACCCCGCGTTCAAGACGAAGGTCGCGACGACGGTCTGAAGGAAAAGATGATCGCGGTCAACCGCGTCACCAAGGTGGTGAAGGGCGGCCGTACGCTGAGCTTCGCCGCCCTCACGGTGGTGGGCGACGGTGACGGGCGCATCGGCATGGGCAAGGGCAAGGCCAAGGAAGTGCCCGTGGCCGTGACCAAGGCGATGGACTCGGCGCGCCGCAACCTGGTGAAGGTGGCGCTCAAGAACGGCACCATCCAGCACAAGGTGGTTGGCCAGCATGGCGCGTCGCGCGTGCTGATGGCACCGGCCAAGCCGGGTGACGGCATCATTGCCGGCGGCCCGAAGCGCGCGGTGTTCGAGGTGATGGGCGTGACCGACATCGTCTGCAAGAGCCTCGGCTCGTCGAACCCGTACAACCTGGTCCGCGCCACGCTGGACGCGCTGAAGAACACCAACACGCCGGCCGAGATCGCCGCCAAGCGCGGGCTGACGGTGGAAGAACTCTTCAACTGAAGCGTGGCTTCCGCAGGAGAACACACATGAGCGCAAACATGAGCGACAAGAAGACCGTCCACATCAAGCTGGTGCGCAGCATCAACGGCACGCGCGAGACGCACCGCGCCACCGTGCGCGGCCTCGGCCTGCGCAAGCTCAACAGCGAATCGACCCTGGAAGACACGCCGGCAGTGCGCGGCATGATCAACAAGGTCTCCTACCTGGTCAAGGTGCTCTGAGCACCGACGCTGAGGACAAGCACATGGAACTCAACAGCATCAAGCCGGCCGGCGGCGCCAAGCATGCCAAGCGCCGCGTTGGCCGCGGCATCGGCTCGGGCCTGGGCAAGACGGCAGGGCGTGGCCACAAGGGCCAGAAGTCGCGTTCTGGCGGCTACCACAAGGTCGGCTTCGAGGGCGGCCAGATGCCGCTGCAACGCCGCCTGCCCAAGCGCGGCTTCAAGTCGCACCTGCTGCAATACAACGCCGAGATCAATCTGAACGACCTGGAGCGCCTGGGCGCGGCCGAGGTCGACATCCTGAGCCTGAAGCAGGCCGGGCTGGTGGGTGAACTGATCAAGGTGGTCAAGGTCATCAAGACCGGCACGCTGACCAAGGCGGTCGCGCTCAAGGGCGTGGGCGCTACGGCCGGGGCCAAGCTGGCCATCGAAGCGGCGGGCGGCTCGGTCGCCTGACCGGCACTGAAGCCCATTCCGGAACACGATCAGTGGCAACCAATCCGAATCA
>JANOQS010000088.1:0-12818 GCA_031414975.1 Methylibium sp. | reverse complement strand
GGAAAGCTGACCATCAAGCACGCCACCATCAAGAGCCTGGACATGCCGCCGATGACGATGGTCTTCGTCACCAGGGACAAGGCGATGCTCGACAGGCTGAAGGCGGGCGACAAGATCAAGTTCACGGCCACCAACGACGCCGGCAAGTACACCGTCACCGAGATCCAGATGGCGCAGTAGTTGCGGCCGGGCCCGGTCCTGCTTCATCCCGCCGGCATCGGGCCTTGCCATTCCCTCAATCCAGCCAATGGCCCGACAAGGCGCCAATACAACACCAGGAACGTTCAGATGACTCGACGCTTTGCCGCACTGTTCGCGGCCACGTGGTGCGGCGCTGCGCTGGCTGCACCGCACATCGTGGACATCGCCTGGACGCCAGGCGGTCTCTTTGTCCACCAGGCGCAAATCGCCCCCGGCAAGTTTGTCGAGCTGTGCGGCAAGCTCGCGGTGGCCGACAGCGTGCGCTGGAACTTCACGGCCGCTGCGCCGTTGGACTTCAATATTCACTTCCACGTTGGCAAGGAAGTCGTGTTCCCGGTCAAACAGGCGCAGGTGGCCGCTGCCAGCAACACGTTGAAAGTGAACAGGGCGCAGGAGCACTGCTGGATGTGGACGAACAAGGGCAGTGCCCCGGTGGACCTGAAAGTCGAGTTGGCCCGGTAGGGGCCGCAGGCCGGTCTTTTGCGGGTGCTCGGGGGCCAGAGCCCCGCGCAACCTCACTCGATGTTCTGCACCTGCTCGCGCATTTGCTCGATGGCGACCTTCATCTCCACGGCCACGCTGGTGAGTTCGATGGCCGCGCTCTTGCTGCCCAACGTGTTGGCCTCGCGTTGCAGTTCCTGGATCAGGAAGTCCAGCCGCTTGCCCAGTTCGCCGCCGGCCTGGAGCAGGCGTTCGATTTCGTCCAGGTGCGAGGCCAGGCGCGTCAGTTCCTCGGCCACGTCGATGCGGATGGCATAGGTGGCGGCCTCGGTGAGGGCGCGCTCGCGCACGGCCTCGGGCGGCATCGCCGCCGTCGCGTTGGCGGCTTGAAGCGCCTCTTGCCAGCGCTCCAGGAAGCGCTGTTGCTGGCGTTGCACCACGGCAGGCACCAGCGGCAGGGCAAGTGCTGCCAGTTCGCGCAGGCGGCCGACGCGGTCCATCAACATCGTCGCCAGACGGGCGCCTTCGCGGGCACGGGCTTCGGCCAGGCCGTGGATGCACTGGCGCGCGGCGGCCAGCGCGGCGTCGTCCAGTTTGACCGCGGCCGTGCCGCCCCGGCACCACTGCATCACTTCGTTCACCGACAGGGGGCGGGCGTGGGGCAACCAGCCCTGCACCGTGCCTTCGAGTCGGGACAGGCGGTTCAACTGGTCTGGGTTGGGCACCGGCCAGGCGTCGTCGGCGTCCTGAGACGTGGCCACCCGCAGTTCGATCTTGCCGCGGCGAAACGCCGCCGACAGCAGTTCGCGCAATGCCGGCTCCAGGCCACGCAGTTCGTCCGGCAGCCGCAGCGACAGGTCCAGAAAACGGCCGTTTACCGAGCGCGCTTCCACGCTCACCGACGCCCCGCCAGCCGCCGCGTCTGCAGCGGCGTTGGCATAACCCGTCATGCTATAAACAGTCATCGCGCCTGCGCCTCAGTTGAAGAGTTAACCATGTCCAAGCCCAAACCTGCCCCGTTGCCCTCGGGCACCGTGGTCGGGGGCTACCAGATCGTCAAGAAACTCGCCGCCGGCGGGTTTGGCGTGGTCTATCTCGCCGAGGGCGAAAACCAGCATCTTGTCGCCATCAAGGAGTATCTGCCTTCTTCGCTGGCAGAACGCTCGCCCGGTGAATTGACGCCGCGCGTCAAGCCTGACAAGCAGCCGCTGTACCGGCTGGGATTGAAGAGTTTCTTCGAAGAGGGTCGCTCGCTGGCACAAATCAGCCATGCCAGCGTGGTCAGCGTGCTGAACTTCTTCCGCGAGAACGAAACCGTTTACATGGTGATGAATTACCTGGAAGGCGGTACCCTTCAGGACTTCATCATCACCGCGCGCGATTTAAAGCAACAAAAGGTGTTTCGCGAGTCCACCATTCGCTCGCTGTTTGATGAAATTTTGCGGGGCTTGCGCATCGTGCACCAGCACAAGATGCTGCACCTCGACATCAAGCCGGCGAACATCTTCATCACCGACGACAACAAGTCGGTGCTGATCGACTTCGGCGCCGCGCGCGAGGTGCTGAGCAAGGAAGGCAACTTCATCCGGCCGATGTACACGCCCGGCTTCGCGGCCCCGGAGATGTACCGCCGCGATTCATCCATGGGCCCGTGGACCGACATCTACGCCATTGGCTCCTGCATCTATGCCTGCATGCAGGGCTACCCGCCCAACGACGCACCCCAGCGCATCGAGAAAGACCGCCTGGCGCTGTCGCTCTCGCGCCTGCGCAACATCTACTCCGACAACCTGATCGAAGTGACCGAGTGGTGCATGTCGCTGGACCCGCTGTCGCGCCCGCAAAGCGTGTTTGCGCTGCAGAAGGAACTGGCGCGGGAGACCGAGCGCCATTACACCAAGCTCAGTTTCAGTGAACGACTCAAACTCCAACTTGAAAACCTGACTTCGGGCGCCAAGAGCTAAAGCCGATGCGCTTCTCGGTCTACCAGATCAGCCGCAAAGGCGGTCGCGAAAAGAACGAAGACCGCATGGGCTATTGCTACACGCGGGACTCGGGTCTGTTCGCACTGGCCGACGGCATGGGCGGCCACCCGGAAGGTGAAGTCGCTTCACAGCTTGCGCTGCAGACCTTGAGCGCCATGTTCCAGCGCGACGCCAAGCCCACGCTGGCCGACCCGCTGCGCTTCTTGCAAGAGTCGATCATCGCCGGCCACCACCAGTTGCTGCGCTACGCCAACCAGCGTGCGCTGATCGACACGCCGCGCACCACCATCGTGGCCTGCCTGCTGCAAGGCAACGCCGCGTACTGGGCCCATTGCGGCGACTCGCGGCTGTACATGGTGCGCGGCGGCAAGCTGATCGCGCGCACCCGCGACCATTCGTATTCCGAACTGCAGCACACCATCAGCCACGTGGTGCCGATGAACGAGCGCTTCAACCGCAACGTGCTGTTCACCTGCCTGGGCAGCCCCGGCAAGCCGGTGGTCGACACGGTGGGCCCGATGCTGATGCAACCCGGCGACCGCATGCTGTTGTGCTCCGACGGCCTGTGGGGCACGGTGGCCGACACCGTGATCACCGAAATGCTCAGCCGCAACGCCATCTCCGACGCCGTGCCCGAACTCGTCGAGCAGGCGCTGCGCAACGGCGGCGCGAAGAGCGACAACGTGTCGGTGCTGGCGGTGGAATGGGAGTCTGCCGAAGACAGCGCCGGGGCCAGCGATGTGTCCACCGAGTCGCTCGGAGACGAGGTGTTTGCGTCCACCATCCAGGCCAGCGTGCTCGGCACGGACGTGCCCGACGAACTCGACGACGCTGAAATCGAGCGCTCGATCCGAGAGATCAACGAGGCCATTCGGCGCTCGTCCCAGCAAAAAAAGAACTGATTGACGACGATTGGCAGCTTGCCGACCGGTCTTCCGGGGAAGGCCGGTCGGCGAGCCTTGCGGCTGCCGAAAGGGCAGCCGAGAATCGTCTCCAATCAAATGAAAAACCAATTCGAGGGATCACCATGAAGTTTGTTCGCACGCAAGGCCGTGCCGCCGATGCATTGCGCCCGGTCACGATCACGCGCTCGTTCACGATGCACGCGGAGGGCTCGGTGTTGGTCGAGTTCGGCCACACCAAGGTGCTGTGCACCGCATCGGTCGAAGAGAAAGTGCCGCCCCACAAGCGCGGCAGCGGCGAGGGCTGGGTGACGGCCGAGTACGGCATGCTCCCGCGCGCCACCCACACGCGCAGCGACCGCGAAGCCGCGCGCGGCAAGCAGAGCGGCCGCACGCAGGAGATCCAGCGCCTGATCGGCCGTTCGCTGCGCTGCGTGTTCGACCTGAAGGCGCTGGGCGAGCGCACGATCTCGCTCGACTGCGACGTGATCCAGGCCGACGGTGGCACGCGCACCGCGGCGATCACCGGCGCGTTCGTCGCGGCGCACGACGCGGTGACGTGGCTGATCGCGCAGCGCAAGATCAGCGCGTCGCCGATCAAGCAGTTCGTCGCCGCCATCTCGGTCGGGCTGGTCGAAGGCACGCCGCTGCTGGACCTGGAGTACGTTGAAGACTCGGCCTGCGACACCGACATGAACGTGGTGATGACGGCCGAAGGCGGCTTCGTCGAGGTGCAGGGCACGGCCGAAGGCGCTGCGTTCTCGCGCGAGCAGATGAACGCGCTGCTCGGCCTGGCCGGCAAGGGCATTGGCGAACTGGTGGCGGCACAGCGCAAGGCGCTCGGGGTCTGATGCGGTGCGACTCGTTCTCGCGTCCAACAATGCCAAGAAGCTGAACGAGCTGCAGGCGCTGTTCGAGCCGCTGAGGCTCGTGCTGGTGACTCAGGGCTCGCTCGGCATTCCGGAAGCCGACGAGCCGCACGTCACCTTCGCAGAGAACGCGCTGGCCAAGGCACGGCATGCGGCACACGTGGCCGGCGGGCCCGCGCTGGCCGACGATTCGGGGCTGTGCGTCGATGCGCTGGGCGGCGCGCCTGGCGTGATCTCGGCGCATTTCGCAGGCCATGTGCCGGTGGACCCAGGTCGCGAAACGCAGCGCGAAACGCAGCGCGAAGTGCAGGACAAAGCGAACAACCACCTGCTGATCGAACGCATGAGCGGTGTTACCGATCGGCGCGCGCGTTTCGTCAGCACCTTGATCGCCGTGCGTTCGGCGCAAGACCCCGAACCGCTGATCGCAATCGGCCGCTGGGAGGGCGAAATCCTGCGCACGCCGGTCGGGCAGGGCGGCTTCGGCTACGACCCGCTGATGTTCATTCCCGCGCTCGGCAAGGCGGTGGCGGAACTGGGGCCGGCGCTGAAGAACGCGCACAGTCACCGCGCCCTGGCATCACGCCAGATGCTGGCGCTGATGCGCGAGGTCTGGCGCCTTGATTGAGATCGCCAGCGCGTCCGACCGCCCGGCCGGCGCGCCGGAAACGACCGACCAGCGTCTGGCGCGCTACATGCGCCCGGGCACCTTGTCGCTCGCCGCACTGCCGCCGCTGTCGCTGTATGTGCACCTGCCCTGGTGCCTGAAGAAGTGCCCCTACTGCGACTTCAACTCGCACGAGTCGCGCGACGCCGCCGGCCCGCCCGAAGCACAGTACCTCGACGCATTGCGTTGTGACCTGGAAGCTGCGCTGCCCTTCATCTGGGGTCGGCGCATCCACAGCATCTTCATCGGCGGCGGCACGCCGAGCCTGTTCGCGCCCGAGAGCATCGACCGGTTGATCGCCGACATTCGCGCCCGCCTGCCGCTCGAGCCGGGGCTGGAAATCACCCTCGAAGCCAACCCCGGCACCTTCGAGCGCGACCGCTTCCGGGCCTACCGCACGGCCGGCGTGACGCGCCTGTCGGTGGGCGTGCAGAGCTTTGACGACGCCAAGCTGAAGGCGCTCGGTCGGGTGCATGACAGCGCGCAGGCGATCGCCGCGGTCGAAGAAGCGCGCCAGGCTTTCGACACCTTCAACCTCGACCTGATGTACGCGTTGCCGGGCCAGACGGTCGCGCAGTTCGAGACCGACTTGGGCGCCGCGCTCGCGTTCGAGCCGCCGCACCTGTCGGTCTACCACCTGACGATCGAGGCCAACACGCTGTTCGCCAAACACCCGCCGGTCGTGCCCGACGACGACACCGCGTTCGAGATGCTCGACCGCATCACCGAGCGCACCGCGGCCACGGGGCTGGAGCGCTACGAAGTCTCGGCTTTCGCGCGCCCCGGCCACCGTTGCCAGCACAACCTGAACTACTGGCAGTTCGGCGACTACCTCGGGATCGGTGCCGGCGCGCACAGCAAGATTTCGTACCCGCACCGTGTGGTGCGCCAGGTGCGCTTCCGCGACCCGGCCAGCTACATGCTGAATGCGCTGGCCGGCCAGGCCGTGGCGCAGGACGAAGAGGTGACGCGCGACCAGTTGCCGTTCGAATTCATGCTCAACGCGCTGCGCCTGCGCGAGGGCTTCGAGCTGGCACGTTTTGCTGAACGCACCGGCTTGTCGCTGGCGGCCATCCAGCGCCCGCTCGAAAGGGCGCAGGCCAAAGGGCTGATCGATCGCGACCTGCACTCGGTGATTCCGACGCCGCGCGGCTTCGACCTGCTCAACGATCTGCAGGCGCTGTTTCTGTGAGGCGCGCGCGCCAAGAGGGAAGCTCCGCAGCCCGCAGTCTGTTACACACAATTTGTCGCGCGCCCGTGCCCCAACTAACGCACGAACAGCCCGAATACGCAGCTCGCGCGGCTGCCGCCCACAGGGCCACTGCTAGACTGGCACGAAACGTTCGATGTCCATCGTGCGCGCAACTCCCTCCCCATTAGCCCCCGACACCGCCACCCTGCGCCTGGATGCCGCCCTCCAGTTGCTGGAGCAGTCCGGCCACGTGCTGCCGGGCCTGCACGCGGTGGGCCGTGCCGCCTGGCTGCAGGCGGTGATCGACGCGCTTTGCGAACTGTCGAGCCAGGACCCGTTGACCGGGTTGGCCAACCGGCGCCACTTCGAGCTCGCGCTCGACCGCGAAATCGACCGCGTGGCCCGGGCCGGCGAACCGGCGCTGGTGCTGATGATCGACATCGACAACTTCAAGCAGGTCAACGACACCTACGGCCACGCCACGGGCGACCTGGTGCTCAAGTCGGTGGCGCATGTGCTGCAGGGCTGCATCCGGCCGATGGACACGGTCTCGCGCATCGGCGGGGAAGAGTTCGCGATCATCCTGCCGAATTGCCCGCTCGACTTCGGCCAGACCGCCGCCGAGCGGGTGCGCACCAAGGTGCAGAACCGCTCGGTGCTGGTCGCGCCAGGGCAAGAAGTGTCGGTCACCGTCAGCATCGGTGGCGCGTTTGCGCCGCAGTGGGCGCGCATCTCGGTGCAGCAGTGGCTGTCGCGGGCCGACCAGCAGCTCTACCTGGCCAAGCGGGAAGGGCGCAACCGGGCCCGGCTCGAGCCGCCGCCGGTGCGACCCTCCGAGGCCGACAGCCGCCCGGCGCTGTTCGACACGTCCTGGTTTCACGAAGCCAAGTGACTCAGGCCGGCGAGTCGTCGCCCTCGGCAAGCGCAGCAAGCGCGCAAAGTGCTTTCGAGTTGATCGGCGGCGAGCCGGCGGTTCGCGCGTTGGTCGATCGCTTCTACGACCTGATGGACCTGGAAGCCGGCCACGCGGTCATCCGCAAGCTCCACCCAGGAACGCTCGACGGTTCGCGCGACAAGCTGTTCTGGTTCTTGTGCGGCTGGATGGGTGGGCCGCAACACTACGTCGAACGTTTCGGCCACCCGCGCCTGCGCGCCCGCCACCTGGCGTTCTCGATCGGCATCCAGGAACGCGACCAGTGGCTCGCGTGCATGCGCCAGGCCATGAGCGACGTGAACGTCGACCCGGCACTGGCCGACCGGCTGCACGAGTCGTTCTTCAACACCGCCGACTGGATGCGCAATCGCGGGGCCTGATTCAACGGCCCGGCCTACGCTTGGGCCGGCCGCAGCAGCACCAGCAGCGCGCCATGCCCGCCGTCCGACGCGCGCGCCTGCACGAAGGCCATCACGTCGTTCTTCTGCACCAGCCAGCTTTTCACGCGCGACTTGAGCACCGGTTCGCGGCCCGGCGAGCCATTGCCCTTGCCGTGGATCACGCGCACGCAGCGCTGCCCGTCGCGCACCGCCTCGCGCACGAATTCGGCCAGGCGCTCGCGCGCGGCGTCGCGGCGCAGGCCGTGCAGGTCGAGCTGGCCCTGGATCGCCCACACGCCACGGCGCAGCTTGCGCACCACCTCGGGGCCGATGCCGCGGCGCCGGAACGACAAGGCGTCGTCGGTGTCGAGCAGCGACTCGACGTCGAACTCGTCCGACAGCGCTTCGACCAGCACCGCCGCTTCGTCGCGCAAGCGCTGGCGCGGCACCGGCGTGGGCCGGGCTCGTGGCACGAGCGGCGCGGCCGCCTTGCGCAGCGGCTGCACGCGGCCGACGGTGCTGGCGAACAACTCGCGCTCTTGTTGTTCGCGAACGGCGCGCTCGCGTTCGCGCGCGAGCAGTTCTGCGGCTTCTCGCTGGGCTTGCAGCAGCGCGGCCTTCAGTACCCCGAGCTCTGCCAGGCAGCGGGCTTTCATCGTGGCTGCTCTGAAAGTTCCATCACAACAGGCCTCGTTCGGCGAACGACACCACACCGCTGCGGCCGACCACCAGGTGGTCGAGCACGCGCACGTCGATCAGCGCCAGCGCGTCTTTCAAGGTCTGGGTCAGAAACTCGTCGGCGCGCGACGGTTCGGCCAGGCCCGAAGGATGGTTGTGCGCCAGGATCACGCTCGCGGCCTGCAGGTCGAGCGCACGCTTGACCACCTCGCGCGGGTAGACGCTGGTGTGCGTCAGGCTGCCGCGGAACATTTCTTCGAGCCGGATCAGGCGCGAATGTGCGTCCAGGAACATCACGGCGAACACCTCGTGCTCGCGCGCGGAGAGTTGCAGCCGCAGGTAGTCTTTCACCTTCACAGGCGCATCGAACACAGGTTGCTCGGTCAACTGCTGAACGAGCGAGCGGCGCGCCAGCTCGAGCACGGCCGCCATCTCGGCGCGTTTGGCCGGGCCCATTCCCTTGATCAACTTCAGCTCGCCCGGCCCGGCGTGCAGCAAGCCCGCCAGGCCGCCAAAGCGGTCGAGCATCTGCTGCGCCAGTTGCAGCACCGACAGGCCGGGCAGCCCGGTGCGCAGCAGCAGCGCAATCAGTTCTGCATCCGCCAGCGCAGCCGGGCCCAGGGCCAGCAACTTCTCGCGCGGGCGGGCGTCGGGCGGGGTGTCCTTCATGACCATGTCGGTGTCATCAGAGCGTTCGCACGCCGCCTCGTAAAATCGAGTTCAGTTTATCGAACAAGGAATGTCCTTGAACCAAGTCCAAGCCGGATCGTTCCTGACACTGCACTACCGCCTGGCCGGACCGGAGGGCGACGACCTGATCAACACGTTCAACGACAAGCCGGCCACCTTGTCGCTGGGCACTGGCGAACTGGCGCCCGCTGTCGAGGCGAAACTGCTGGGCATGAACGAAGGCGCACGTGCAAAGTTCGAGCTCGCACCCGGCGAGGCCTTCGGCGAGCGCAACCCGGAGCTGCTGCAAAGAGTCAAGCGTTCGCTGCTCGATGAGCTGGGCGACGCCGACGAGCGCTACAACGTTGGCGACGTGGTGCAGTTCCCCACGCCCGACGGCCAGGGCGCGTATGCCGGCGTGGTGCGCGAGGTCGGCGGTGACTCGCTGTTGTTCGACTTCAACCACCCACTGGCCGGCCGGCCGGTGACCTTCGAAGTGCAATTGATCGGAGTCTTGTGATGAGCGGTACCTTGGAAGACGTGCTGCTGGCCGAGCCGCGCGGTTTTTGCGCCGGGGTCGACCGCGCCATCGAGATCGTCGAACGTGCGTTGAAGAAGTTCGGCGCGCCGATCTACGTGCGCCACGAGATCGTGCACAACACGTATGTCGTCGACGACCTCAAGGCCAAGGGCGCGATCTTCATCGAAGACCTGGCCGACGTGCCGCCCGGCGCCACCCTGGTGTTCAGCGCCCATGGCGTGAGCCAGGAGGTGCGCAGGGAGGCGGCAGCGCGCGGCTTCAACGTGTTCGACGCCACCTGCCCTCTGGTGACCAAGGTGCACGTGGAAGTGGCCAAACTGCACAAGCAGGGGTACGACTTCATCATGATCGGCCACAAGGGCCACCCCGAGGTCGAAGGCACGATGGGGCAGCTGAACGAAGGCATCTACCTCGTCGAAGACGTGGCCGATGTGGCGACCGTGCAGGTGAAGCAGGCCGACAAGCTCGCCGTCGTCACGCAGACCACGCTGTCGGTGGATGACGCGGCCGAGATCCTGGCCGCCGTGAAACTGCGTTTCCCCAGCGTGCGCGAGCCCAAGCAGCAAGACATCTGCTACGCCACCCAGAACCGGCAAGACGCGGTGAAGGTGCTGGCCCCCACGGTGGACATCGTCATCGTGGTCGGCAGCCCGACCAGCTCGAACAGCAACCGCCTGCGCGAACTGGCGCAGCGCCTGGGCACCGAGGCCTACATGGTCGACGCGCCCGACGACCTGAAGCCCTCGTGGTTCGCCGGCAAGCGCACGGTGGGGCTGACGGCGGGTGCGTCGGCGCCCGAGATCCTGGTCAAGCAGGTGATCCACCGGCTGCGCGCGCTGGGCGCGGTGTCGGTGCGCAGCGTGCCGGGGGTCGAAGAGACCATCCAGTTCCCGCTGCCGATGGGCCTGGGCGACAAGGCGATGGGCTTGCTCGACCCGGGTTGAGGTGCCCAGGGCCGCGCACAGGGACTGCGCACCTCCGCGCTGCCTACAATCCGCAGCTCCACGTTTTCCACTTCGGTGGCGCCGCGCGGCGCCGGTTGCCCATGCTCGACATCACCCTGCTGCGCAAGGACCTTGCGCAAGTCATTGCCCGGCTCGAAAAGCGCCAGGCGCCGCAACCCTTTCTCGATGTCGAATCCTTCTCGTCGCTCGAGGCCGAGCGCAAGGCGATTCAGACCCGAACCGAAGACCTGCAGGCCAAACGCAACAGCCTGTCCAAGCAGATCGGCCAGCTCAAGGCGAAGGGGCAGGATGCTGCCGCGGTGATTGCCGAAGTGAACGGCCTGGCCGACGAGTTGAAAGCCTCGGCCGAGCGGCTCGATGCGATCCAGGCCGAACTGCAGGCCATGCTGATGGCCGTGCCCAACCTGCCGCACGACAGCGTGCCGGTCGGTGCCGACGAACACGGCAACGTCGAGGTGCGGCGCTGGGGCACGCCGGCGAGCTTTGCCTTCACGCCGAAAGACCACGTCGACCTGGGCGCGCCGCTGGGGCTGGACTTCGACACCGGCGCGGCGATGTCCGGCGCACGCTTCAACTTCCTGCGCGGGCCGATGGCCCGCCTGCACCGGGCGCTTGCGCAGTTCATGCTCGACGTTCAAACGCAGCAGCACGGCTACACCGAGTGCTACACGCCCTACATCGTCAACCGCGAGGCGCTCGAAGGTACCGGCCAACTACCCAAGTTGAAGGAGGACATGTTCTGGGTTTACCGGGGAGGCGACGGGCAGGCCTTAGCGGGCGGCGGCGACGAGGCCCAAACCGAGCAGTACCTGATCCCGACCTCGGAAGTCTCGCTGACCAACAGCGTGCGCGAGCAGGTGTTGGCGGCCGACCGGTTGCCCATCAAGCTCACCGCGCACAGCCCGTGCTTCCGCAGCGAAGCTGGCAGCGGCGGGCGCGACACGCGCGGCATGATCCGCCAGCACCAGTTCGACAAGGTCGAGATGGTGCAGATCGTGCACCCCGACACCAGCTACGACACGCTTGAACAGATGGTCGGCCACGCCGAGGCCATCCTGCAAAAGCTCGGCCTGCCGTACCGCGTGATGGCGCTGTGCACCGGCGACATGGGCTTCACCGCCGCCAAGACCTACGACCTGGAGGTGTGGCTGCCGGCACAGAACACCTACCGCGAGATCAGCTCCTGCTCCAACTGCGAAGCCTTCCAGGCGCGCCGCATGCAGGCCCGGTTCAAGAACGCGCTGGGCAAGAACGACCTGGTGCACACGCTCAACGGCTCCGGCCTGGCGGTCGGGCGCACGCTCGTCGCGGTGATCGAGAACGGCCAGAATGCCGACGGCTCGATCACCCTCCCCGAAGCCCTGCGCCCGTACATGGGCGGTTTGAAGGAGTTGCGCGCATGACAACGACCCTGGTCCCCAGCGCGCTGGCCGCCGAGTTGCTGGCCGCCTACGACGGTGTGGCGCTGGCGCCCACGATCACCTCGCGCAACAGCGACTTCTCGATGGCCGATGCGTTTGCCGTCGCCGATGAGGCACGCACGCTGCGCCTGGCACGCGGCGAGCGCACGCGCGGCTACAAGATCGGCTTCACCAACCGCAGCATCTGGCCGCTTTACGGCGTTCACGAGCCGATCTGGGGGCCGGTGTGGAGCACGACCACACAGCAACTCGACGGCGCGAGCGCCGAGGTCTCGCTGGCCGGCCTGTCGCAGCCGCGCCTGGAGCCCGAGATCGTGTTCGGCTTCTCCGCCACACCCGTTGCCGGCATGAGCGAGGCCGAGCTGACCGGCTGCCTGGCCTGGGTTGCGCACGGCTTCGAGCTCGTGCACACGCACTACGACGCCTGGCGCTTCAAGGCCCCCGACACGGTGGCCGACTTTGCGCTGCACGGCCGGCTGCTCATCGGCCCGCAGGTGCCGGTGGGTCGCTTCGAACGGCTCGGCCCCGAGCTGGCGGCGTTGCAGCTCGAACTGCTGCGCAACGGAGAGGCGGTGGACCGCGGCACCGCCACCGTCGTGCTCGACGGCCCGCTCAACGCGCTGCGCCTGTGGGTCGATTCGATGGCCGCGCAACCGCAGCGCTGGCCCATCCTGCCCGGCGACGTGGTCACCACCGGCACCATCACCGACGCCTGGCCTCTGCAGCCCGGCCAGCGTTGGCAAACGCGCCTGAGCGACCCCCGCCTGAGCGGCCTGAGCCTGAGCACGACCGCCTGATCGGCTCGGCTAGAATCGCGAGCTTGGCATCGACCTGCTGATCTGAACAAACACCGGAGAGGTGGCAGAGTGGTCGAATGTACCTGACTCGAAATCAGGCGTACCGCAAGGTACCGTGGGTTCGAATCCCACCCTCTCCGCCAGAACGCATCGAAGTCGGGCCCCAGTGGCCCGTT
>JANOQS010000087.1:0-18949 GCA_031414975.1 Methylibium sp. | reverse complement strand
GCTCGATCGAATCGGCGATCAGCGCATGGCCGATCGACACTTCCTGCACGCCCGGCACGGCGCGCAGGAAGTCGGTCAGGTTGGCGCGGTTCAGGTCGTGGCCGGCGTTGAGTTGCAGGCCTTCCTGCAGCGCCGCGTGCGCCGCCGCGGTAAAGCCGGCCAGCACTGCCGCCTGCTGCGGCGTGCCGTGCGCGCGCGCGTAACTCTCGGTGTAGAGCTCGACCCTGTCGGCGCCGAGTTCGCGCGCGGCGCGCATGGCCTGCGGCAGCGGGTCCATGAACAGGCTCACGCGCACGCCCAGGTCCTTCGCCTCCTTGATCAACGGCGCCAGGCTTGCCGCGTCCTGCGGGAACTGCCAACCGTGGTCGGACGTGGCCTGCTCGGCGCTGTCGGGCACGAAGGTCACCTGCTGCGGGCGCAGTGCGCGAACGAACGGCATCAGGTTGTGGAACGGGTTGCCTTCGATGTTGAACTCGGCTTGCGGCCAGGCCTTCAGCAGCGCGGCCAGGTCATGCACGTCGGTGGCCCTGATGTGGCGCTCGTCGGGCCGCGGGTGCACGGTGATGCCGTGGGCGCCGGCCTGCAGCACCAGGGTCGCCGCGCGCGTGATGCTGGGAATGGCGAGCGGCCGCGAGTTGCGCAGCAGCGCCACGCGGTTGAGGTTGACCGACAGCGCGGTGGTGGCGTGGCGCGCATCGGCGCCGCTGCCGACGAGTGGGTTCATGGGCCGGTCCTCAAAGAGATGAAGCAGGGCGTTCCAGGCTTTGCAGGTCCAGCATCACCTGCCGGGTGCGCAAGGTGGCGCCGCCCAGATGATAGTGAAGCAGCACGCGCAGTTGCGCCTTCAGCGCCGGCAGAACACCGGCGCAGGCGTATTGCAACGCGGCCAGGCTGCCGTGATCGAGCGCGGCCTGCAGGCCGGTCAGGGCGGCTCCACTCAAAGAGGTGCCGCTCAGGTCGGCATCACCGGTGCGCGGCGTGGCCACGCCGGCTTCGGGCCGCAGCGCATAACGCTGGTCGGGCTGCACCGGCTGCTGGGTCAGGGTGACCTGGCTCAGGTCGGGCAACAGGCCGATTTCCTTCAGCAACGTCAGCTCGAAGGCCCGCAGCGCCGCTTCGACTTGCGTATCGTCGGCGGCGGCCAGCGCGGGCAGCGTTTGTGCATAGGCGTCGAACAAGGCCCCATGCGGGTCGTGCCGGGCCAGCAGCTTCATCAGCAACTCGTTCAGATAGAAGCCGCTGAAAAGCGCCGCGCCGGTCAGCATGGCCGCGCCGCCGGACCATTCGGCGCTGCGCAGGGTCTGGACTTCACTCGCACCCTCTCCCGCCGGCAGGCGCCCGAGCGACACGTGGATGCGCTGGAACGGCAGCAGCACCGAGCGCAGTTGCGAATACGGCCGCTTGGCGCCCTTGGCCGCCACCGCCAGCCGGCCCTGCTCGCGCGTGAACACATCCAGGATCAGGCTCGACTCGCTCCAGTCGTAGCGGTGCAGCACATACGCGTTGAGCGCGGCCGAGAGCCGCCTCGGGGGCGGGCCCATCAGTCGTAGCCGTAGCTGCGCAGGTGTTCCTCGTCGGCCGCCCAGCCCGACCTGACCTTGACCCAGAGTTCGAGGAACACCTTCGCGCCGAGCAGCGTCTCCAACTCCTGGCGCGCCTCGGAGCCGATGCGCTTGAGGCGCTCGCCGCCGCCGCCGATGATCATGCCCTTGTGCGCCTCGCGTTCGACCACGATGCTCGCGGCGATGCGGCGCAGGTTGCCTTCTTCTTCGTACTTGTCGATCACCACGGTGGAGGTGTAGGGCAGTTCGTCGCCGGTCAGGCGGAACAGCTTCTCGCGGATCATCTCGCTGGCCAGAAAGCGGTCGCTGCGGTCGGTCAGGGCGTCTTCGTCGTAGAGCCAGGTCTGCTCGGGCAGATAGGGTTTGACGATGCCCAGCAGGCGCTGCACGTCGCGCTCCTTCTTGGCACACAGCGGCACGAACTGCGCAAACGCATGGCGCTGCTGCATGGCCTGGAGCCAGGGCGCCAGGTCGGCGCGGCGCAACACGGTGTCGAGCTTGTTGGCGATCAGCAGCACCGGCTTGTGGGCCGGCATCAGGGCCAGCACCTTGGCGTCGTCGAGGCCGAAGCGCCCGGCCTCGACGACAAACAGCACCACGTCAACATCGCCCAGCACGCTGTGCACGGTGCGGTTGAGGGTGCGGTTCAGCGCCGCGGCGTGCCGGGTCTGGAAGCCGGGGGTGTCGACGAAGACGAACTGCGCCTCTTCGACAGAGCGGATGCCGGTGATGCGGTGCCGCGTGGTCTGCGCCTTGGCCGAGGTGATGCTGACCTTCTGGCCGACCAGCGCGTTCAGCAAGGTGGACTTGCCGACGTTGGGGCGGCCAACGATGGCCACCAGCCCGCAGCGCTGGGTGCTGCTGGCGGGTTCGGTAGGCGCCGCGGCGTCGGGCTTGTCGTCCATTCAGATCGCGATGATCAGGACCGAAGGGGGCTGCCAGGCTTGTCGCTGGCATTGAGCGCATCGAGCATGCGACGCGCGGCCTCTTGTTCTGCGACGCGGCGCGAGCGGCCTTCGCCCGATTCGACCAGCCCCAGTGCCGGCACCGAACATTCGACTTCGAAGGTCTGCGCGTGCGCCTGCCCGCGGGTGGCGCGGATGCTGTACACCGGCACCGCCAGGCGGCGCGCCTGCAGCCATTCCTGCAGTTCGGTCTTGGCGTCCTTGCTCCAGCTGCCCATGTCGGTGGTGGCGATCACCTCGCCGAACAGGCGCTGCACCAGGCCGCGCGCGGCGCCGAAGCCGCCATCGAGGAAGGTCGCGCCGATCAGCGCTTCGAGCGCGTCGGCCAGGATCGAGGGGCGCTGGGCACCGCCACCGCGCGCCTCACCCTCGCTCAGGCGCAGCACCTCGGGCAGGTCGAGTTGCACGGCCATGCGGTGCAGGCTGTCTTCGCGCACCAGGTGCGCGCGCACACGCGTCAGGTCGCCCTCGTCGGAGCCGGAGAAGTGTTCGAACAGCAGGCTCGACACCGCCAGGCTCAGCACCGCGTCGCCCAGGAATTCGAGCCGCTCGTTGTGGTCGGTGCCGAAGCTGCGGTGGGTCAGCGCCTGGGTCAGCAGGCCAGCGTCGGCAAACCGATGCCCGGTGCGCTGCTGAAGGGCTTCGAAGCGGCTGTCCATGTGCTCGGGGCCGGTGGACCGGTGTCAGTACGTGCGGCCGCCCTTGGAGCGGCCCTCGTACTTGATGACCAGGTAAACCGGCTTGACCAGCTCGATTTCGCTGTTGTAGGCGAAGCTGATGACGAGCTTTTCGTTGTCCTTCGTGATGTCCAGATCCTTGCCCGAAATCGACGTGATCAGGTCGATCGCCTTGCTCCGTTCGAAGGCCGCACGCACTTGCGGCACGGTGCTCGGCTCCTCGGCGGTGATCTTGTGGATGGCCTTCATGATGGTGTAGTACTCCACCGCCGTGGGCACCACGCGCATGCCCACCAGCGCCGCGACGCCGATGATGATGGCCCAGAACATCAGGCCAAACAGGGTGATGCCGCGTTGGCGGCGTGGGGCGTGAAGCTGGGCGGTCATGCTGGCTCCTGTGATCTGCTGCTGGTCCAAAAGCGTGCAGGCGGCGGTCAATTGAAAGGGCCGATGCGCTTGAAGTTGCCGAAATTCATCCACACGAAGAATGCCCTGCCGACGATGTTCTGGTCCGGTACAAAGCCCCAGAAACGTGAATCTTGAGAGTTATCCCGGTTGTCGCCCATCATGAAGTAATGGCCGGCGGGCACCTTGCAAGTGACGCCCTCCGCACTGTATCGGCAGTTTTCGCGAAAGGGAAACGCGATGCGGTCGTCCGGCCCGTAGTACGGCTGGCTCTGCGGGTTGACGAGGATGCCGTGTTCGGTGTCGCCGAACTTCTCCTTGAACTCGGCAAAGTAGCGGCGCGATTCTTCGTCGTAGAAGCCCGGCGGAGGCTTCTGTTCCATCGGCACCGCCTTGCCGTTGAGGTAGAGCTGCTGGGCCCGGAACGAGACCTCGTCACCCGGCAGGCCGACCACGCGCTTGATGTAGTCGATGCTGGTGTCCTTGGGGTAGCGGAACACCATCACGTCGCCGCGCTGGGGGTCGTTGTTGGCGATGATCTTCTTGTTGATCACCGGCAGCCGCACGCCGTAGTGGAATTTGTTCACCAGGATCAGGTCGCCCACCAGCAGGGTCGGGATCATCGAGCCGCTGGGAATCTTGAACGGCTCGAACAGGAACGAGCGCAGCAGGAACACGGCCAGGATCACCGGGAACAAGCCCGCGGTCCAGTCGAGCCACCAGGGTTGCATCAGCAGTTGTTCGCGGGCCTGGGTGATGTTGCCGTCGACCTTGGCGATGCCTTTGTCGGCCAGCTGCTGGCGGCGCGAAGCGTCTTGCTGTTCGAGCGTGCTGGCCGCCTGTGCGCGCCGCGGCGCAAAGTGGAAGCGCTCGGCCAGCCAATAGGCCAGGGTCACGAGCGTCAGCACGAACAGCAACAAAGAGAAGTTGCCTGTCCAGTGCCCCAGATACCAACCTCCCAGATAGACCAGAAGGCCACCATAGAGCAACGCTGTCAGAGAACCCATCAATCGTCCACTTGCAGGATGGCCAGAAACGCTTCCTGCGGAACCTCGACGGATCCGATCTGCTTCATGCGTTTCTTGCCGGCCTTTTGTTTGTCAAGAAGCTTGCGCTTGCGCGAAACATCGCCGCCATAACACTTGGCAATCACGTTCTTGCGCAGCGCTTTGATTGTCTCACGCGCAATGATGTTGGCCCCGATGGCGGCCTGTATCGCCACGTCGTATTGCTGGCGCGAAATGATCTCGCGCATCTTGGCCACCACCGCCCGGCCGCGGAACTGGCTCTGCACGCGGTGCACGATGATCGACAACGCGTCGACCCGGTCGCCGTTGAGCAGGATGTCGACCTTCACGACGTCGGCTGCGCGGTATTCCTTGAACTCGTAGTCCATCGACGCATAGCCGCGCGACACGCTCTTGAGCTTGTCGAAGAAGTCCAGCACGATCTCGGCCAGCGGCATCTCGTAGGTGAGCATCACCTGGCGGCCGTGGTAGGCCATGTTGATCTGGTTGCCGCGCTTCAGGTTGGCCAAGGTCATCACCGGGCCCACGTAGTCCTGCGGCATGTACAGGTGCACGGTGACGATGGGCTCGCGGATCTCGTTGATGCGGCCCAGGTCGGGCATCTTCGACGGGTTTTCGATCTCGATCACCGTCTTGTCGCCCAGCTCGACCTGGTACACCACGGACGGCGCGGTGGTGATCAGGTCCTGGTCGAACTCGCGCTCCAGCCGCTCCTGCACGATCTCCATGTGCAGCAGACCGAGAAAGCCGCAGCGAAATCCGAAGCCGAGCGCCTGGCTGACCTCGGGTTCGTAGCGCAGCGACGAGTCGTTCAGCTTGAGCTTTTCGAGCGCGTCGCGCAGGCCCTCGTATTCACTCGCCTCCGACGGGTACAGCCCGGCAAACACCTGCGGCTGGATTTCCTTGAAACCCGGCAGCGGCTCGGTGGCCACGCCCAGGTTGTTGGGCAGCTTCTTTTCGAGGGTGACGGTGTCGCCGACCTTGGCTGCCTGGAGCTCGCGGATGCCGGCGATGATGAAACCGACCTCACCCGCGTTGAGCTGCTCGCGCGGCAGCGACTTGGGCGTGAAGACGCCCAGTTGTTCGGCGCCGTAGCAGGCGTCACTGGCCATCATGCGGATGCGTTCGCCGCGCTTGAGCGTGCCGTCGACCACGCGCACCAGCATCACCACGCCGACGTAGTTGTCGAACCACGAGTCGATGATCATGGCCCGCAGCGGCGCCTCCGGCTTGCCGCGCGGCGCGGGCATGCGGCTGATCACGGCTTCCAGAATGTCGTCGATGCCCTCGCCGGTCTTGGCACTGCACGGGATCGCGTGGTCGGCGTCGATGCCGATCACGTCTTCGATTTCTTCCTTGGCACGGTCCGGGTCGGCCTGCGGCAGGTCCATCTTGTTGAGCACCGGCACCACTTCGACGCCCAGGTCGAGCGCGGTGTAGCAGTTGGCCACCGTCTGGGCTTCGACGCCCTGGCTGGCGTCGACCACCAGCAGCGCGCCCTCGCAGGCCGACAGCGAACGGCTCACTTCATAAGAGAAGTCGACGTGGCCGGGCGTGTCGATCAGGTTCAGGTTGTAGGTCTTGCCGTCACGCGCCTTGTATTCGAGCGCGGCGGTCTGCGCCTTGATGGTGATGCCGCGCTCGCGCTCGATGTCCATCGAGTCGAGCACCTGCGCTTCCATCTCGCGGTCGCTCAAACCGCCGCAGCGCTGGATCAAGCGGTCGGCCAAGGTCGATTTGCCATGGTCGATGTGGGCAATGATGGAGAAGTTGCGGATGTGGTCCATGACTCTTGATGCGTACGCCTCGCTGAGAAGTCGCAACGGCGAAGCCGTTGCGTTGGAGGCTCTCCATCGCGTCGCGATGTGAAGGGCCAGAGGCCCGGTCGGAAACAAAAAAAAGGCACGCCGAGTGACCGACGTGCCTTCCAACAAAACGTATGGCAACTGCTTGTTGGGCCTTCATTGTAGCCACAAGGGCCCTGCTGAAAACCGCGCCGTTGCTTGATTTCTCGTCGTTGCAGGCTGCCAACACGAAAACTTATCAACACCTTGTCCACAAAGTGTTGTGGATCACCTGGGGACAGATTTAGGACGTCAATTTCGTTGTGAAAACCGATCAAAACGCCCCTTCACAACCTCGTATTGTACCTTCCCGTAACCAGAATCGCCTTCCGACTCACAGGTGAGCGCCCACACTCGGACGCCAGACTTCTCCAGAACATCCGCGTAAACCCGCATGCGTTGGCAGGTCTGAGCCTTGAACTCTCACTGGGTGGAAAGACCCGGCGCCGGACTCGGATTGGGTCCACAGCCGATCCGGGGACCCACAAGACACCCACAAGACTTCAGCGAACCGGCTTGATGATGAGGAAGTTGACGTTCTCGCCGCGCCGCACCAGCGCCGTCACGCTGCGCGACTTGTCGAGTTTGGTCACGACGGACTCGAACTGCTTCGCGCTGGTGATCTCCAGGTTGTCGATCGACAGGATCACATCGCCTTCGCGTAGGCCGGCCCGTGCGGCAGCACCGTCGACCGTCTCGACGCGCACGCCGTTCTTGAGCTTCAGCTCGCGCTTTTGCGCGTCGGTCAGGTCGGCCACCGCAATGCCCAGCGTCTCCACGCTCGGCTGTGGCTTCACTTCGCGCTCAGTGCTGCGCCTGGCCACTTCGGCCTCGACTTCAGCCACCGTGACGCTCAAATCGCGATACGCACCACGCCGAAAAACCTGCAGGGTGGCCTTGGTACCCGGCTTCACCCCGCCCACGATGCGCGGCAGGTCGCCGGACTTGTCGATCACCCGGCCATCGAACTTGGTGATGATGTCACCCGCCTCGACACCCGCCTTCTCGGCCGGCCCGCCAGGCACCACGCTGCGCACCAGCGCGCCCATGGGCTTGCCCAGGCCGATCGACTCGGCCACTTCCTTGGTGACCTGGTCGATCGCCACTGCGATGCGCCCGCGCACCACCCGCCCGCTGGTGCGCAATTGATCGGACACGCTGCGCGCTTCGTCGATGGGGATCGCGAACGAGATGCCCTGGTAGCCGCCCGAGCGGCTGTAGATCTGCGAGTTGATGCCCACCACCTCGCCGCGCATGTTGATCAGCGGGCCGCCGGAGTTGCCGGGGTTGATGGCCACGTCGGTCTGGATCAGCGGCAGGAATTCGCCGGTGTCGCGCGACTTGGCGCTGACGATGCCGGCCGTCACCGTGTTCTCCAGCCCGAACGGTGAGCCGATCGCGATGACCCACTCGCCCACCTTCAAGCGGCTCACGTCGCCGATCCGAACCGCCGTCAAGCCGGTGGCCTCGATCTTGACCAGCGCCACGTCAGAGCGCTTGTCGGCGCCGATGACCTTGGCCTTGAACTCGCGCTTGTCGGTGAGGGTGAAGAACACTTCGTCGGCTCCTTCCACCACTTGGGCGTTGGTCATGACGAAGCCATCGGCGCTGAGCACGAAGCCGGAGCCGACCCCGCGTTGCTGGGGTTCGCCATCGGGGGCCGATCGGGGCGTGCGCGGCGAAGGCTGGTTCGGGATCGGCAGCCCGAAGCGCCGGAAGAACTCCAGCATGTCTTCGTCCATCTCCGGCGTCGCGCCGCCTCGCGCGCCGGCACGAACCCGCTCGGTGGTGCGGATGTTGACCACCGCCGGACCGACCTTTTCGACCAGGTCGGTGAAGTCGGGCAAGGCCTGCGCTCGGGCCGGCAGCGGCACCAGGGCCGCGCCGACGGCCACGCCGAGAGCCAGCGCGGCCAACCACAGCCGTTGCAATGGAACGCTGCCCGAAGAGATAGCGCCCGAAGAATTGATATGCATTCGAATGTCCATGAAGCTTCCAACCTGTCTGAATTCACCGCGCGGTTTGCGCATTGCGCGCCGGGCAATCCGGGCCGCTGGGACACGCTATTTCCTGCGCTCCAGGCCACCGGCAAACATGCGTAAGGTCGCGGGCGGCACGTCGCCCACCACCGTGACCCACCAATCACCCTGGCGTCTCATCAACGTCTGCGTCGCGCCCACGAACGCGTGCAGTGCACGTGTGTGTCGGCCCGGATTGAAAGGCTCGATGAACACCGACACATGCGTCAATCCATCGGAATAGATGGTCTGCAGCACTGGGCTTACAGCGTCGTCCTTGGCCGTAGCGCCGCCGTCCAACGGCCGCTTCACGCAGCTCACCTCGCGAAAACCGGGTACACCCTCGCGCAAGGTCCACCCCTCGGCCTCAAGGCTGGTGGCGGTCAGTACCGGCCGCACGACCCGATAGCCTTCGAGCTTTTTCATCGCATGCAGAATCAGCTCGGGCTGGGGCTTGACCCCGATGGCCACATCGGAGAACGCCGAAGTCTCCAGCACCTCGCTGCGCTCGCCCAGCACATCGGCACGCAACAGCAGGCCCGAGGCCTTGTCGGCCCAAAGGCGATACCCGTATCGATGCGCGTCTTTGGGGCGCACCCACAACACATGCGCTTCGTGCCCGGCGACGCGGTCGGCCTCTTGCTTGAAAACGTCGTAGAACTCGGTGATGCGGTCGTCGCCGGCCTGGAACAGTGCCGGGAACGACGCCAGCATGTCGCGCTGCTCCACCAGCGCCACCCGCTTGCCGGGCCAGACGGTCTGCACCACGTCGTTGTGGCGCAGCACGTGGCGGGCTTGCCCGTCGAGCGACTCGATCCGCTCGAACTGATTCTTGCCCTCGCAGAAATGGGCGATGCGCGCGCTTGCCACCGCACCTCCGCCGCTGACGACGAAGGTGCCCTGGAAGTTGCGCGAGTTCGCGGCTTCATGAATGCGCGTCAACCAAGCCCTGACTTGATGAGGCGACGCCGACGCCTCCGGGGCACTGGCCTGCGCCTGCGCGCCGGACGACCACGAGAACGCCGCGCAGACCAAGGTCAGCGCGGACAACGGACGATGCAGCATCAAGGCAGGAATCAAGATGGCGGGGTTCAAGATCTCAGCGGCCGGCAGCATCCACGGTGGCACTGCGCAGAAATGCCGACGGAACCCCCAGCGCTGCGCTGCCGGCAAAGTGCTTGTGGGCCGCGAGGTAGCGGTCCAGGCCGGCGTCGCGTATCACCTGGCCGGTGGCGACGAGCGACTCCGGCTCTGCGGCGGGCGCAGCCGTCACCGCAACGCCTTGCGGCGAAACGTTGCCCTGCGGGGACGACGCGCGGGCCAGCTCAGCTCCCACCGGTGCCGGCAGCGTGCCCGGGCTGCGCATGACCACCAACACTCCCGCCACCGCCACGAAACCGGCAGCCACCGCCGCCGGCGCCGCCCAGGTCCAACGCCGACGGCGCGCGGCGCCGCCGACGGATGCGGACACTGATGCTGCTTCGGCCTGATCGGTGGCGCGCTGCGGGGCAAGCACGACGGGTTCGGCAGCCAGGCGGCCACGCAGTGTTGTCAGGAAGGCCGCGTCACGGGAAGCGTCGGAGGCCAGGTCTTCCGAACGCAGCACATCGCCGATCAGCTGGTAGGCATGCCAAGTGGCGCGCGACGCCGCATCACTGCGCCAGCGCGCGCACGCGCCAGCGACTGCGCCGGAATGAAGTTCCCCATCGACCAGCGCCGACAACTCTTCAGCCTGCGTCCCTTGCGTTTCAAACCCCGTTGACATGTTTCACTCCATACCCCGTCTCGGCTGACCCTTGACTCACGACCCCACTCACAGCGCTCACCACCGCTCGCCCTCACGCGTATCCACCAGCGGCCGCAGCCGCGCCGCAATGGCCTCACGTGCGCGGAAGATCCGCGAACGCACCGTGCCGATCGGGCAGTTCATCAACTCGGCGATTTCTTCGTAGCTGAGACCTTCGATTTCGCGCAGCGTGATCGCCTGGCGAAGGTCTTCAGACAAGGATTCGATGGCCGAGTTCACCGCGGCAGCGATTTGTTTGCTCGCCAGAACGGCGTCGGGCGTCTCGCCGTCGGTTAGTTCGTTCTCCACCCGGGAAGTTTCGTCCTCGTCGTCGCGCGAGGCGAGCGCCGATTCCGATACGGTCGGATCGCGTTTGAGCTCCATCAGCGCCTTCTTGGCCGTGTTGACGGCGATGCGATAGAGCCAGGTGTAGAAGGCACTTTCCCCCCTGAACCGGGGGATGGCACGGTAGGCCCGAATGAAGGTTTCCTGAGCGATGTCAGGCACCAGATCCACGTCGCGCACCATGCGTCCGATCAACCTTTCAATGCGGCGCTGGTACTTCACCACCAGCATCTCGAACGCCTTGACGTCGCCTTGTTTTACCCGCTCGATCAGCGGGGCGTCGGCATCCGGAGCATTCATTCAGAGGTCGGCCGCAGCGCCCGGGTGTTGCGCCGCATCAGTGGCGGGCCGCGGCGAATATACCGCACAGCGCAGCGTGTGCCATTGCGGCCCCAGGCCGCTTCGCTGCACCGGCAACCAGGTCGTACGGGGCCGACGGCCGTGGGGTTGAAACCGCAGCAGCATCCAACTCCCCAGGTCGAGCGCCACGAGCAACTCCCCCGCCATTGATTCGTGCCCGGTGGAACTGGCCGGACCAACGTGCCACTCGCGCCCATCCCAGCGCAGGCGGAATGGCCTGGTACGCAGCAAAGATGCAGCCAGGAGCAACGCCACCAGCGCAACCAGCCCGAGCGCCGCCACGGCGGGCCAAGGCAAAGCCACCGGCTGGCCGACGAACCACGCCAACAAAACCAACACCACCGAGCTGGCGAACACCGCAATCGTGCAGCGCCACACCTCGAACCGGCTCAGTATGAATTGACAGGCTGCAATCGCGCGCATCGGCGCTGGAACCGTGCGGCGTCAAATGCGCTTGAACACCAACGTGCCGTTGGTACCACCAAAGCCGAAGTTGTTCTTTACGGCGCAATCGATCTTCATGTCGCGCGCGGTGTTGGCGCAGTAGTCCAGGTCGCAGGCAGGATCCTGGTTGAAGATGTTGGTGGTGGGTGGTGACACCTGGTGGTGCACCGCCAGCGCGGTAAACACCGATTCGATGCCGCCGGCTCCGCCGAGCAAATGACCCGTCATCGACTTGGTGGAATTGACGACCACGCGCCGCGAGTGATCGCCAAAGGCCAGCTTGATGGCGTTGGTCTCGTTCACGTCGCCCAGCGGCGTGGAGGTGCCATGGGCATTGAGGTATTGCACCTGATCGGGGTTGATGCCGGCATTGCGCAGGGCAGCCTTCATCGAACGCTTGGGGCCGTCGACATTGGGCGCTGTCATGTGGAACGCATCGGCGCCCATGCCGAAGCCGGTGAGTTCGGCGTAGATCTTCGCGCCGCGTGCCTTGGCGTGTTCGTAGGCTTCGAGCACCATCACGCCGGCGCCCTCGCCGAGCACGAAGCCATCGCGGTCCTTGTCCCACGGGCGCGAGGCGGTCTGCGGGTCGTCGTTGCGGGTGGATAGCGCGCGCGCCGCCGCAAAGCCGCCAATGCCCAGCGGGGATACGCACGACTCGGCACCGCCCGCCACCATCACGTCGGCGTCGCCGTATTCGATCATCCTGCCGGCCTGCCCGATGCAGTGCAGCCCGGTGGTGCAGGCGGTGACGATGGCCAGGTTCGGCCCCTGGAAGCCGAACGTGATCGACACATGGCCCGAGATCATGTTGATGATCGACGCCGGCACGAAGAACGGCGAGATGCGCCGTGCGCCGCGCGAGACGAACTCGGCATGGGTTTCTTCGATCAGCGGCAGGCCGCCGATGCCGGAGCCGACCAGGCAGCCGATGCGTTCGGCCTGCTCTTCACTCAGCGCGTCGTTGGTGGGCAGGCCGGCGTCGCGCACCGCCTGGATGGACGCTGCCAGGCCGTAGTGGATGAAGGTGTCCATGTGGCGGGCGTCTTTGGCGGGGAAATAGTCCTCCACCTTGAAGCCCTTCACCTCGCCGGCAAACTTGCACGCAAAGCTCGACGCGTCGAACTTGGTGATGTTGGCAATGCCCGAGCGCCCGGCCACCACATTGGCCCACGCTTCGGCCACGGTGTTGCCGACCGGGCTGATCAGCCCCAAGCCGGTGACGACGACGCGACGGCGGCTCATGTGCAAACCTCAGACCTTCAGGCGGCCTTCTGGTGCTTGACGGCGTAGTCGATGGCCAACTGCACGGTCGTGATCTTCTCAGCCTCTTCGTCGGGAATCTCGATGCCGAACTCGTCTTCGAGGGCCATCACCAGTTCCACGGTGTCAAGGGAATCGGCGCCGAGGTCGGCGACGAAAGCCTTCGCGCTGACGACGTCAGCCTCGGGCACGCCGAGCTGTTCGGCGATGATTTTCTTGACACGTGCTTCGATATCGCTCATGACTCCTCCAGGAGTGTTTGTAGGTAACAGCGCGGGATTCTAAGGCTTGCGGCAACCAGCTCAATTCATGAACATGCCGCCGTTGACATGCAATTCGGTGCCGGTGATGTAGCCAGCGCCGGCCGAGGCCAGGAACGCAACCGCATGTGCGATCTCACTGGCCTGGCCGAGCCGGCCAAGAGGGATCTGCGCCATCAGCGTTGCAGTCTGCGCCTCTGACAGCGCCTTGGTCATGTCGGTCTCGATGAACCCCGGCGCGACGCAGTTCACCGTGATGCCACGGCTACCCAGTTCGCGCGCCAGCGAGCGCGTGAGGCCGGCCACGCCCGCCTTGGCCGCGGCGTAGTTGGCCTGGCCGGCATTGCCGCTGGCACCCACCACCGAGGTGATGTTGATGATGCGACCGTGGCGCTGTTTCATCATCGGGCGCGTGACGGCGCGGCTGACGCGAAACACGGCCGTCAGGTTGGTGTCGAGCACGGCGTCCCAGTCGTCGTCTTTCATGCGCATCGACAACATGTCGCGCGTGATGCCGGCGTTGTTGACGAGCACGTGAAGCGCGCCGAATTCCTTGACGATGCCCTCGACCGCCGCTTCGATGCCCGGACCGTCGTTGACGTCCAGGCAGATGCCGCGGCAGCCGGCGAACGCGGCCAACGCGTCGCCGATGCCTTGCGCGCCGGCGGCACTGGTCGCCGTGCCGACCACGCGCATGCCCTGCTCCGCCAGAGCCAGCGCGATGGCGCGGCCGATGCCGCGCGACGCACCGGTCACCAGCGCCACCTGGCCGGCCAAGCCGGTGCTCATACCAGCAACTCCTGCACACTGCTCAGCGTGGCAGGGTCGAGCACGCTGCCCGACACCGCCTGCGGGTCGATGCGTTTGACCATGCCGGCCAAGGTCTTGCCGGGGCCACATTCGATGATGTGCGCCAGCCCGCGGGCTCGAATCGCCAGCACCACCTCGACCCAGCGCACCGGGCCGAACGCCTGGCGATACAGCGCGTCGCGGATCGCCGCGGCGTCGGTCTGCACCGCCACGTCGATGTTGTTCAGCACCGGGATCTTCGGCGCGGCAACGTGCGTCGAGGCGAGCTTTTCCTTCAGGCGTTCGGCGGCCGGTTTCATCAGGCTCGAATGGAACGGCGCCGACACCGCCAGTGGCAGGGTGCGCTTGGCACCCTTGGCCTTGAGCAGCTCGCAGGCCTTGTCGACACCAGCTTGAGTGCCGGCGATCACGGTCTGCTTGGGATCGTTGAAGTTGGCGGCAGCCACGGCTTCACCAGTGACTTCGGCCGCTTCGGCGCAGCCTTGCCGCACCACGTCGGCGTCCAAGCCCAGGATCGCGGCCATCGCGCCCACGCCCACCGGCACGGCGTCCTGCATCGCCTGGGCGCGAAAGCGAACCAGCGGCAACGCGTCCTTCAAGGTCAATGCGCCGGCCGCGACCAGCGCCGTGTATTCACCGAGCGAGTGCCCAGCCACCAGCGACGGCGTGCGCCCGGTTTGCGCGAGCCAGGCGCGGTAGCAGGCGATGCCGGCCGTCAGCATCACCGGCTGGGTGTTGCTGGTCAGGTCGAGTTGTTCCTTCGGCCCTTCGCGGATCAGGCGAGCCACGTCTTCGCCCAGCGCGTCGGACGCTTCAAACAGGGTCTGGCGCACGGCGGCGTTGTCGCCCCAGGCGTCCAGCATGCCCACGGCCTGCGAGCCCTGGCCAGGAAACACGAATGCAAAATCGGTCATCGCCGCTGTCTTTGAGTGAAGGGCCTGATCAGGGTCAGAAGTCGAGCAGCACCGCGCCCCAGGTAAACCCGCCGCCCACGCCTTCGAGCAGCACAGTGTCACCAGTCTTGACCCTGCCGCTGCGCACCGATTCGTCGAGCGCGAGCGGAATCGACGCTGCCGATGTGTTGCCGTGCTCATCGACCGTGACGACCAACCGCTCCGGCGCCAGCTTGAGCTTGCGGGCCGTGCTTTGCATGATGCGGATGTTGGCCTGGTGCGGAATCAGCCAGTCGATGTCGGCTTCGGTGCGGCCGGCTTTGGCCAACACAGAGCGCGCCGCGTCTTCGAGAACGCCGACGGCGAGCTTGAAGACCGCCGGGCCGTCCATCCTCAGCAGCGGGTGGCCCATCACCTTGCCGCCAGCCACAGTACCGGGTGTGCACAGAATGTTGGCATGGCGGCCATCGGCCCGCAGTTCGCTGGCCAGAATGCCCGGCTGATCGCTGGCTTCGAGCACCACCGCTCCGGCGCCGTCGCCGAACAGCACACAGGTGGTGCGGTCCTTGAAGTCGAGGATGCGCGAGAACACCTCGGAGCCGATCACCAGCGCCTTCGCTGCCGCGCCAGTGCGGATCATGGAATCGGCCACCGTGAGCGCGTAAACAAAACCCGAACAAACCGCCTGGATGTCGAACGCGGCGCAGCCGTGCACGCCGAGCTTGTTCTGCAGGATGCACGCGGTGGACGGGAAGATCATGTCCGGCGTCGAGGTCGCCACGATGATCAGATCAATGCTGGTCACGTCACAGTCGGCAGCTTCCAAAGCCGCCCGCGCAGCGATGAGCGCCAGGTCGCTGCATACCACGTCGGGCGCCGCAAAGTGGCGTGCGCGAATGCCGGTGCGCTCGACGATCCAGGCGTCCGATGTCTCGACGCCGTCCAGCGCCAAACGGGCCGCCAGCGCCTCGTTGCTCACGCGGTTGGGCGGCAGGCAACTGCCGGTGCCGGTGATGCGCGAGAAGCCCTTCATCTCGGGTGAGCGTTCATGCGGACTGGGTTGAATCGGCTGCCAGACTTGCAGTTGAAAGTTCGGCAGTTGTCTCCGAGGCGGGAATGGCTGCCAGGGATTCCAGAATCTTGTCGTGGACCCTGACGAGCAACCCGTTTCGGGCCGCATCATAAGCCCGATTCAGTGCCTGCTCGAAAGCGAACGCGTCGGCCGAGCCATGGCTCTTGAACACCAGCCCGCGCAAACCGAGCAGCGCCGCGCCGTTGTAGCGGCGGTAGTCGACCCGCGCCTTGAAGTGGTTCAGCACCGGCAGCGCGACCACAGCGGCCAGCTTGGTGAACACGTTGCGCTTGAACTCCTGCTTGATGAAGCTGGACAACATCGAAGCCAGGCCCTCGGCCGACTTCAGCATCACGTTGCCGACGAAACCGTCACACACGACGATGTCGGTCGTGCCCTTGAAAATGTCGTTGCCCTCCACGTTGCCGTGGAAGTTGATCTGCCCGCTGGCGGCGGCAGCGCGCAGCAGGGTGGCGGCCTCGCGCACGGCTTCGCTGCCTTTGATGGCCTCTTCGCCGATGTTGAGCAAGCCGACGCTGGGGTTGGCCTTGCCCTCGACGGCCGACACCAGCGCGCTGCCCATGACCGCAAATTGCAGCAGGTGCTCGGCCGTGCAGTCGACGTTGGCACCGAGGTCCAGCACGGTGGTGTAGCCGTCGCGCTCGTTGGGCATCACCGAGGCGATGGCGGGGCGGTCGATGCCTTCGAGCGTTTTGAGAACGTAGCGCGACAGGGCCATCAACGCGCCGGTGTTGCCGGCCGATACGCAAGCCTGGGCGATCGACATGCCGGTCGCGTCGGGCTTGACCAGGCTGATCGCGATGCGCATCGAAGAGTCTTTCTTGCGCCGCAACGACACCTCGAGCGGGTCGTGCATCTCGACCACTTCGTTGGCTTCGACAATGCTGCAGCGCGGCCAGGCGGCGGCCGGAGCCAGCGCCTTGGCGCGCCCGACCAGCATCAGTTCAGCCTGGGGGTGTGCGGCCAGAAAGGCCTTGCAGGCGGGGAGCGTGACCGACGGACCGTGGTCGCCTCCCATGCAGTCCACCGACAGCCGAACCACGCTGGGCGGGGCGGCCTGCGGCGCTTTCGATGACGCAGACGGTTCGGTCATGGCAGCCACTGGGTCATCAGCCGCAGGCGCGGCACGCGTCGCCGCGCAAAGGCAGAGACGGCGGTGACAGACGGCGTGCGCTTACGCGTCGGCCTTGGTCTTCAGCACCTTGCGCCCGCGGTAGAAACCGTTCGGGCTGATGTGGTGGCGCAGATGCGCTTCGCCAGTGGTCGGCTCGATGGCGGTGCCCGGGGTGTTCAGGGCATTGTGAGCGCGGTGCATGCCGCGCTTGGAAGGGGACTTCTTGTTCTGTTGAACGGCCATGGTGATCTCCTGTTGCCCTGCGTCCTGACGCTCTGCGAAGAGCCAATGCTGCCAGCTTGCCCAAGGAGATACGCACCTTGATTCCCACCTGGCGGAAAGCCTGTGATTCTAGCATGTACGGCGAGATTGTCCCATGGCCTCGCCCGCTGCTAGTTCAGGGGACCGCCTTGCTTGAGGGCCGCCAGCGCGGCGAACGGATGGACCGGATCGAGCTCCATGTCTGCCGCCTCGCCTGGGGCCAGCAGCGGCGCCGGGCACACCGAATGGCGCGGCACCAGCGGCAAGGCCAGCAACAACTCGTCCTCCACCAGTTCGCGCAGGTCGAGCGCACGGGTGAGAGCAAGCACGTCGTCCTCGCTGTCGGCGTCGAGCTGCGCGGCTGCGTCTTCGCCGGGCACGAAGTGGAACCAGCGGTCGAGCGCAATGTCGGTGGGCACCGGCTGCAGGCAGCGCTGGCACTCGAGCTTCAAACTGGCGCGGGCCTGCAGGTGCAGCCAGTTCTGCGCCGGCGCACCGCGCGCTGCGCGCTGTTCGCCGCGAGCGCTCCAGGAAATCACGTCGGCATCGAGCGGCGGTGCCTCGGCGTGCAACATGTCGGCCAGGCGCCCGAACTGGCGCAGCGGCCAGTCGCCGCCCAACTCGCCCGCGTCGCCCGCGAGCGCCTGCACGTCGAGTCTAAGGGGGTCAAAAACACGTGCTGACATGGGCACAGTGTACGACGCACGATGTGACAATCCGGGCCATGACGAACGGTCTCGAACTGATCCTGGCCTCGACCTCGCGCTATCGGCACGAGCTGCTGTCGCGCCTGCGGCTACCGTTCACGGCCTGCTCGCCGGACGTTGACGAAACACCGTTCGCGGGCGAGTTGCCGGCCGCGCTCGCGCAGCGCCTGGCGCTGGCCAAGGCGCGCGCCGTGTCCGCGTTGAACCGTGCCTCGGTCGTGATCGGCTCCGACCAGGTGGCCGACCTGGACGGCCTGCCCATCGGCAAGCCCGGCGGCCACACGCGGGCTGTCGAGCAGTTGCGCGCGATGAGCGGGCGCAGCGTGGTGTTCCAGACCGCGGTGGCAGTCGTCTGCGAAAGCACAGGCTTCGCCGGCGCGGCGCTGGTGCCGGTACGGGTGCGCTTTCGTGCGCTGACGGACGCCGAAATCGAACACTACCTGCGCGCCGAGCAGCCGTACGACTGCGCCGGCAGTGCGAAATCGGAAACGCTGGGCATCGCACTGCTCGACGCGATCGAATCCGACGATCCGACGGCGCTGGTCGGCCTGCCGCTCATCAAGACCTGCGCACTGCTTCGCCAGGCCGGCATCGACCCGCTGGCAAACCCCGCTCTGTGAGCACAACGCCCGCCCAACCCGCCGGGGCGCTGTACCTGGTGCCGAACACGCTCGACTTCGGGACCCAAGCACCGCTCCCGGACCTGCAGGAACTGCTGCCGCTGGGCGTTATCCGCACCGCCGCGCGCCTGAACCACTGGGTGGCCGAAAGTGCCAAGTCGACGCGCGCATTCCTGAAGCGGGTCGATGCGGTGGTTCCCTTGTCGATGCCGCTTCAGGCGCTGTCCATCGTCGAACTGCCGCGCCCGCAAAAGGGCGGTTCGCAGGTGGCGGGGCCGACGTTGGAACCTTTGCTTGCGCCGGTGTTGCAGGGCCAAGACATGGGGCTGATCTCGGAGGCCGGTTTGCCGGCAGTGGCCGACCCGGGCGCCGCGCTCGTTCAGGCGGCGCATGGCCTGGGAATCCGCGTCGTCGCGCTGCCCGGCGCCAGTTCGCTGCTGCTGGCGGTGGCCGCGAGCGGGTTGAACGGGCAGAGTTTTGCGTTCGTCGGCTAC
>JANOQS010000086.1:0-23139 GCA_031414975.1 Methylibium sp. | reverse complement strand
GCTGCATGCCGCGCACATGGCGGTCGAACAGCGGCGCGCCCAGGTCGCGCTCGAGCCGGTTCAGCGACTTGGTCAGCGCCGGCTGGCTCTGGCCGCCCGCGCGGGCTGCGGCGTGCAGGCTGCCGTGCTGCGCGACGGCGAGGAAATCCACCACCTGCTGGAGGGTCATCATGATGCCTTCAGGTTATCGACTTGGCGATTCTGAGGCTACCCACACCCGGCGTGGCGCACTACAGTCGCCGTCACGGCCGACAGGAGCCACGCAACGGAGACAGGCATGCATCGCAGAGACTTCCTGAAGACCCAGGCCGGCGGCGCCCTCGCCGCGCTGATGGCCGGCGCGGCATTCCCCGCGGCGGCGCAGGCCACCGGCCGCGTCGTCATCGGCTTCGCGCCGGGCGGCAGCGTCGACGCACTGGCGCGCATGGTGGCCGAGTCGGTGCAAGCGGCCGGCGGGCGCACGATGATCGTCGAGAACCGCACCGGCGCCGCCGGGCGGCTGGCGCTCGAGCAGGTCAAGGCGGCAGCGGCCGACGGCGACACCTTGCTGCTCGTGCCGCAGGGTCCGATGACGCTGTTCCCGCACGTGTTCCGCAACCTGCGCTACGACCCGGCGAAAGACTTCGTGCCGGTCACGCGCGTGGCCGCGGGCGACTTTGCGCTCACGCTCGGCCCGGCCGTGCCGGCCAAGGACGTGGCGGGGTTTCGCGAATGGCTCAAGACGGCCGGCGCCAAAGCCACCTACGGTTCGCCGGGTGCGGGCACCTTGCCGCACTTCGTCGGCGTGTCGATCGCGCGGCAACTGGGCACACCGATGACGCACGTGCCCTACCGCGGCTCTGCGCTGGCGATGACCGACCTGGCGGGCGGCTCGATCGCCGCGGCCGTCAGCCCGGTCACCGAGGCGCTGGAGCTGCACAAGGCGGGCAGGGTGCGCATCGTCGCGACCACAGGCGCCGTGCGCACGACCTTCGCCGAGGACGTGCCGACGCTGAAGGAGCTGGGCCTGGACGTCGAGGTGCCGCTGTGGTTTGCCGTCTACGCGCCTGCGACCACGCCGCCGGGCACGCTGGACAAGCTGCGCGCGGCCATCCACGCCGGGCTGGCCGCACCATCGGCCAAGGAGCGGTTGGCCAAGCTGGGCCTGGCTCCGGCGCCCACCAGCACCGCCGAACTGGTGGCGCTGCAACAGCGCGAGCTGCAGATGTGGGGCCCGGTCGTGAAGGCCTCGGGTTTCACGCCGGAGGATTGACCATGGTCGCGCAAGCATCTGTGCCACCCACTGCCGCCGCGCGCCGGCCCAACATCGTCTTCATTGTTGCCGACGACCTGGGTTATGCCGACCTCGGCTGTTACGGGGGCAGGCCCGCGGCCTTCGGCGCGGTGTCGCCGGTGCTCGACGGCATGGCCGCGGCGGGCATCCGCTTCACGCAGGGATATTCGAACTCGCCGGTGTGCTCGCCCACGCGCTTTGCGCTGATGACCGGGCGCTACCAGTACCGCCTGCGCGGCGCCGCCGAGGAGCCGATCAACAGCCGCTCGCGCGGCAGCGCCACCTTGGGCCTGCCGCCCGAACACCCGAGCCTGCCGTCGCTGCTGCGCGCGGCTGGTTACCGCACGGCGCTGGTCGGCAAGTGGCACCTGGGTTACCCGCCGCACTTCGGGCCGCTGCGATCGGGGTACGACGAGTTCTACGGCCCGATGTCGGGCGGCGTCGACTACTTCAGCCACTGCGCCAGCAACGGCGCGCACGACCTGTGGCGAGGCGAAGACGAAGTGCACGACGAGGGCTACCTGACGGACCTGATCTCGCAGCGCGCGGTCGAGTACATCGAGCGCAATGCCAGCAATGCCGAGAGCGACGCGCCCTTCCTGCTCAGCCTGCACTACACCGCGCCGCACTGGCCGTGGGAGACGCGTGACGACGCGGCCACCGCCGCCGAGGTGCGCGACAACCTGTTCCACCTCGACGGCGGCAACATCCACACCTACCACCGCATGATCCACCACATGGACGAAGGCATCGGCCGCGTGCTGGCCGCGCTTGACAAGCGCGGGGTGCTGGAGAACACGTTGGTGATCTTCACCAGCGACAACGGCGGCGAACGTTTCAGCGACAGCTGGCCGCTGGTGGGCGGCAAGATGGACCTGACCGAAGGCGGCATCCGCGTGCCGTGGATCGCGCAGTGGCCGGCGGTGATCGCGCCGGGCCGCGTGAGCACCCAGCACTGCCTGACGATGGACTGGACCGCGACCGCACTCGCCGCGGCTGGCGTGCCGGCGGCGGCGAGCCATCCGCTGGACGGCCAGTCGCTGATCGACGTGTTGCGCGGCGCGCCCGAGTTCGAGCGCGTGATGCACTGGCGCATGAACCACCGCGGCCAGCGCGCGATGCGCCAGGGCCGCTGGAAGTACCTGCAGGTGGACGGCCACGAATACCTGTTCGACATCGACGCCGACGAACGCGAGCGCGCCAACCGCGCGCCGCGCGAAGCCGAGCGCCTGGCGCGCATGCGCGACGACTGGAACCGCTGGAATGAGACCATGCCGCCGATCCCGTCCGACGCGACCGTGAGCCTGGGCTATTCGGCCAAGGACATGCCGCAGCGTTGACGCCGCTGGCCGCTACGCCCAACTCCCCAACCCCCTCCTCAAGCCACACCATGCCCCATCACTTCACCCGCGCCTTGCGCGCCACCGTGCTGATCACCACCGCACTCGCCGTCACCGTGCCTGCCGTCGTTCAGGCCCAGGCCGCCTGGCCCGACAAGACGATCCGCATCATCGTGCCGCTGCCGCCGGGCGGCCCGAGCGACATCGTGCTGCGCAACGCGATCGAGAAGATGCAACCGGTGCTGAAGCAGACCGTGATCATCGACAACAAGCCCGGCGCGGCCGGCAACCTCGGCGCCTCCGAAGCCGCACGCGCCGCGCCCGACGGCACCACCTGGTTGTGGACCACCGACACGCTGATGACGGTCAACCCGCATGTCTACAAGAGCCTGGGTTTCAAGCCCGACGACCTGACGCCGGTGATGCGCGCCAGCGCCTTCAGCCAGACCCTGGTGTGCAACCCCGGCGTCGGCGTGAAGACCGTGGCCGAGCTGGTGAAGCGCGCCAAGGACAAGCCGATGAGCTACGCCTCGGGCGGTGCCGGTTCGCCCGGCCACCTGGCGACCGAATTGTTCAGCTCGACGGCCGGCATCAGCATGACGCACGTGCCGTACAAGGGCCCGGCCCCGGCGATGCAGGACGTGATCGGCGGCCAGGTCGAATGCGGCTTCCTCGCCGGGCCGACCGTGCTGCCGCACGTGCGCGCCGGCAAGCTGGTGGCGCTGGCCGTCTCGGGCGCGCGCCGTTCGGGCCTGCTGCCCGAGGTGCCTACGGTGGCCGAAGCGGGCTTCCCCGGTTTCGACGCCAGCTTCTCGCTCGTGCTGTTCGCGCCGCGCGGCACGCCCGCGTCGGTGATCGATGCGATGCACGCCGCGCTGAGCGCCGCGCTGAAGAGCCCCGACGTGGTCGAAAAGTTGCGCCTGAGCGACCAGGAGGTGATTGCCGCCACCCCCGCGCAGACGGCGGCGCGCCTGGCTGCGGACTCGAAGACCTGGGGCGAGGTGGCCCGGCGAATCGGGCTTCAGCAGGACTGAGTTTCTCCCTCCCCCCTTTGGGGAGAGGGAGTGATCGCCCTCAGCGCACGAACAGCACCCGGAACTCGCCCAGCAGCCGCGCCGCATCGACGCCGACACAGGCCGACTGCGCCGGGTGGCCGTCCCAATCGGTCGCGCCGAACTTCAGGCCCTCTGGCGCCTGAATCGTCTGCCCCAGCGCCAGCCCTTCGGTCACCACGCGCACCGCGCCGCGGCGCAAGGTGAAGGCCGACGGGTCGAGCGCGCAGGCCACGGCGCTGGCGTCGTGCGAGAAGATGCCGCCGCCGGTGCGCGCGTTGTAGAAGTCTTCGTAGCAGCGCGTGATGTCGCGGATGAAGCGGCCTTCTCGGCCGCCGTCGCGGCCCAGTGCGTCGAGGTAGGCAGTGTGCATCAGCACCTCGTGCGTCACGTCCAGCCCGACCAGGGTGACCGGCCAGGCGGTGGTGAACACGCGGTCGGCGGCGTGCGGGTCGCTGAAGATGTTGGCCTCGGCCACCGGCGTCACGTTGCCGCCGTGGCCGTGCAGGCCGAAGGCGCCGCCCATCACCACCACCTGCTTCACGTGCTGCGGCAGGTCGGGGTCGAGCTGCAGCGCCAGCGCCAGGTTGGTCAACGGGCCCACCGCCACCAAGGTCAGCTCGCCCGAATGGCGCCGCGCCAGCGTGCTGATGAACTCGGGCGCGGGCAGTGCGTCGATCACCCGTTCGCGCGCGGCCGGCAGGCCCACGTTGCCCAGGCCGTCGCGGCCGTGGATCTCTTCAGGGAAACCGCGCGGCGGCAGCGCCAGCGCCTGCGCGGCGCCGCGTGCCACCGGCGCGTCGATGCCGAAGTGCTCGCACAAGGCCAGCGCGTTGGCAGTGGTGGTGGTGATCGGCGCGTTGCCGAACACGGTGGTGATGCCGACCAGTTCGGCACGCGGGTCGCGCGCCAGCATCAGTAGCGCCATCGCGTCGTCGATGCCGGGGTCGGTGTCGAACAGGATCTTCATGCGAGCCGCGTGGTCAGAAACGTGGTCAGAAACGCGACCAGAAACGCAGTCAGGCGTGGCCCGCCAGTGCAGCGGCCACCTCGTCGGCGCTCGGCATGGCCGACTGCGCGCCGCGCCGCGTGACCGCGATCGCCGCGGCCGCCTGGCCGCGCCGCAGCGCTTCGTCGGCCGGCAGGCCTTGCGCCAGGCCGGCGGCGAGCACGCCGACGAAGGTGTCACCGGCGCCGGTGGTGTCCACCGCCTTCACGGAGCTGGCGGCGTAGTGCTTCACACCCGCTGCCGTGGCGTGCACCAGGCCGCGCGCGCCGAGCGTGATGACCACGTCGCCCGGCCCCAGCGCCAGCAGTGCACGGGCAGCGGCGCGCGCCTGCGACATTTCTTCCACCGGCGTGCCCAGCAGCATGGCGGCCTCACCTTCGTTGACGACCAGCCACTGCACCGTCTGCAATTGTTCCGGCGCCAGCGCGGCGGCCGGCGCGGCGTTGAGCAAGGTCACGGCCCCAGCGCTGCGCGCCAGCCGCAGCGCATGGAACACCGCGGCCTGCGGCACTTCGAGCTGTGCCACCACCACGCGCGCCGCCATCAGCCGTGCGGCGGCGGCGTCGACGTGTTGCAGGCCGAGCGCGTGGTTCGCACCCGGCACGACGATGATGCTGTTCTCGCCGTCATGCGCCACGACGATCGCCGCCACCCCGGTCGGCAGCGCGTCGTCGGTGCCGACGGCCGCCACGTCGATGCGCTCGCGCTCCAGTGCGTCAAGCATGCGCCGGCCGTGGTCGTCGTCACCCACGCGGCCGATCATCGCCACCGGCACGCCCATGCGCGCGGCCGCCACCGCCTGGTTGGCGCCCTTGCCACCCTGGTCGGTGGCAAAACCATCGCCGATCAAGGTTTCACCGGCACGCGCCTGGCGCGGCGCCCGCACCACCAGATCGACATTGAGGCTGCCGATCACCAGCACGGCAATGGGTGACGCGCGCATGTCGGTCAGTTCAGAACGGCCAAGATCCGTAGTGCGCTTCGTACTGCGCGCGAATCTCGGCCAGGGTCGGCTGGTGGTTCTGACAGCCCTGCACCGCGATCTTGATCGAGCCGAGCACGCTGCCGAGCTGCGCGCCTTTCAGCAGCGGCTGGCCCTTGGCCAAGGCCAGCAGCAAGCCGGCTCGGTACGCATCGCCGCAGCCGGTCGGGTCTTTCACGGCCTTGGCGGGCACCGGCGCCACGCGCTGTTCGGTGCCGCGCTCGCGCACGATCGAACCTTCGGCGCCCAAGGTCACGATCAGCGCCGGCACGCGCTTGGCCAGTTCGGTGAGCGACAAGCTGGTCTTGTCGGCGATCAGCTCGGCTTCGTAGTCGTTGCACACCAGCACCGGCGCGCGTTCGATCAGCGCCAGCAGCTCGGGCCCGTCGAACAGCAGAATGTTCTGGCCCGGGTCCAGGATGAAGGGGAGCTTCGCGTCGGCCATCTGCTGCGTGTGCAGTTGCATCGCGTCCTTCGAGTCGGGCCCGACGATGCCGCACGCCACCTGGCCGGCCTGCGACAGCGGAATCTGCGCCGACAGCCCCATCGCGCCCGGGTGAAAACCGGCGAGCTGGTTGTTGTGCAGGTCGGTCACGATGAAGCACTGCGCGGTGTACGAGTCTTTCGCTTCGGGCAGGCAACTGTCGTCGATGCCCCAGCGCTTGTAGTGCTCGCGGTACGGGCCGAAGTCGTCGCCGACCATGCCCATCGGCACCGGCTCGCCGCCGATCAGCTTGTAGTTGTAGGCGATGTTGCCGGCGCAGCCGCCGTACTCGCGCCGCATGCGCGGCGACAGGAACGACAGGTTGATCTTGTGGATCTGGTCGGGAAGGATGTGATCGGTGAACTTGCCTTCAAACACCATGATGGTGTCGTAGGCCATGGAGGCGGCGATCGCGGCGCGCAGGGTCATGAAACGGCTCGGTGGGGCGGGGCTGGTGAGCATACAGGCTGTGCCGCCGCGGCAGACGGAAAAAAGCCGGCCGCGTGAGCGGCCGGCTTCAGGTTGACGCGCGGAGCGTGAAGACTTCAGCGATCGTCCAGCCACTTCAGCGCCGGCGCCGAGAAGTTGCCCTTGCCGCGCTGGCCGTTGACGCTTTCGGTGCTCATCGAGAACAGCAGCGTCGTGTAGGCGATGGCGTCGGAGTTGACGTCGAGCGCCGTCAGGCTGACGTTGGCAAAGGTGTCGCAGGCCAGGTGATAGCAGGGGTCGTACGCGACACCAGCGGTGCCGCCAAAAAGGGCCGCCTCTTCGGCCGTCTTCACGCCCTCCGCGCCGGTGAACAGCCCGCCCGCGGGGATGCCGACCGCGATGAACGGGCCGTAATCGGAGCGGCCGCTGAAGTCGGTGCCCTTGAACGGGAGATTGCGTGCTTTGTAGAAGCTCTCGAAGGCCTTCTCGATCTGCGCCGAGCCACCCGGGCCAGGGCCCGAGCCGACAGCGTCGGAATCGTCACCGTCGTAGATGCCGAAGAAGTAGTTCGGCGAGCCCACCATGTCGAAGTTGAGGTACAGCGCGATACGGGCTTTCTCTTCGGCGCTCAGCCCGGCCACATAGGCCGTCGAGCCGACCAGGCCGGCCTCTTCGGCGCCCCACCACGCAAAGCGCAGCTTGTTGCGCGGCTTGACCTTGGCCATCTGCAGCGCGGTCTCCAGGATCGCGGCGCTGCCCGAGCCGTTGTCGTTGATGCCCGGCCCGCGCTCCACGGAGTCGAGGTGCGCGCCGACCATCACCACGTTGTTCGGGTCGCCCGAACGGGATTCCGCGATCACGTTGTACTGGGTGATGTTCTGCGGCGGCGCGAGCGTGATCGACGCGCTCGAGCCCGCCTGCGCCAGGGCCGCGCCGTTGGCGAACGAGGCACCGATGACAGGGATGGTGATGGGGGGAGCACCCACTGGCAGCGGCAACAGCGTGCCGATGATGAGATCTTCACGCAACGGTGTGTTGCCTTGGTTGAAGATGACCACAGCCGAGGCGCCGGCAGCCTGCGCGTTGCTCGCCTTTATGCCGAACGTGCAGGTGCCGCGCTGGATGAGCGCGATGCTGCCCGCCGGGAAGCCGGCGAAGTCGGCCGCCTCGCAACCGCTGGTGCTTGCGCGCGGTGGCACGAGGTTGACGTCGACGGCCGTCACTGCTGCAGTGACATTGCCGTACCCGCTGCCCGTGAAGGCGCCGGTGTCGTAAGACGCCACGACCGGCGCGGTCTGCTGCAAGGTCGGCAGCGCCACATAGACGAACGGGAACGCATTGCGGGTGACGTTGTAGCCCGCAGCCACCAGCTTGCCGACGATGTAGTCGACGCTCTGGTCATAGCCCGGCGTTCCCGCCGCGCGCACGCCGCCGTTGGCATCGGCGATGTTCTGCAGCGCCTGCTGATGGGCGCGCACGCCTCCCACCGTCATGCATTCGAGCAGCTTGTCGAAGGTGTTGTTCACCCGGCCGCCGCAGCTGGAGGCACCCAGCGCCTCGGCCCGGCCCGATGCGGCCTCGGCCGACGCGGTCGAACCGTCGTCGCCACCGCCGCCGCAGCTTGCCAGCACCATTGCGGCTGCAGCCGCCCCGGCTGCGTTGAGCCAGCCCGGCGCCATTCGCGTGACCCGGTCCCTCTGAGCTTGCTTCATTTTCGTCTCCTTGTTGCAGGGCAGTCGGTTCGGCCGAAGACGGGCCCTGCAGCCAGGTTCGGTCGGGTGCGTAAGGACCGCAGTATGGGGTCCGCCCGAGCCCGGGTTCCATCCCTAAAACCCCTTGCCCGCTCTGCCGACGTTGCGTGTCAGGCTGCCGGCCCCTGCAGACGTTCGAGCAACACCGGCGCAGGCGGTGGGCGCAGTTCGCCCAGTTCGATCAAGTCCGTCAGCCGTGCGATCGCTGCATCGGCCGCGGCATCGCTGGCGGCATGCACCCAGGCCAGCGGCTCGCCGCGCTCGACGCGCTGGCCGATGCCCACCACCTCCGAGAAGCCGACGCGAGGGTCCACCGCGTCGCCCGCCTGGCGGCGCCCGCCGCCGAGTTCGATGACCGCCAGGCCGATGTCGCGCGTGGCGATTCGATGCACCCAACCGGCATGCGCCGCGACGGCCGGGCGTTGCACCGGAGCAGCGGCCAGATGCTGCGCCGGCCGTTCGCAAAAGTCAGTGGGCGCTCCCAGTGCGGCCACCATGCGAGCAAAGTGGTCCAGCGCCGCGCCGCTGGCCAACGCGGTGTCCACGCGCGCCAGCGCTGAATCGCGATCGGCGGCCAGGCCGCCGATCAGCAGCAGTTCGGCGCTCAGCGTGCGCGTCAGCTCCAGCAGCCGCAGGTCGCGCCGCGCGCCTTGCAGAAATTCCAGTGCCTCGTGCACTTCCAGCGCATTGCCGCAGGCGTGGCCCAGCACCTGGTTCATGTCGGTGATCCAGGCTCGGGTCGGCAGGCCGGCGCCCTGGGCCACCTCCACCAGCGAGCGCGCGAGCGCCTGCGCCATCGGCATGGTGGCCGCAAACGCGCCGTTGCCGGTCTTCACGTCCATCACCAGGCCGTGCAGGCCGGAGCTAAGCTTCTTGGACAGGATGCTCGCGGTGATCAGCGGGATCGACTCGACCGTTGCCGTCACATCGCGGATCGCGTAGAGGCGGCGGTCGGCCGGCGCCAGCGTGGCCGTGGCGCCGACGATCGCGCAGCCGGCGCTGCGCAAGGCGGCGCGCAGGCGCGGGAGGCCGGGTGCGGTCTGGTAACCGGGGATGCTGTCGAGCTTGTCCAGCGTGCCGCCGGTGTGGCCCAAGCTCCGGCCCGAGATCATCGGCACGAAACCGCCGCAGGCCGCGACGATCGGCGCGAGCATCAAGCTCACCTTGTCGCCCACGCCGCCGGTGGAATGTTTGTCGAGCAGCGGGCCGGGCAGGTTGGCGCCGGCCCAGTCGAGCACGTCGCCGGAGCGCGTCATGGCTTGCGTCAGCGCCACCGTCTCGGCGCCGGACAGGCCGTTGAGGCAGATGGCCATCGCCAGCGCCGCGGCCTGGCCTTCGCTCCACGAACCATCGACCAGGCCGCGCACAAAGGCGTCGATCTGCGCGCCGCTCAATGCGCCGCGGTCGCGCTTGTGGCGGATGATTTCCTGCGCCAGCATCGCGGGCGCTTCAGTAGCTGCCCGGCGCCGCATTCGCGCCTGCGCCGTGGCCACCGAGCACGGCTTCGATGTCGTTCAGCAGGCTGCTGGCGCCAATGCGAAAGCGCGCCGGCACCAGCGCGTCGGCGCCCAGAATGCCGGCGCACAGGTCGAGATAGACCCTCGCATCGGCCACCGTGCGGATACCGCCCGAGGCCTTGAAGCCGACTCGGCCGGCGGCCTGCGGCGCCGCAGCGATCGCCTGCAGCATCACCCGCGCCGCTTGTGGTGTGGCGCTGACGGGGGTCTTGCCAGTGCTGGTCTTCAGGAAGTCGGCGCCGGCCTCCAGCGCGAGGCGGCTGGCGGCACCGATCAGCGCGTCGTCGGCGAGCACGCCGGTCTCCAGGATCACCTTCAAGCTCAACCCGTCGCAGGCGCGCCGCACCGCCTGCAGCAGGCGCGATGCGGCAGCGGCCTGGCCGGCCATCACGGCCGCGAACGGCAGCACCACGTCCACTTCTTGCGCGCCGGCCTGCACGATCGCCTCGGTGTCGCGCACGGCGCGCGCAAGGTCGTTGCTGCCGTCAGGGAAGTTCGCCACCGCCGCCACCTGGATGTGCGCCGGCAGGTTCGCGCGCGCGAACGCCGCGAAACGCGGCCACACGCACACCGCCGCCACCGCGCGGTGCGGGCCCTGGGCGCGTTCGCACAGCCTGGCCACGTCGGCTTCGGTATCGGCATCGTTCAGGCTGGTCAGGTCCAGGCAGGCCAGCGCGGTGCGCGCAGCCCGGTGATGCTCGGAAATGGAGGTCGGGGCGGTCATGAATTCAAGGCCGGCAATTCGATGCCCGCGATGATGCCCGCCAGCAGCGCCCCCGCCGACGCACTCGCCGCCTCGGCCTGCGCCAGCGTGTGGGCGTGGCTCAGCACCTCGTCCGACAGGCCGGCCGCCATGTTGGTGATCAGCGAGATCGCCAGCACCTTCATGCCGGCGTGGCGCGCGAGGAGGGTCTCGGGCACCGTGCTCATGCCCACCGCCTGCGCACCGAGCCGCTGCGCCATGCGGATCTCGGCTGGCGTCTCGAACTGCGGGCCCAGGAACCAGGCGTAAACGCCTTCGTGCAGTGGCATGCCGCGTGTGCGCGCCACGGCGTGGGCGCCGGCCCGCAGAGCGGGGTCGTAAGCGTCCGCCATGCCGACGAAGCGCCCGGCGCCGCTTTCACCCACCAGCGGTGAACGCTGTGGCAGGTTCAGGTGGTCGCTCACCAGCATCAGCGCACCCGGGCGCAGGGCAGGGTCGGCGCTGCCGGCCGCGTTGGTCTGCACCAGCACCTCGCAGCCGAGCGCGCGCAGGGCACGCAGCGGCAATTTCATGCCGTCCACCGCGCCGGTTTCGTAAGCGTGCTGGCGCCCGCTCAGCACCGCCACCTCGTGCAGGCCCAGGCGCCCGAGCCACAGTTCGCCGGAGTGGCCAGCCACGCCGGCGGCCGGAAAGCCGGGCAGATCGGCGTACTGAATGCGGCGCGCTTCGGTGATGTGCCGGGTGGCGCCGCCCCAGCCCGAACCGAGCACGACCGCAATGCGCGGCTGCGCGCGCGGCGCATGGGCTCGAATCTGGGCGACGCAGGCTGCGGTCATCGAACGGTCCACCGTGAAGGGATGCTCATCGTAGCCGCCGCCCGGGCCGGCCACCCTCAACTTCACCGAATGGCGGCCGATAACCGTCTTGTTCGGCCGATCGTGGCAGCGCTTGCCGGGTGACGATCGCTGAAGCCCGTCAAGAGGCTTTTCTTTCTGTCGCCCCTCAGGCTAACCGAGACAACTCATGGTTTCTCTTGCTGCCGAATCCAAAGGCGGTCTACCCGATGCCCAGGCAGCCGGTGCCGACGCGTCCGGCCGCAGTGCATCGCAACGCGTGCTGATGCTTCAGGCCAGCGTGTTGTCGCAGGCCGGCTTCGCCCCGGCCGCCACCGCATTTGCCACCGCGCTGGCGAGCGAGTACGGCTGCAGCCGGGTGAGTTTCGGTTTCACGCGGCGTCGGCTGGTCGTGGTGGCCGCGCTGTCGCACGGCCACGGTGGGCCGCTGGTGGGCGAAGCGGTGGATACGCTGGCCGGCCTGATGGACGAAGCGGTGCAGCAAGGCGCCAGCGTGCAGTTGCCGGTGCTGCCAGGCGCCCGTTCGCTGATCCGCGCGGCCCACGCCAGACTGTTGCAGCGCCAGGGCGGCGCGGTCGTGAGCGTGCCGTTGATGCACCGCGGCGCGGCGGTCGGCGCGGTCTGCTGTGAGTGGGCCGGCCTGCCGAGCGGGTTCGAGGCCCAGGTTCGCAAGATCGAGACCGTCGTCAATCTGGTTGGCCCGGTGCTGCACCTGATGCGCCTGAACGAAGCGCCGCTGCACCAGCGTGCCGCGAGCATCTTGCGGCGCGCCTGGCGCCGGGCCCGGGCGCGCGACCGGCGGGTCCAGCTCGCGCTGGCCGGCGTGGCGCTGTCGCTGGTGGCGGCCTGCGTGGTGCCGCTGCCCTACCGGGTGGGCGGGCACGCCCGCATCGAAGGGCTTGAGCAGCGTTCTCTGGTGGCCCCGACCGACGGATTTCTGAAGGCGGCCCATGTGCGCCCGGGTGACCGCTTCAAACAAGGCCAGGTGCTGCTCGAGATGGCCGACCAGGACCTGGCGCTGCAACGCCGCAAATGGGCCAGCGAACTTGGCCAGCAGGAAAGTGCCCACGCCGTGGCGCTGGGGCGCGCCGACCGGGTCGCGATGGTCACCGCGCTGGCGCGTGCCGAACAGGCCCGGGCCCAGCTCGCCCAGGTGGATGCCGACATCGCCCGCGCCAGCGTCGTTGCGCCGTTCGACGGCGTGGTGATCCAGGGTGACCTGGCGCAGGCCGTGGGCTCGCCGCTGGAGCGCGGCAAGCCGCTGCTGCTGGTGGCGCCGGGCGAAGCGTTCCGGGTGATCGTGAACATCGATGAGCGCGACGTCGCCGAGCTGCAACCCGGCCAACCAGGCCAGCTGGCGCTGTCGGCGCTGCCCTGGGACACCCTGCCGCTGCGCGTGCTGCGCGTGACGCCGATTGCGCGCAGCGTGGACGGCAACAACATCTTCGAGGTCGAGGCCGAACTCGCCGACGGCACGGCCGGGGTGCGCCCGGGCCTGGAGGGTGTGGCCAAGATCACCGTGGCGGAACGCCCGCTGGTCTGGGCCTGGGGTCACCGCACTGCCGAGTGGCTGCGCCTGAAGGCGTGGGCATGGTGGGCATGAGCACCTGGGGTCTGCCGTGACAGAACCGCTATTCAGCCCACGCTGGTACCGCGTCAGCACACTGCGCCCGCAATTGCGCACGCAGGTCGAGCTGCGCCGGCAAGACCAGCGCGGCGTGGCCTGGTTCCTGTTGGTCGACACCACCAGCGACGACGTGCGCCGCCTGAACCGCCTGGGTTATGAATTCGTCGGCCGCTGCGACGGCAGCCAGACCGTGCAGCAGGTCTGGGACAGCCTGCTCGCCGCCCACCCCGAAGAGGCGATGACGCAGGATGAGGTGGTCCGGCTGCTGATCGCGCTGCACGAACGCGGGTTGATCGAGTTCGACGTGGCGCCCGACGTCGAGTCGATCTTCCGCAACCGCGCCGTGCAACGCCGGCGCCAGCGCGTGCGCGGCATCAACCCGCTCGGATTCCGCCTGCCGATGACCGACCCGTCGGCACTGATCGAGCGTCTCGCGCCGCTGGCGCGTGTGTTGTTCTGTGGCCCGGCGCTGGTGTTGTGGGCCATGGCGATGTTGTTCACAGCGCTGGCCGCCGCACTGCACTGGGGCGAACTGTGGGCCCACGGCGAGCGGCTGCTGGCGTCGCCCCGCTACCTGTTCCTGAGCTGGCTGCTCTACCCGTTCATCAAGCTGCTGCACGAGCTGGCGCATGCGCTGGCGGTGCGGCGCTGGGGCGCCACCGTGCGCCAGGCCGGCATCAGCCTGATGGTGCTCACGCCGGTGCCGTTCGTCAACGCGTCGGCGGCCGACGCCTTTCGGCACCGCCACCAGCGGGCCATCGTCAGCGCCGCCGGCATCATGGCCGAGCTCGCGGTGGCGGCCTGCGCCATGGCGGTGTGGGGGGTGGTGCAGCCGGGCCTGCTGCGCGACCTGGCGCTGCTCACCATGCTGATCGGCGCGGCCTCGACGGTGCTCGTCAACGGCAACCCCTTGATGCGCTTCGACGGCTACTTTTTCCTGTGCGACGTGCTCGACCTGCGCAACCTGAGCGTGCGCAGCGGTCGCTGGTGGGCCGAACACCTGAGCCGCCTGCTCGGCTCCCCGGTGCCGGCCGCCTTGGAGGCGCTGCCGGGCGAGCGCAAGTGGCTGATCGCCTACGCGCCGCTGGCCACCGTCTACCGGCTCGCGCTGGCGCTGGGCATCGGCCTGTGGGTCGGCAGCCATTCGGCGCTGGCCGGCGCCGCGCTGGGCGGGTTCATGTTGTACGACAGCGTGCTGCGCCCGATGGCCGGTGGGCTGCGCTCGCTGGCACTGGCCGGCCGCAGCCGCGTGTTGTGGCGCGGCGGCGCGCTGGCGGCTTGTCTGCTCGCGCTGGTGGCGCTGGTGCCGGCCCCGTTCAGCACCCAGGCGCAAGGCGTGGTGTGGCCGCCCGAGCAGGCTCAGTTGCGCATCGAGGTCAACGGCTTCATCGATTCTTTCGCTGCCGCAGACGGCCAACGCGTGCAGGCGGGCGACCTGATCGCCACCTTGCGCGACGAACGGCTCGACGTTGAACTCGCCAGCCTGGCGGCCGACGCGATCGACCTGGAGGTGGCGATGTTCCAGGCCATCTCCGCCGACCCCGAAAAGGTGCCCGCGCTGCGCGAGAAGCTCGCCTTCAGCCATGCCGAGGCGGCCCGCAACCAAGACAAGCGCGCCCGCCTGCAAGTGCGCGCCCAGGCCGATGGCGTGCTGGTGCTGCCGCGCCAGGCCGACCATCTCGGCAGCTACCGCAAGAAGGGCGAACTGCTCGGTTACCTGCTCACCGATGCGCCGCTGACGGTGCGCGTGGCGCTGCCGCAAGAGCAGGCCGAACTGGTGCGGCACCATGCCGACATCGTTGCTCATGCCGCCGTCGCTGATGCCGGTGCGGTTGCCGGCCTCGCCGCCGGCACGCCGGCCACCCGTGAGCTGCAGGGCGCCATGATCGGCGTGCGCTTTGCCGAAGAAGGCTGGCGCCCTCGCCACGGGCGGCTGCGGCGCGACGCGGGCGGCGCCGTCACACAGTTGCCGAGCGCCGCGCTGGGCCAGCCCGGGGGCGGCGACATTGCCGTCGACCCGGCCGACAAAGACGGCCTGACCCCGCAGGTGCCGGTGGTGCTGCTCGACGTGGAGGTGGCCCAGGTGCGCAGCGCGCGCATCGGCGCGCGCGCCCAGGTGCGCTTCGACCACGGTTCGATGTCGATCGCCCGCCAGACCGTGCGCGCGCTGCAGCAACTGCTGCTGCAGCACGTCAACCCTGTCAGTTGAAACGGGAGACCGAGTACCCATGCGCCTCGACGACGCCGCCCTTCTGCCCGTGCCCGGCATGCGCTGGGGCGACTACCCCGAACTCGCCGAGCCCACCGACCCCGCTGCGGCCGCGGCCCCGCGGCGCGGCTCGGGGGCGCCGAGTGCGCGCGCGAACCGGCGCCGGCTGGCGAGTGTGCGCGACTGGGGCCTGGCCTGGCGCGAGCTGCCCGACAGCGCCTTCAACGCCCACCAGGTCGCGCTGCAATTGGAAATCGCCCAACACGGCATTCACGGTTTGAATGGCGAAGTCGGCGAGCGCTGCTGCGCCTTCGTCGCAGAGGCGGCGCGCCGCAGCCTGGGCAAGACCGCCTATGACGTTCAGCTCCTCGCTGCACTGCACATGCTCGACAACCGGCTGGTCGAAATGGCCACCGGCGAAGGCAAGTCGCTCGCCGTGGCGCTGGCCGCCGCGATCGGCGGGCTGGCCGGCATTCCGGTGCACGTGCTGACGGCCAACGATTACCTCGTCTCCCGTGACGCGCAATCCTTCAAGCCGCTGTTCGACACGCTCGGGCTGGGCGTGGCCGCGGTGGTCGCGGTCATGCCGCCCGCAGCGCGCTGCCTCGCTTATGGCCACGCGGTGGTCTACGTCACCGCGAAGGAACTGGTGTTCGACTACCTGCGCGACCGGCTCCAGGCCGGCGCGGGTGACGGCAGCTTGCAGCGCCGCGTGGGTGACATGACGGGCGACCTGACCGGTGACCTGAGCGGCGCCGCCCCGCGCCGGCTGCTGCGCGGCCTGTGCATGGCCATCGTCGATGAGGCCGACAGCATCCTGATCGACGAAGCGCGCACGCCGCTGGTGCTGTCGCGCGAGGTCGACGGCGGCGCCAGCCGCGCGTTCCTGTGGCAGGCCTGGGCGCTGTCGAGCCGGCTCGATGCACAAACCGATTTCCAGCTTCTGCCTGCCGAGTGCAGCGTGCGCCTGACCGACGCTGGCCGCGCGCGCATTGCCGAACTGGCCGCTGCGCTGCAGCCGGTGTGGAAGAACACCCGGCATCGTGAGGACACCATCAGCACCGCGCTGACCGCGCGCCACCTGCTCAAGCGCGATCGCGACTACGTGGTCAGCGAACGGGCCGCTGACCCGGCCAGCGCGGGCGGCCGTCCCAGCGCGACGATCGCCATCGTCGACCCGACCACCGGGCGCATCGCCGAAGGGCGCCGCTGGTCCGGCGGCCTGCATGCGCTGATCGCGATCAAGGAAAACGTGCGCGCCGAGGCCGAGGTCGAAACCCTGGCGCGCATCACCTTCCAGCGCTTCTTCCGGCGTTACCACCGCCTCGGCGGCATGAGCGGCACCCTGCACGAAGCACGCGCCGAACTGGCCCAGGTGTATGGCCTGGCCACCGCGACCGTGGCGCCGCGCCTGCCGAACCAGCGCGAGCAGTGGCCCACGCGCTGCTTCACCAGCGACGCCGCGCGCTGGCGCGCCGTGGTCGAGCGCACCCGCCGGCTGGTGGACTGCGGCCGGCCGGTGCTGATCGGCACCGAGTCGGTGGCCGATTCGAGCCTGCTGGTCGGCTTGCTGCATGCCGCGGGCATCGAGCCGGCGTTGCTGAACGCGCGTTTCGACGGCGACGAAGCGTTGCTGGTGGCGCAAGCCGGCCGCACGGGCCGGGTGACGGTGTCTACCCACATGGCCGGCCGCGGCACCGACATCACGCTCGACGCAAGCGCATTGCGCCACGGCGGGCTGCACGTGATCTGCTGCCAGCACAACCCGTCGCGGCGGCTCGACCGCCAACTGTGCGGACGCGCCGGCCGGCAGGGCCAGCCGGGCAGTGCCGAGGTCTGGCTGTCGCTCGAATCGCCGCTCTTGTCAGCCCGCTTGTCGAGCCCCTTTCCCAACGAGCGCCGGCCCCACCCGCTGTTGAGAGTCGCGCACGCGTTGGCACGCACCGACGAGCTGCGCCTGCCGGCGCCGCTGCTGGGCCAGGCGCTGCGCTGGCAGCAGCGCTGGCTCGAAGCCGGGCAGCGCCGCGCCCGCGCCAGGCTGCTGCGCGATGACTGTGAATTCGACCAGCGGCTGGCTTTTTGCACGCCCTGATGACTGAGCCAGGAGACACCATGTTGCCCCTTCGAACCCGCCGATCCCTGTTGCGCTGCGCACTCACCGGCCTGCTGTGCGCGGTGGCGCCCTGGGCTGCCCAGGCCCAGACGGCCGGGCTGCTGGCCTGCCTGATCCAGCCCGAGCGGGTGGCCGAGCTGGGCAGCGCGGTCGTTGGTGTGGTCGAGTCTGTCGAGGTCGAACGCGGCGCGCTGGTCAAACAGGGCCAGGTGCTGGTACGGCTGCGCGCCGACGTGGAACGCGCCAACACCGGCGTGGCGCGCTCGCGCGCCGACGGCGAAGGCGAACTGCGCGCGGCCATCGCGGGCCGCGACCTGGCGCAACAAAAGCTCGACCGCACCCGCTCGCTGGCAGCACAGAACTTCATCTCGACCCAGGCGGTCGAGCAGGCCGAGGCCGAATTCCGCGTCGCCCGCGAACGCATGCAGCAGGCCCGCGACCAACTCGGCACCAACGTGCGCGAGGTGTCCAGCGCACAGGCCCACCTGGCCCAGCGCGTGCTGCGCAGCCCGTTCGACGGCGTGGTGACCGAACGCTTCGTACACCCCGGCGAACGCGTCGAAGACAAGCCGCTCCTGAAAGTGGCCGCGCTGGGGCGCCTGCGTGTCGAGGTGGTGGCGGCCACGCCGCTGTTCGGCAGCCTGCTGGTCGGCCAGGAGTTGAGCGTGCAGCCCGAACTCACCGGCGCGCCTGCGCACGTGGCGCGCATCGTGCAGATCGACCGCGTGCTCGACCCGGCCAGCAACACTTTCCGGCTGCGCCTGGAACTGCCCAACGCCGACGGCCGCCTGCCGGCCGGGCTGCGCTGCAAGGCCTTCGTCGGCAAACCGGCCGACCCGGCCAAGGAGCCCGAGCGGCTGCTGCGCGACTTGTCGGCTGCCGCTGTCGCCATGCCCGCCCTGCCCGCCAAGCCGGCCCGGCCCGGCTCCGCGCTGGCGTCGCGCTAGCCCGCACGGCCCGCCGCCATGCGCCGCCCCCTGCTTTCACCCGTTCCCGCGCGCCGACGCGCGGTGCTGGAGGATCTGGAGCCCCGCATCCTGTATTCGGCCGACCACCCGGCTGCGCTGCTGGGGGCGGCGATGAACGACCCGAACCCGGCGCCGCAATACGTCGCGCTGGCAGCGCCAGTGGCGCAGCAGGACCGGGCGGCGAACGAGATCGTGTTCATCGACGCCGGGGTCGGAGACCGCGACGTGCTGCTCGCCGACATCGCCGCACAGGCCGCGGCCGGCCGCGCGATCGAAGCGATCGAGCTCGACGCCACGCGCGACGGCATCACCCAGATCAGCGAGGCCCTGGCCACACGCACCGGCGTCAGCGCAGTGCACGTGATCTCGCACGGCAGCGACGGCCAGGTGCTGCTCGGCAGCACGCTGTTCGGCAGCGACGCCTTGCTGGCACGCGCCGGTGAGGTCGCCGCCTGGGGCGCCCACCTCACGAGCGACGCCGACCTGCTGCTGTACGGCTGTGACGTGGGCGCCAGCGCCGATGGCCGCGCCTTCGTCGACGGCCTCGCGCAGCTGACCGGCGCCGACGTGGCCGCCTCGACCGACCTCACCGGCCACGCCTTGGCCGGCGGCAACTGGGCGCTCGAACTCACGCACGGCGCGATCCAGGCCGCAGGCGCGATCGACGTGGCCGGCCAGACGGCCTGGAAGAGTGAACTCTTCGCGTTCGTCGTCTCGAACACCAACGATTCGGGCGCGGGTTCGCTGCGCGAGGCGATCATCAATTCCAACAGCAGCGTCGGCAGCGACACGATCAGCTTCAACATCGCGGGCGGGGGCGTGCAGACCATCAACCTGCTGACGGCGCTGCCGACGATCACGACCGGCGTCACGATCAACGGTTACACACAGACGGGCTCCAGTGTCAACACCGCCAGCACCGGCACGAACGCGGTGCTGATGATCGTGCTGAACGGTGCATCGGCCGGCGGCGGTACGAGTGGTCTGATGCTGGGCACCAACAGCGACAACAGCGTGATCCGCGGGCTGGTGATCAACGGCTTCAGCGCCAACGGGATCTCGGTCGCCGCCGGCAGCAACCAGACCATTTCCGGCAACTTCATCGGCACCAACGCCGCAGGCAATGCGGCCGCGGCCAACGCCAGCGGTGTCACCATCTCCAATGCCACCGGGGTTCAGGTGGGCACCACAGCGATCGCCGACCGCAACCTGATCAGCGCCAACTCCCAGCAAAACATATTCGTCCAACCCGCGAACGGCACGCTGATCCGCGGCAACTACATCGGTACCAACGCCAGCGGCGCGGCTGCGCTCGGCACGTCGTTGCGCGCGATCTACATGAACGGCGTGGCCGGCGGCGCGCAGATCGGCGGCACCGCGGCCGGGGCGGGCAACACCGTCGTCGGCGGGACCCAGGGCATCACGATAGAGAACACGGCCGGTGCGACTGCCGTGGCGGTGCTCGGCAACTCGATCAGCGGCAGCACCGAGCTCGCGATCGATCTGGACAATGACTACGTGACGCCGAACGACGTTGGCGACGCCGACGCCGGCACGAACGGCCTGCAGAACTTCCCGGTCATCGGCAGCGCGAAATCGAACGGCACGCAGGTGCACCTGGTCGGCTCGCTGAACAGCAGCGCCGGCAGCTATTACCGCATCGAGTTTTTCGCCAATGCCGCGCCCGGCGCGTTCAGCCACGGCGCTGGCGCGCGTTACCTCGGCTTCATCAACGTGACGACCAACGGGTCGGGCAATGCGAGCTTCGACACGACGCTGGCGTCTGCGGTGGCGGCTGGCGAGTCGATCAGCGCCACCGCGACGGCGTGCGATGCGAGCTTCACGACCTGCACCTCGACTTCGGAGTTTTCGCTCGTCGCGACCGCGGCGTCTCAATCGGTGATCACCAGCAACGGCGGCGGCGCCACGGCGGCCATCAACTTCGCCGAGAACGCCACCGGCCCGGTGACCACCGCCGTCGCCAGCGGCACCGGGCTGACCTACTCGATCATCGGAGGTGACGACGACTGGGTGTTCATCATCAACAGCGTGACCGGCGTGCTGAGCTTTGCGGACCCGCCGAACTACGAGGACCCCTGGGACAACGACGTTGACAACGTCTACGACGTGATCGTGCAGGCGAGCGACGGCACGTTCAGCGACACGCAGGCCCTGGCCATCACCGTGACCAACATGAACGATGGGCCGCTGTTCGGGTCTGTCTTCGTCAGCCCCAACGGGCCTGGCACGGCCGCCACCGAACTTCAGGTCGGGCAGAGCGGCAGTGGCACCGGCGTGGCCGTGCAGGCCGATGGCAAGACGGTGGCAATCGGCGTGAGCGGAAACACCTTCATGGTGGTGCGCTGGAACACCGACGGCTCGCTCGACACGGGCTTCGGCGACCATGGCAAGGCCACCTTCACCGGCTACGTCAGCGCCAACGCGCAAGCGGTGGTGGTCCAGGCCGACGGCAAGATCGTCGTCGGGGGCCAGACCAGCGACGGAACATGGTTGGCGAGCGTGATCCGCTTCAACAGCAACGGCAGCCTGGACAGCGGCTTCGGCACCGGCGGCGTGGTGCGCTACGCCGGCAACTTCAACATCAACCAGGTGCGGGTGCAGGCTGACGGCAAGATCGTCTTGGGGGGGTACATCTCGACCCCCCTCCTGAACATCGGCGTGGTCCGCTATCTGGCCAACGGCAGCCTGGACACTGCCTTCGGCGCCAGCGGCACCGCAACGGCGGCGCCCGGCACCGGCTTCAGCCTGGTGCGCGACATGGTCGTGCAGGCCGACGGCCGCATCGTCGTGGTCGGATCTGCGGTCTCCGGGGGCCCCGTCGGCGTATTGGTCGCGCGCTTCACCACCGCGGGCGTGCTCGACACGGGTTTCAACGGCAGCGGCTATGTCGTGGTGGTGCCCGGCGCCGGGTCCAGCGATGGCATGAGCGTGGCACAGCAGGCAGACGGCAAGCTCGTGGTGCTCGGCACCCGAACTGTCGGTGGGAGCCAGGACTTTGTCGTGCACCGCTTCAACACCGACGGCAGCCTGGACACCACCTTCAACGGCACCGGCACCCTGGTCCTCAATTTCGCCACCTACGACTCCGGGCGTTCGGTGGCCGTGCTGGGCGACGGCCGCATAGCCTTGATGGGCACCACCAGGGCCAACGGCAGCGACTACAAATTCAGTGTCGCGGTCGTCACGACGGGGGGTGTGCTCGACACCAGTTTCAGCGGCGACGGCTGGGCTTCCGTCGACTTGGACTCGGACACCACCTTCAGCCGCAGCGTCGTCACGGCCAGCGGCGGCTTCGTGTTCCTCGCCTCGACCTGGTCAGCCCCGAGCGGCTCCGTCGCCGTGACGCGCCTGCTTGCCGACGGCACGCTGGACACCAGCTTCAATGGTGCGACCCCGCCGACCTTCGTCGAGAACGGGGCATCGGTGGTGCTCCGCGGTATCTCGGTGGTCTACGACCTGGAGCTGGGCGCGGCCGCGAGCTTCGCCGGCGCATCGCTGACCCTGGCGCGCAACGGCGGCGCGAACGCCGACGACCGCTTCAGCGCCACCGGCACGCTGGCCGCATTCACGCAAGGCGGCGCGCTCATCTTGGGCGGCACGACGATCGGCACCGTCACCACCTTGGGTGGCGGCCGGCTGGTACTCACCTTCAATGCCAACGCGACGCAGGCGCGGGTCAACACCACCTTGCGTTCGATCGGCTATGCCAATGACAGCGACAACCCGTCGGGGCAGGTGCGCATCGACTGGTTGTTCAACGATGGCAACGCGGGCGCGCAGGGCCCAGGTGGCGAGATGACGTGCAGCGCCTTCACGCTGATGAACATCACGGCGGTCAACGATGCGCCGGTGGGCACGGCCAACACGGTCAGCACGAACGAAGACACGCCGTTGACCTTCACCGCCGCTGACTTCGGGTTCACGGATGTGGACGCGGGCGACACCCTGAGCGCGGTTCGGATCGACACGCTGCCCGGAGTCGGAACCTTCACTTTGTCGGGCGTGGCGGTCACGGCCGGGCAGGTGATCACGGTTGCCAATCTCGGCAACCGCGTGTTCACCCCGGTGGCGAATGCCAACGGTGCCGGCTACGCCGGTTTCACGTTCAGCGTGCGCGATCAGACCGGCGCGTACGACGCAGCGCCGAAGGCGATGACGATCAACGTGACGGCGGTCAACGATGCGCCGGTCGGCACGGCCAACACCGTCACCACGAACGAAGACACGCCGTTGACCTTCGCCGCTGCTGACTTCGGGTTCACCGATATCGACGCGGGCGACAGCCTGAGCGCGGTTCGGATCGACACGCTGCCGGGCCCCGGCGCGCTGACCTTGTCGGGTGTGGCGGTCACGGCCGGGCAGGTGATCACGGCTGGGAACATCGGCAATCTGGTCTTCACGCCGGCGCTCAACGCGAATGGCGCCGGCTACGCGAGCTTCACCTTCAGCGTGCGCGACCAGGCGGGCGCATACGACGCGGCGCCGAAGGCCATGACGATCAACGTCACGGCGGTCAACGATACGCCGGTCGGCACGGCCAACACGGTTACCACGAACGAAGACACGCCGTTGGCCTTCGCCGCTGCTGACTTCGGGTTCACGGATGTGGACGCGGGCGACACCCTGAGCGCGGTTCGGATCGACACGCTGCCGGGTGCCGGCGCGCTGACCTTGTCGGGTGTGGCGGTCACGGCCGGGCAGGTGATCACGACTGCCAACATCGGCAACCTCGCGTTCACGCCAGCGCTCAACGCGAACGGCGCCGGCTACGCGAGCTTCACCTTCAGCGTGCGCGACCAGGCGGGCG
>JANOQS010000085.1:0-6849 GCA_031414975.1 Methylibium sp. | reverse complement strand
CGACCTGGGCTCGAACCAGGGACCTACGGATTAACAGTCCGGCGCTCTACCAACTGAGCTATCGAGGAACAGCCTTGGATTATAGCCAGCTTCCTCGGGCCCTCACGCCGGCCAACTACAGGTCGATCTGCATCGACGCGCGCAGGGTGCGTGGGGCCTGCGGGAACAGGTAGGCGTGGCTGAACTGGTAGGGGGACTCGCGCCAGCCGCGTTGGTCGAACAGGTTGTCGATGCCGGCGCGCCAGGTCACGGTGGTCGCGTCGAACTTGCCCTGCCAGCGCGCGGCCAGATCGACGCGGCTCCAGCCGGGGATGGTGGCGCTGTTGTCGGGCAGCACCATTCGGCGGCTCTCGTGCGTGAGCCCGGCCTGCAGTGCCAGCCCGGCAAGCTGCGGCACGCTGTAGACGGCTTGCAGCTTGAGGGTTTGCGCCGGCACGTTGGTCGGCTCCAGGCCGTTGATGGTGGCGCCCTGGCTGCCCTCGCGGCGTGCCTGCAACGATTGCAGGCCGCCGCGCAGCACCCACGGGCCGCTGCGCAGCGCGCCGCTGGCTTCCACGCCGCGGTGGCGTGCGCTGCCGTCGGCCAGGCGGGTGCAACTGCCGTCCAGATCGCAGGCGCCGAAGTCGGCGAACTGCGGGCGACGGATGTCGAACCACGCCAAGCCCCATTCCAGCACCTCGGTACTCCCCTTCAGGCCGAGTTCGATCTGGCGGCTCTTGAGCGCCGGCAAGGCTTCGCCGTTGTTGGTGTAGCGGGCGCGGCCGGGCACCACGTCGGACTCGATGCCCTGGCCCCAGCTTGCATAGACAAGCTGGTCGCTCGCGATTGCGTAGCTCAGCGCCAGCCAGGGGGTCGAAAAACTCTGCGTGTACTCGGTCGCGCGCGAGCCGTCGGTGCGCACGCTTTCGCGTTGCAGCCGGGTGTGGCGCAGTCCCAGCCAGGCGGTCAGGTCGGGGGTGATGGCGATCGCGTCGCGCGCGTAAAGCTCGGTCGAGCGTTCGTCGCGGTTCGTGTTCTCGTCGGTCAGTTCGGGGGCGGCCGGCGTGATGGCGCTGCCTTGCACGTTGCCGGTGCCGGCGTAGTTGAAGGCCTGGCGCTGGAAGCGGTTCTTGACCCGGCTGTTCAGCACGCCCACCGTCATGTCGTGGCGCACTCCGCCGGTGCTCAGCTTGCCGGTGAACCACAGGTCCAGCGCATCGGTGCGGCGGCGCTCGTTCTCGCTGCGAAAGTCGTACAGGTCGAACGTGCCGTCGGGGCAGTAGCGGTCGGCGTAATAGGTGCCGTCGGGGGCCGGGTCGGGGCTGAAGCAGCCAAACGGGAACGCGATGCGGTCGTCGGTCTTCAGTTGCTGGCTGGCCAGGTGCGCGGTGAAGCGCCAGTCGCTGCCCAGGCGCTGCTGCAGCCGCAGCGAAGCGGTGTTGGCGTTGAACACCACCGGCAACGACCATGGCTGGTTGTTCAGGTTGGTGCGCGCATCGCCGGCTGCCGGCACGCTGTTGCCCAGCATGCTGAAGCCGGGCACGCTGGGTTGCGACTTCTGGCTGGTTTCGAATTCGGCTTCGAGCAGGGTGTCGGCGCCGAGCCGCCAGTCGCCGGCCACGGCCAGCAGGTGGCGCTTGCCTTGCGCGTGCGACACGCGCGGGTCCAGGCTCGCGGCCGCGGCGTTCATGCGCAGCCCGAAGACGCGATCGGTGCCGAAGCGCCGGCTCAGGTCGAGCGCGGTGGTCACGCTGGCCGACTGGCGCCATTCGAAGGCGGCCGACGTGACATCGTCGTTGCCCGGCCGCTTGACGATGTAGTTCACCAGCCCGCCTGGTGCGCTGGTGCCGGCCTGGATGCCGCTGGCGCCCTTGAGCACTTCGATTCGCGCCTTGTTGTCCAGCGGGATCGAGGTCTCGGCGCTGATCGGCAGGCCGTCGCGGCGAAAGTTGAAGCGGTTGTCGAGCACGAAGCCGCGCACGGTCAGGTAGTCCCAGTAGCCCTCGGTGTTGTAGGCGTCGCTCAGCGCGGGGTCGAAGCCGGTCAGGTCGGACAGGCGCTGCACGCCGTTGTCCTTCAACTGCTCGGCGCTGAAGACGCTGCCCTGCAGCGGCGCGCGCGCCAAGGGCACGTCGCCCCAGCCGCCCACGCCCACGGTCGGATACGAGCGACCGGTCACGGTAACCGGCGCGAGTTGCGTGGAGGCGTTGGTCTGCGCCCCGACGGGTGCTGCAGCGATCAGCGCCGCGACGATCATCGGCGAAAGTGAAAAACGAGAAGTGCTTGCCATCGTGGCTTCCACAAGGTCGATGGCAGGTCGGCGGGTCGAGCGCGCAGCCGAACGCTGTGCACTGAAACAAGCTTCCCTGCGCGAGGATTACCTCAATCAGGTTCAAAGGGACTTTCTCAGTCGAAGGCCTGTCGGCCTTCAACACCCCTAGCGATTGCGACGCATGACACGCCGCGGCGGGATTATGCGCGATCTTGGGGCCCACCCACGGCGCCAGCGGCAAAGTTCCATGCTGTAATCGCGCCGGCGTTTTGGTGCGTGTGGCGGACAGCCTCAGCGCGGATCCGAACCGCCGTTATCGCTGTCTCGAGGCAACGGTCCCTGTCGCCGATCGCCGGCAAGATTCCTCCACCAAAAGCCGCCGGCTTCGGTCTTCAACACACCATGAAAAATGACCGACAAGGCGCCGGAGGGCCTGACTGATGTGTGGAATTTGCGGAGTGTTTGACCCGCGCGGTGGTGGCATCGACCCCGGTTTGATCCAGGGCATGACGCGCCTGATGGCCGACCGCGGGCCGGACGAAGAGAGCACCTGGTTCAACGCCTACATCGGCATGGGCCACCGCCGGCTCACCGTGATCGACTTGGCGGCCGGCGCCCAGCCGGTGTTCAACGAAGACAAGTCCGTGCTGGTGATCTACAACGGCGAGATTTACAACTACCGTCAGGTGCGCGCCGAACTGGAGCGGTTCGGCCATGTGTTCAGCACGCAAACCGACACCGAAGTGATCGTGCACGCCTACGAACAATACGGCGAGGCCTGCGTCGACCACTTCCGCGGCATGTTCGCCTTTGCGGTGTACGACGCGCGGCGCAACAAGATCTTCCTGGCGCGCGACCGGCTGGGCGTCAAGCCGCTGTACTACGCCGTCGTCGGTGGCAAGCTCTGTTTTGCGTCCGAGGTCAAGCCGTTGCTGCTGGCGCTGAACCGGCCCGTGCGAGCGCCGCTGGCCGCGGTCGACTTCTTCATGAGCACGGGTTACGTGGCCGGTGACCTGACGATGTTTGAAGGTGTGCACCAGTTGCCGCCGGGCCACTTCATGCGCTGGACCGACGGTGCGCCCGAGATCCGGCGCTACTGGGACCTGCCGGACCACCCGGTGGCCCACATCAGCGAAGAAGCCGCCGAAGAGCAACTCGCGGCGTTGCTGCGCGAGAGCGTCGAGCTGTGCATGGTGAGCGATGTGCCGGTGGGCGCTTTTCTCAGCGGCGGTGTCGACTCGAGCGTGGTGGCCGCCAACATGGAAGCCCTGAGCCCCGGAAAAGTGAAGACCTTTGCGCTGGGATTCGATGACAGCCAGGAGCACAGCGAACTTCCCCATGCACGGCGGGTGGCGGCGCACCTGGGCACCGATCACGTCGAGCACATCCTGCGCAGTGACGACTTCTTCGAGGACCTGTCCTCATTCGTTCTGCGCACCGAAGAGCCGATCGTCGATCCGTCGGGCATCGCGATGTACCACCTGGCGGTGCGCGCGCGCCAGGACGTGACCGTGATCCTGTCGGGCGAAGGCGGCGACGAGATCCTGTCGGGCTATCCGATCTACCGCACCATGTCCGGCCTGGACCGCACGCACTCGCTGCGCAGCGCTTCGGGTGCCGCGTTCATGGCGCGCAAGCTGGGCTCGATGGTCAAGTCCGAAAAGCTCGCCAAGTACCTCGACTGGCTGGGCACCGACCTGGGCTCGGCCTACAAGGGCATGACCAACGATGTGACCGATTCCGTGCGGAGCCGCTTTTACGACAACGGTTTTTCCACCGAAGTCGGCGATGTGGTGGCAAAGCGCTATCGTGAGCTGTTCGATACGCTGGAGCACGGCAATGCGCTCAAGCGCATGGCCTATGTGGATTTCAAGAGCTGGTTGCCCGACAACCAGTTGATCAAGACCGACAAGGTGACGATGGCCGCTTCGGTCGAATTGCGTGTTCCGTTGCTCGACCACAAGCTGGTCGAGTTCTGCATGAGCCTTCCCGCCTCCTTTCGCCTGCGCGGCACCACCGGCAAATACCTGCTGAAGAAGACGGCCGAGCGCTGGATCCCGAAGTCCGTCGTGCATCGCAAGAAGCAGGGCTTTCCGACGCCGATTGCCCAGTGGTTCAGGCAAGACCTTTTCGACCGCGTGACGGCCCTGCTGTTGGACCGGCGCGCCGCGGAGCGCGGCTTCTTTCGGCAGGGCTATGTGGAGTCGGTGCTCGCGCGCCATCGCACCGGCAAGGAAGACCTGAGCCGACGCATCCTTACGTTCGTGATGCTGGAGTTGTGGCACCGAACCTTTGTCGACACTCCCTGCTTGCCGGTCGGCCTGGCCCGGCAAGTCATCGATCGCCGCAGCCAGGCTCGAACCATTTGAGTCAATTTTCGCGACCATGAGAATCGCCCTCGTCACCCCCATGCTGCCGGTTCCGCACGACCAGACGCGCGGCCGCTACATCCACGAAACCGCGCGCTCGCTGGCCAGGCTGGCCGAGGTGCGCGTCTACTTCCAGTCGGTGCGTTACCCGCGCCTGCCGGGCATGAAGCCGAAGAGCTTTCTGCACGGGCATGTGCCCAGGGACTACACGCTCGAAGGCGTGGATGTGGAGGCCTTCGAGTACCCCGCATTCCCGGTGATCTCGCGCGGGCTCAACGGGTTTGTCAGCAGCTGGGCCCTCAAGCCCCGAATCGCCGCGTTCAAGCCCGACGTGGTGCTGGCCTTCTGGGTGTATCCCGACGGTTATGCGGCCATGAAGGTCGCGAGGGCGCTGGGTGTGCCGTCGGTGGTCGGCGCGCTGGGCTCGGACATCCATGTGCGTGACGGGCTGAACGCCTGGTTCACGCGCCGCACCATCCACGGCGTGAACGCGCTGCTGACCGTCAGCGAAGCCATGCGGCGCAGCGCCATCGACGAGTACGGCGCCCGGCCGGACCGGGTGCACACGATCGTGAACGGGTTCAACACGCAGATTTTCGGCCCGGGCAACCAGGCTCAGGCTCGGCAACAGTTCGGCGTCGGTGCCGACGAACAATTGGTGGTCTATGTCGGCCGTTTCGTCGAAGAGAAGGGCTTGCGCGAGCTGATCACGGCAACGCAGCGCCTGGCCAGCCGAAATCAGCGCTTCCGCCTGGTGCTGATCGGCGACGGCGTGATGAAGGCCCAGCTGATGACCCTGGTCGAAGGCGCCGGGCTGAAGGGCAAGGTCTACCTGCCCGGCGGGCTGCCGCCCGAGAAGGTGGCGCGATGGATCTGCGCCAGCGATGTGCTCACCTTGCCGAGCTGGTCCGAGGGTTACCCCAATGTGGTGGTCGAGGCGGTGGCCTGCGGCCGGCCGGTGGTGGCCACCGACGTGGGCGGCACCAACGAGATCCTCAACGACGCCAATGGCATCCTGATTCCGCCGCGCGACGCCGCCGCGCTGGAGTCTGCACTGGAGCGTGCGCTGGCGCGCACTTGGGACCACGCCGCGATTGCCGCGGCGATGAAGCGGTCGTGGGATGACGTGGCTATCGAGACGATCGAGGTGTGCCGCAGCGTGATCGCCAAAAAGCGCTGAGCGCCTCGCGCCCGATTCAATCGAACGTCGGCGACTCCACCCCCAGCACCTTGTGCAGCTTCGGGCTGGTGGTGGTGTATTGCAGGTGGATCGGCTTGTCCGGGAACACATAGGGCGCGGCGCCGAACGCGGCCAGCGCCGCCTCGTGAAAGCCCGACAAGATGAGCTTTTTCTTGCCGGGGTAGGTGTTCACGTCGCCCACCGCAAACACGCCCGGCACGTTGGTCTCGAAGGTGGCGGTGTTCACGACGATCTGCTTGCGCTCCAGCGCGAGCCCCCATTCCGCAATCGGCCCGAGCTTGGGTGACAGGCCGAAGAACACCAGCAGCACGTTGAGCGGCACCACGCGGGTCACTGCGTCGGTGCCGGTGACCTTCAGGCCGGTCAGGCGGCCGCTGCTCTCTTCGATGCCGGTGGCCTGGCCGATCACGAACTGCATCTCGTACGCATCGCAGAGTTGCTTCATCTTCGCCACGCTGGCCGGCGCAGCCTTGAAGGCGTCGCGCCGGTGCAGCAGGATCACGCTGGCGGCCTTGTTCGGGCCGTCCTGCACGAAGTTGAGCGCCCAGTCCAGGGCCGAGTCGCCGCCGCCGGCGATCACCAGGTTCTGGCCGGCAAACCGGGCCGGGTTCTTGACGCGGTAGAACACCTGCGTGTCGTGGTGCTTGTCGAGCCCGTCGACCTTGAGCCGGCGCGGCTGGAACGAGCCCACACCGCCAGCGACGAAGATCGTCTTGCTCAGGAAGCGCGTGCCTTTGGAGGTTTCGACGACGAAGCGGCCATCGTCTTGCCTGTGTACCAGCGTCACTTCCTGCCCAAGGTGGAACACCGCGCCGAACGGCTCGATCTGCTTGAGCAGGTTGTCGGTCAGTTCCTTGCCGGTGCACACGGGCACGGCCGGGATGTCGTAGATCGGCTTGTCGGGGTAGAGCTCGATGCACTGGCCGCCCGGGTAGGGCAGCGAGTCGACGATGTGCGCCTTGATCTCGAGCAGCCCCAGCTCGAACACCTGGAACAGGCCCACCGGGCCGGCGCCGACGATCAGCGCA
>JANOQS010000084.1:0-2464 GCA_031414975.1 Methylibium sp. | reverse complement strand
CGCTGCGCTCGTCGACGATGGGCGGCGGGTAGGCGACGGTGCCGAACTCCGGCACCCATTGCCGCACGTACAGGCCCTGCGGATCCTGGTCAATGGCCTGTTTGGACGGCGAGTAGATGCGCAGTGTGTTGATGCCGGTGGTGCCCGACTGCATCTGCATCTGGCTCCAGTGGATGCCGGGCTCGAAGTCCAGGAACTGCTGCGCGAGGAACAGGCCCGGCTCGCGCCAGTGCAGCCACAGGCGACAGGCCGCGAAGCTGACGAGCATGGCCCGCATTCGGAAGTTCAACCAGCCGGTGGCCACGAGTTGGCGCATGCAGGCGTCCACCATCGGGAAGCCGGTGCGGCCTTCGCGCCAGGCCAGAAGGCGCTCGCGATCGATCGGTCGCAGCTCGGTGCCGTCGCCCGGCCGCAGCCCGTCGGCTGTGCGCGCGAAATTGCGCCACTCGATGGCCGGCTCGTCCTCCAGTTTCTGCATGAAGTGGCAATGCCAGCGCAGCCGACCGGCAAAGCCACGCAGGCCATGGGCGAGTTCGCGGCTCGAGGTGCTGCGGATGGCGGCCTCGGTGGCCTGGTGCACGGTGCGCATCGACAGCGTGCCGAACGCAAGATGTTCCGACAGGCGACTGCAGCCCGTCTCTGCCGTGAGCGGGCTCGACAGGTGCTGCCGGTAGCCGAGCGCGCGGCCGCCAAGAAAGCCGGCCAGGGTGGCCTGCGCCGCTGACTCGCCGGCCGGCGGCGTGTGGGGCGCAGGCGACGCGCCCAACTCACGCAGCGTGGGCAACTCCGAGGGCATCGATGAAAGCGCGAAGCCGGGCGCAGCACGGAAGCCCGCTGGTGCGGGCACACAAGGCGAGTCCATGCGCTTCTGCCAGCGGGCAGCCCAGCCGCGGCGATCCTTCAGGCGGCGCACCACGCCGGTCTGCGGCCACTCGGTCCAGGCCACGCCGTGCGCACCACACCAGCGCGCCACCGCCTTGTCGCGCTCGTAGCTCCAGCCGGGCCCGGTCTCCTCGTGGCTGAACAGGTGGGAGAAGGCGAACGTTTGCCGCAGCGCGCCCAGCACCTCGACCGCCTCGCCCGTGCGCACCAGCAGCGGCAGCCCGCGCGCAGCGAGGGCATCGCGAAGCGGCGCCAGGCACTTCAACAGCCAGGCCACGTGCCGGGGGTGGCATTCGGGGCTGCCCAGCCAGGCGGGCTCGATGATGAAGAGCGCCAGCGCGGCATCGCAGTGCGAAGCTTCGGCCAACGGCGCGTGGTCGGCCACGCGCAGGTCACGCTTGAACCAGACGACGGCGCCAGCCATGCGGGTTCCCGGCTCCGTGCCTGCAGGCTACTTCACCAGCGGCCGCACGGTCGTGAAGCCACCATCGACCGCAATCACCTGGCCGGTCAGCCGCGCCGCGGCGGGCGACAGCAGCCAGTCCATCACCGCGGCCACGTCATCGGCGGTCTGCACGCCGCCCAGCGGGTACTGTTTGCCGGCCCCTTCGCGCATGGCGGGCAATTTGAGCAGGCCCGCGGTCATCGGCGTTTCGGTCATGCCGGGTGCGACGGCGTTGATGCGCAGGCCCTGCGCGGCGTAGGTGGCAGCGGCCGAGCGCACCAGCGCCTCCACACCGCCCTTGGCGACGGCGATGGCCTCGTGATTGGCGACGCCGATGCGCGCCACCACCGAACTGACGAAGACCGCCGCACCGGGCGCGCCCTCCAGGGCGGCGATCCAGGCCTGCAGCGTCCACAGGCTGCTCTCGAGGTTGACGCGCAGCACCTCGCGCGCGGCGTCGACCTTGGTGCGGTGCAGTGGTGCGATCAAGGTGCTGCCCACCGCGTGCGCCAACCAGGACGGCGCGGCGCCCAGTTGCTCGTGGCATGCCTTGAAGGCGGCGGCAGCGCCGTCGGGCGTGGTGGTGTCGGCGGCGATGTGGGCCTCGGCCGGCAGGTCGGCCAGCGAAGCGGCGTCGCGGCCCACGGCGGCCACGCGCAGGCCGCGTGCGCGCAGCCGCGCCACCAGCACGCGGCCGATGCCGCCGCGTGCGCCTGTGACGAGGGCGATGTCGTTGTGGATCATGTTCGTTCCTCCTGATCAGCGACGATCCTCAGCTGCCCCAGGGGCAGCTGCAACGCCCGCCGGCCGCCCATCCGGGGAAGGGCGGCCGGCGGGCTGAGGATCGTCGCCAATCAAGTCGTTCCTTGTGAAGAGGAGGTACCACGCTCAAATGCGGCGTGCCAGCACCACGGCGGCGGCCGAGCCGGCGCCCACCATCGCGCACCAGATGCGCAACGGCCACGGCAGCCCGGCGCCGGCCCGCGCTGCGGCCTGCTCGGCTTCCTGGCGGTGGTGGCGCTCGTCGGCTCGTCTCCGCCGCGTCCTGCATCAGGGAACCGGTCACTTCCGCGAGCACTTCGGCCAACAGCCTCGTGCTCTGCGGCATGCCCTCGAACCGCTCCCAGCGAAGCGATT
>JANOQS010000083.1:0-1694 GCA_031414975.1 Methylibium sp. | reverse complement strand
GCGTCCCGACGGATCGCGTGGCGGGGATCATGGCGCTGATGGTTTCCAGGCATGTGCAGCACCTGCCGGTGGTGATCGACGGCAAGCTGGCCGGCATGGTGAGCGTTCGCGACCTGCTCCAGTTGCGCCTGGAGGAGGTTCTGCAGAAGCGGATGCGATGCAGAAGTACATCGGCGGGAGCGAATGAGCTTGCAGGCATGATGCATGCCCGCCCGGCTCTCCCATGCCGTTGCCGCAGCACCGCAGCTGCTGGAAGCCCGGTGCGTCATGCGTCGTCGACGCCGTGCGTCTCTGGGCGCTGTAGCCACCACCTCGAGGTCTGAATGAAACCCCGTCACAAGCGGCTGGCCCTCGTCGGCGGCATTGTCGGATCCGTCGCCCTCGCCGTGGGCCTCGTGCTCAACGCGTTCCAGAGCAATATCGTCTTCTTCTACTCACCTTCGCAGGTGGTCGCCAAGGAGGCCCCGGCCAGCCGCACGTTCCGGCTCGGTGGCCTGGTCCAGGAAGGCAGCGTCAAGCGAGACGGCACCGAGGTTCGGTTCGCAGTCACCGATACCGCTCAGACGGTCGCAGTGCAATACACCGGCCTCCTGCCCGACCTGTTCAAGGAGGGCAAGGGCGTGGTCACACAAGGCAGGTTGGGCGACGACGGCGTGTTCGTCGCGCGCGAAGTGCTGGCCAAGCACGACGAGAACTACATGCCGCCGGAGGCGGCCGAAGCGCTGGCGCGCGCGCACAAGGCCAACCCGAAGGTCGCCGGTCCGGCGGCGCCGGCCGCTGCGCCATAGCGCCCGCACTGGGCCCGGCGGCCTTGGCGCCGACCGTTGCGCTGATGTCAAGAGCCTGGCTTCGGCGCAAGCATGGAGCGCCAGAGCGGCGCTCGTTCGGCTGCAGAACCCTCCGCTTTTCTCGAATGAAACGCGCACATCTTTCGACTTTTCATTCCGTCTGGAGGCTCCTAGATTACCCATGTCGCTACATCGGGCGATCGGAAAGGATGGACATGAACGTCGATATCCAGAGCCAGGGTTTTGCGCTCACGAGCGCGCTGTCCGACCACGCCAGGCGCCGGCTGCGATTCGTGTTGACACGTCACAGCGACCGCATCCAGCGCGTGTTGGTGCGGCTGGGCGACGAAAACGGCCCGCGTGGCGGCGTCGACAAGTTCTGCCGCATCCGGGTGCACTTGCTCGACGCGCCGGTGGTGCTCATCGACGACATCGGACCCGATCTGTACAGCGTCATCGATCGCGCGGCGGACCGCGTAGGCCGCGTGGTGGTCAAACATCTCGCCCGGTCGCGCATTGGCACGCGGCCTGGTCGTGCTGACGCCACCCCCACCCCGTTCGACGAACTTGCCGATACGCCCGACCCTGCACATTCCGAAGGAGAACGAGCATGAGAACCGAGCAGACCTTGCCGCTGGTGGTTGCCCAGCCCGGAGCACCCAGTGCCCTCGCCACGAACCGCGTCCTTCGCAACACCTATGTCCTGTTGTCGGCAACGCTGTTTTTCAGCGCCGCCGTCACGGCTGCAAGCGCTGCGCTGAAGATGCCGCATCCCGGCATCATCCTCACCCTGCTCGGCTTCTTCGGCCTGTTGTATGCCACCACGAAGCTGCGCAACAGCGCCTGGGGCCTGGCCGCCGTCTTCGGGCTCACCGGGTTCATGGGTTACACGTTGGGTCCCATCGT
>JANOQS010000082.1:0-14124 GCA_031414975.1 Methylibium sp. | reverse complement strand
GGGCGCGCGGCTGGCCGTGGTGTCGTCGCGCATGGGCTCGATGGGCCTGCGCACCAGCCCCTCGGGCTGGCTCTACCGCGCCTCCAAGGCGGCGCTGAATTCGGTGCTGAAGGATGCCTCGCTCGCATTCGGCGGGCGCGCCGTGTGCCTGGCGCTGCACCCCGGCTGGGTGCGCACCGACATGGGCGGCGATGGCGCCGACATCGACGTGGCCACCAGCGTGGCCGGCATGCGCAAGGTGCTCGCGCACGCCCAGCCTGCAGACAATGGCGGCTTCTTCAACTTCGACGGGCAGGCGCTGGCCTGGTGAGGCGAATCAACATGCAGCTCAACGAAGACCACCGCGCCGTGCAAGACGCCGTGCGCGCCTACGTGCAAGACCACATTGCCCCCAACGCCGCGCGCTGGGACAAGGCGCACCACTTTCCGGCCACCGAACTGAAAGGCCTGGCGGCATTGGGCTGCTACGGCGTGGCCGTGCCGACCGAGTGGGATGGCGCGGGCCTGGACTACCTGGCGCTGGCCGTCATCATCGAAGAGATCGCCGCTGGGGACGGCGGCACGTCCACCGTGATCAGCGTCAACAACTGCCCGGTGTGCAGCATCTTGATGGCCTGGGCCAACGATGCGCAGAAGGAACAGTGGCTCAAACCGCTGGCGCGCGGCGACATGCTCGGTGCGTTCTGCCTGACCGAGCCGCACGTGGGCTCGCAGGCCGACGGGCTGAAGACCACCGCCGTGAAACAAGGCGACGCGTACGTGCTGAACGGCGTGAAGCAGTTCATCACCAGCGGCAAGAACGGTGACGTCGCGATCGTGATGGCCGTGACCGACAAGGCGGCGGGCAAGAAGGGCATCAGCGCGTTCATCGTGCCCACCACAAGCCCCGGCTACAGCGTGGCCCGCATCGAAGACAAGCTCGGCCAGCACAGCAGCGACACCGCACAGATCTTGTTCGAGAACTGCCGCGTGCCGGCCGCCAACCTGATCGGCGACGAAGGGCAGGGCTTGAAGATCGCGTTGTCGGGCCTGGAGGGCGGGCGCATCGGCATTGCCGCACAAAGCCTGGGCATGGCGCGCGCCGCGTTCGACGCCGCGCTGCGCTATTCGAAAGAGCGCGTGGCTTTCGGCAAGCCGATCTTCGAACACCAGGCGCTTCAGTTCCGCCTTGCCGACATGGCGACGAGCATCGAAGCCGCGCGCCAGCTCATCCACCACGCCGCGAGCTTGAAGGACGCTGGCGTGCCGTGTTTGAAAGAGGCCGCCATGGCCAAGCTGTTTGCCAGCGAGATGGCCGAAAAGGTGTGCAGCGCCGCGATCCAGGTGTTCGGCGGGTATGGGTACGTGAGCGACTTCCCGGTGGAGCGCATTTATCGCGACGTGCGGGTGTGCCAGATCTATGAAGGTACGAGCGATGTGCAGAAGATTCTGATCGGGCGGGCGCTGGCGTAGCCTGCGCGCGTGCTCTCCTGAGACAGGCATCGAGCCTGTCTCACTCGCCGGCCGCTGCGCTGGTCGATCCCCGTGAACGGGGCCCCTCGCCCTTCGCTGCGCGGTCTACATCGCATCCAACGGACTCCGCACCCCACGCCCGCCACGGTTGAGCACATGGGTGTAGACCATCGTGGTCTTCACGTCGGAGTGGCCCAGCAATTCCTGCACCGTGCGAATGTCGTACCCGGCCTGCAGCATGTGGGTGGCAAATGAGTGGCGCAGCACATGCGGCGAACAGGGTTTGTGAATGCCGGCGCGTTGCGACGCGATGGCAACCGCCTTCTGCACCGACGCCTCGTTCAAGTGGTGGCGCATCACCTGGCCGGTGCGCGGGTCGGTCGACACCTTTGCACTGGGGAACACCCACTGCCACCCCCAGGCGCGCGCCTCGCTCGGGTACTTGCTGGCCAGCGCGTGCGGCATCCACACCTCCCCCAGGCCGTCGGCCAGGTCGCGGCCATGCAGCGTCTTCACACGAACCAGGTGGTCGCGCAGCGGCAGCAGCAGGTTCTCGGGCAGCACCGTCACGCGGTCCTTGCCGCCCTTGCCGCTGCGCACGATCAGCTCGCGCCGCTCGAAGCCCACGTCCTTCACGCGCAGGCGCAGCCCTTCGAGCAGGCGCATGCCGGTGCCATAGAGCAGCGAGGCGACCAGGCCCATCGTGCCGCTGAGCTCGTGCAGCAACGAACGCACTTCGGACGAAGTCAACACCACCGGCAGGCGGCGCTTCTCTTTCGCGGCGACGATCTCGTCCATCCACGGCAGGTCGAACTGCAGCACCACGCGGTAGAGAAACAGCAGCGCCGACTTGGCCTGGTTCTGCGTCGACGGGGCCACGTTGCGATCGACCGCCAGGTGCGTCAGAAACGCCATCACTTCCGCGCCGCCCATGTCCGCCGGGTGACGCTTGCCGTGGAACAGGATGTAGCGGCGCGCCCAATCGACGTAAGCACTTTCGGTGCGGATCGAGAAGTGGCGCACGCGAATGGCGTTGCGAAGCTGGTCGAGCAGGCGGGGTGGAGCGGTGAGAGTGGTGGTGGGGGCATCGACGCTGGCGTTGGGGGTGGCATCGGTATCGGCGGCGGCGAATGCCGGATCGGAGGCGAAGTCCTTGACGGCCTGCGGCTCGTTCGGCAACACTCGATCCAACCCCAGTCGGTCAGCGCGGCGTTTGTTCGGAGGTGTGTTCATGCCCATCAATTTAGGCGGCCCATTTGCCCCGGGGAATCGCCCAGTAGGGGGCAAGAATGGGGCCCTCTAAAGGGGGATGGGGGCCTGTCCGGGCGCCGCGAGGAATCCGATTAGGCTGAACTACGCTCGGTCAGTCAGGTCGTCCACTTAACGTTAGCCATTTGTTCGTTCCTTCAATGAACACGCCGCCGTCAACTGTCAATGCTTCGTCTATCGCTCGGGGCGGCGGCTTTGTGTCCGTGCTGGCGGCATCGCGGTCGGTGGCAATTGCAGCTACGGGCCAGGCTCTGGAAGCAGTTGCCCGCCGGCGCGGTTTGGGTGCGATGCCGTCCTTCGTCGAACGGCGTGCTGAACTCAGCGGTCGTCTCGCTGGTCAGCAAGGTTCGTCCCGTTGTCAAATGGCTAACCCTGCATTCGAGCGGACGTGCCCCGGGGTACCGTGGCCCGCCGCTCAACTTAAACGTTAGGTCGCTCCAAATGCAATGCGCACAAGCTCCGTTTCTGTTCACACGCGCAGGCGCGGTGCCCATCTGCACGCAGTGGCAAGTCTTGCGCGGTCGAGCACCGGTGGCATCGTCGGCAATCGCAACTCCAGGCGAGGGTGCCAAGGCGAGCAGAGGAGGTCAGTCAGTGGTTCGCGCTTCGCGCGGCAGTGCTGCGCCTGGCAGGCGGTTCGTGGTTGTTGCCGCTGGCGCGTCAACAGGCTTCGGTCCAGGCAGTGCCGGGTTCGAACCAGTTCAAGCGCGGGCGCTGGGGCCTCTCGGTCGCGGTGGTGGGCAGCGTCGAGGTAGTGGCGCGCAGCGCTGGGGCTTTGGGTTCGCATCGGTCGCCGTGCGGGTGTTCAGCAGTTCGAACGGGAGTCCACATGCAAACACAAGGTAGCGCGTTGCAGGTGCAATCTCAGGCAGGGTCCCGCTGGGGTCAAGGCCAATCGCACCCTAACCCATCGGTCAAGCGGACAGCCCCCGGAGTACCGGTGTCTGCCGCTTACCTCAAACGTTAGGCCGCACAGGGAGCCGCTAAGTGCCGTCACCGTCCGAACTCAACCTCGAGCACGTGGCTCTGGGCGTTGAGGTTTGTAGAACGCCTTGAGCCTCAAGCGAGTCACCGTCGCGTTCGTAGTGGCGCCTGGTGTTGTGCCTGCGCTCATTTCCTTGGCCTCTGTTCATCCAAGCCTCGCAGGTTTTTGGGTCATCGGCCTCGGCGTCGCGGCGTTCACGTACGCCACAACAATAGTCGCAGGCATCCCCGCCTACCTCGTCCTTAAGGCCAAGAACTGGCTCAAGTGGTGGCACCTCACGGCGGGTGGTGCAGTGCTCGGCCTTCTTCCAGCACTCGTTCTCGGCTTCCCGCTTTCGCTTCAAGGCATCCTCTTGCTCGGCCCAGACCACGTCCTAATCGGCGCCGCCTCGGGCTTCACCTTCTGGGCAATCGCATACGCAACGCCTCCGAGGCGCGGGCGCAGTGCGGCCTAACCCTTTACAGGGACTTCCGAAGTAGTCAACGGTTTTGTTTTTTCATTGCCAAGCCGAATTGAGTTTCTCTTCGGTGCGTGACGTGTAGTCGAAGTCGATGCCGAGACAGAGAACAGACTGCCACTCTACAGACGGCCTTGTTGCACCGGGCGCGTGCTGCGCTGCGATGCGGACCCAGATGCGAACCGCTCGGTGGGGCTCCATTCCGTTCACGTGGTCGCTGCCAATCGAGCGCCACCAAGGGTTAGTCGAGCTTGCCCACCGCCGGTCTGACCTGTTCAGCACATCTTCGATTTCACGTCGTGCAGGGAAGTTGGTTGGTTGGTTGTCGAGTCGCTTTCAGCGAGCACTTTCAGTGATGGCGCCGCATTCAGGCGCTCACCGGTTTGACACTCAGGTGGCTCGCATCGAACGCCTCACCGCGCGTCATCACCGCCCACAGGATGCGAGCGTTCTTGTTGGCCAGGGCCACTGCCGCCTTCTGCCAACCCGAGCGCTCGCGCAGCGCCAGCGCCCACTGGGAGATCTTGTCCTGTCGTCGGTGCGCCGTCATAACCGCCGACTTTGCACCCTGGATCAGCAGCGTGCGCAAGTAGGTGTCGCCTCGTTTGGTGATGCCGCCCAGGTTGTTCTTGCCACCGCTGGAGCGCTGGCGAGGGGTCAGCCCGATCCAGGCGCCGAACTGCGCTCCGTTCCTGAACTGCTTGAAGTCACCCACCGTGGCCACGACCGCAGAGGCCGTGACGGGGCCGATGCCCAACAGAGTGGCGGCGGCCTTGACGGCCTCGTTGTCCTGGCCATGTGCGGCGATGCGCTCGTCGCACCAGGCCAGGTGCGCGTCGAGTTCGTGCCACTGGCTCTGGGCGCGCTGCAAGGTCAAGCGCGCCAGCGTGCCGAGTTCGTTGCCGGCATCCTCCAGCACATCGCTGAGCACGCCTTGCAGCTCACGCGAGCCCTGCGGGAACACTAGGCCGAATTCGGCCAGCAGCCCACGGATGCGGTTGATGCACGCGGTGCGGTCCTCCTTGATGCCTTCGCGCAGCCGGTGCACGCACAACATGCTCTGCTGATCGATGGACTTGACGGGGATGAAGCGCATCGTCGGCCTGGAGGCTGCCTCGCAGATCGCGGCCGCGTCGTTGGCGTCGTTCTTGCCGGTCACGCCTTGGCTGCGATACGGGCTCACGAGCTGAGCCGAGAGGATCCGCGCGTCCAGGCCGAGCGCAACGAGCTTGCGCGCCCAGTGGTGTGCGCTCGAACTCGCCTCCATGGCCACAAGGCAGCCCGCGGGCAGCATGACAGACCACTCGATGAACTTGTCGCGCGCCAGCGCTCGGCTGGTGAGCACGCGCCCGCCCGCATCCACCGCGTGCACCTGGATCACGCGCTTGGCCAGATCCACCCCTACTCGAACGGCACCTTCTCGGATAACCTTGTCCATGGGACTTCCCCTTTCACAGGCAACAGATTGATGACTTCGAACACCACCAATCTTGGCGCATCGTCGCCGTCGCCCGAAGGTGGGAAGTCCCTTCGCATTCCCGAGGGGATGCCCAAAAGGCTGCGCCTTTTGTGCACCCCTCATGTCAAACGTTAGACCGCTGAAGTCACCGTCGTTGACGCCACTACGAAGCGTATATACACTTCGCACATGGAGTTCACTTGGTCGGAAACGAAGCGCACCGCGAACCTGAAGGCTCACGGACTTGACTTCGTTGACGCCCCTCGCGTCTTTGAAGGAATGACCTACACCTTCGAAGACGATCGGTTCTCCTACGGTGAGCAGCGCTTCATCACGCTCGGGCTGCTCGCAGGCATTCCTGTCTCAGTCGTTCACACGGAGACCGAACATGAAATCCGCGTCATCTCGTTCCGCAAAGCAACCAACCGTGAAGCAACCATCTTCTTCAATGAAATCCAGAACTGATTGGGCTCGCCTAAAGGCTAGCGCCAAGCCGGCAACTCCGACCGACGAGCACCCTGAAGCCGACCTTCGCCGCATTGTGAGAGGCGTCGTTCGGCGAGGTCTGCAGCCGTTGCCGTCCAAAGCGTCTATCTCGCTTCGAGTCGATCAAGATGTTTTGGAGTGGTTCAGGGCGCAAGGCCCGGGCTACCAAACGCGCATCAATACAGTCCTGCGAGCGTTTCGCGATGCATCGGTCTAACCCATCGGTCAAGCGGACAGCCCCCGGGGTACCGGGTTCTGCCGCTTACCTCAAACTACAAGGGCTTCCCCATCTGTCAAGCCGCGGCGATTCCATGTGAATTGCGCCAGCGATTCACCCTGCGTTGATCTGACTCTGACTGTGACCACCGTCGAGGGTGCGAGGGACGTTGAACATCGGCAAAGGGAGCGGACTGGAGAAACTACAACCGGTCATCGATGCAGCAACGCAAGTGGCTGCGGACCCTGATGAAAGACGCGCGCGGGGGCCTCATTCGTTAGCCGAGGACAGCGCGAGGCTGCCTCCTCGAGTTAACCAGGCACTCCCCGCGCAGGTCCAGACCTCTTGCACATCAACGAGCTTCATCACGCGGCGGTGGCAAACGGGGTGCGCTCAGTGCGGCGAGCCGGCCGAGCGCGGGATGTTCAGCAACTTCGAACGCCTGCAGTGCGACTTCTTGCTGAACGTCGTTGGGGCTCCCTTCCCGCTGGCGGGAAGGGCGGGGGGAAGGGTGGGGAAAGACACTGGCTTCATCATCGTCTCCCGTTACTTCAGGCCGGCAGCTTGAACGACTCACCTCGGGTGAGCACCGCCCAGGCCATTCGTGCGTTCTTGGCCGCGATGGCCACGACGGCCTTCCAGTAACCGCGCCGCTCGCGCAGCTTGACCGCCCAGCGGCTGATCGAATCGGCCTTGTTCGGCGCCGCATTGAGCACCGCCCGCGCCCCCAGCACCAGCAAGCTGCGCAGGTAAGCGTCACCGGCCTTGGTGATGCGCCCCAGCCGCGTCTTGCCGCCCGAGCTGTACTGCCCCGGCACCAACCCCAGCCATGCCGCGAACTGCCGGCCGCTGTCGAACTCGGTGGCATTGCCCACCATGGCCACGATCGCCGTGGCGGTGGTCTGGCCGATGCCCATGAGCTGCATCAACTGCTGCGCCGCCGTGCACTGGCGAGCCAACGTGCGGATGTGAACGTCGTACTGCGCGATGCGCTCGTCCAGGTGAAGCACCTCGCTGAGCAGGTCGCCGATGACGGTGTTGGCCCAGCCGGGCAGCGTCTCCAAGACAGCAGCCGCCTCGCGGCGTACCACCCCGGCCTTGAGTGGCAGCACGATGCCGAACTCCGAGAGCAGCCCGCGGATGCGGTTCAAGGTGGCCGTGCGCTGCTCGACGAAGGCCTGGCGCGCGCGGTGCACCATCAGGCGCGACTGCTGCTCCTCGGTCTTGACCGGCACGAAGCGCATGTTCGGGCGCGCAACGGCTTCGCAGATGGCCGCGGCGTCCGCCGCGTCGTTCTTGCCACGCTTGCCGCTCATGCGGTAGGGCGTGACGAACTTGGGCGCCATCAGCCGCACGGTGTGGCCGTGGGCGGCAAACAGCCGGGCCCAGTGGTGCGCGCCGGAGCAGGCTTCCATGCCGATGGTGCACGGCGGCAGCGTGGCAACCAGTTCATGCAGCCGGGTGCGCGGCACCTTGGGCTGCACCAGCTCGGGCTTGCCCGAAGCGTTGACGCCGTGCAGCGCGAAGACGTTCTTGGCGAGATCGATTCCAACCGTCAGAATGGCCATGACTTCCCCTTCCGAGTGAGTTGATGAGAGTTCGCACTTCCCATCGTGGCACGTCGATGCCGGTTTCCGCAATCTCGCGGATAGCTCGGGACGGGGAAGTCCCTTTCATTCGTTACCGTGAAAGCCTCAGGCAGTGAGGCCGAGTTGATCCCTCCCGCTGACCAGCGGGATTGCCAAGGCCGCTGGGCCCGGCCCCTCGACTTCAGCGGCGAATCAGGCGCCGACGGTGGCCGGCTCGCTTGTGGGCGCGGGCCACTTGCCGATGGCCTTGAGCTGCTTGATCTCTGGCCGCGCATTTCGCGTCGCTTCGCTGATCCAGAGCGAGCCAGGATCCGGTGTGGCACTTGGCCGGCGAGGCGGTTCAGGTCATCATCCATGTCGAGGGCCAGGCGCCACATCGGTGGCGTCCGCTCTCGAACGCGAGGCGGCACTGGACGCCGCGGCTGTCACCGGTACTCCTACCTCATGCGACCTCTTCGGTCCTCCATCAGCGTCACACTGGACGGTTGCTGAGCAACGGGTGTCCGCAGCGTGAATCCACACATCACGCTCGTGCCCTTGCCGTCGACGACCTTGAACGCGCAGTCGTCTTCTATCGAGACCTGAACGCCTCGCAACCGCCCCAGAGCTGCAATGAACGATCGTCCGACAGACTCTGAGCATCCGATCGGCGGCAGGCGCGAGCGCCAGTGGTTCATCACTCGATCCATCTGGTACACGGTCCCCGGTACGGTGGCCGCAGTCGCGGCGGCGTATCTGGTTCTTCCTGCGCTGGCGGGCATGGAGCACGCCACGGATCGGCTTTTTCTCGCCGTACGCTGGCTGGCGGTGGCGCTGCTTCCCTACGTCGCCGTCTGCCTGCACATCACCGGGGCGCGCTTGATCGAGGGAAGCCACGATCCGCTGGCGGGGCAAGAGAGTGCGAGCCTCAAGGCGCACTGCCGTGTCATGCAGAACACGCTCGAGCAATTGGTGTGGTTCGCGTTCAGCGTTCTTGCGCTCTCCACCTTTCTTTCACCCGGCGAGGCTCGCCTGATCCCGATCCTGTGCGTCGCCTTTGCGCTGGCTCGCTTCATCTATTGGTGGGGGTATCTTCGGGCAGGCACCCTCGGCAGAGCCCCCGGCGTGCAGATCACCCTGGCGCTGAACGTCCCGCTGCTGGTGGTGGTGCTGGCAAGGTTGGTTCGCGACTGGGCCGCATGACCAAAGAGGGCGGGAGCACAAGTTCGATGAAGATGATCCTGACGTCGGCGCCAACGCCCGACGAGTACATCGAGTGCCTCTCGGGCTGGCAGCGCCGCTTTGCACAGGCGCTGCGCAGCGTGGTGCTCGAGGCGGCCCCTGACCTGGACGAGCGCCTGAGGTGGGGGCACCTTGTCTACTTCAACACCGGTCCCGTGCTGATCATTCGCGCGGAGCCGCAGCGCGTGCTGTTCGGCTTCATGCGCGGGCAGCGGCTGCGGCACATCGAGCCGCGTCTCAAACCGGGCGGCAAGTACGAGTTGGCCACGCTGGAACTGCGGCAGGACACGCCTCTGCGGCGCCAAACCGCCTTGCGGCTCGTTGCCCAGGCGGCCGAACTCAATCGCACGCTGGGCGATCCGACCGACCTGAAGAACGCCAGGAGGTGAGGGTGAATACGTTGCCCGGCGGTCGGTGCTGAAGCAGAATCGCTGCTCTCCAACCAACACAAGGAACCGCCATGTCGGTCGCAAAGGTCATCGAGATCATTTCCACCAGCAAGCTCAGCTTTGACGACGCCATCAAGGAAGGTGTGGCCCGGGCGTCGGAAACCGTCAGCGGCGTCGCCGGCGCGTGGGTGAAGGACCAGAGTGTCGATGTGGTCAACGGCAAGGTCACGGCCTACAAGGTGACCTTGAAGGTCACGTTCTTGCTCAAGGCTGCCGCAAAGACCAAGGCCAAGTCCAAGTAGGGTTTGCAGCGCGGCTCGCCGGTGCCCATGGACGCCTCCGCGACTGAAGAACCTCTCTTCGGTCCCCGGCCTCCACTCGTGCCCGCGGCCGCGCGCGCCTTGGCGCTCGATGCCCATGCCCAGGCGGTGATCCTCGTCGAGGGTTGGAGCGACCATGCGGCGGTCGACACCTTGGCGCGCCGCCGCGGTCGGGATCTTCGGGCCGAAGGCGTTCTGACCCTGCCGATCGGCGGGGTGACGAACCTCGGTGCGTTTGTGCAAGTGCTCGGCCCATCGGGGCTCGACCTCTGCCTGGCCGGCTTGTGCGATGCCGCAGAGGCGGACTATGCAAGGCGCACACTCGAACGGGCAGGCCTGGGGGCCCACCTCACGCTGGCTGGCCTGGAAGGCATCGGCTTCTACGTTTGCGACGCCGACCTCGAGGACGAGTTGATCCGCGCTCTGGGCACCGCGGCTGTCGAAGGCGTGCTCGATGACCAGGGCGAGCTGAACTCGTTTCGCCGGTTTCAGGAACAGCCCGCGCAACGGGGGCGCAGCCTGCACGCGCAGTTGCGCCGCTTCATGGGCACGCGCGCGGGGCGCAAGATCCGCTACGGGTCGCTGCTGACAGATGCGATCGACCTGGCCCACGTGCCAAGGCCCCTCGAGCTTGTCATCGCACACGCGCGACACAGCTTCTGAGCCGGTCAAAGGAGAAAACCATGCAACTTGAAGGCGCCTGTTCACCATGGGTCTCGCTGTTGGGCTACAAGGCGTGGGCCGACTCGGAGCTGTTTGCGCTGCTGGCCACGTTGCCGGCGGGACACGCCGAGTCGCTTCACACCTGCCTCCGCGCGCTCAACCACATTCACGTGGTCGACAGAATCTTCCGTGCCCACCTGAGCGGTGAGGCCAGGCCCTTCGATGCCACGAATACCCAGGCCACGCCGACGCTGGCGCAACTGCGCAGCGACGTTGAAGCCACCGATGCCTGGTACCTGGCCTACGTTTCGTCCCTCGCGCCGCGCCAGCGGGCCGAGACGGTCGAGTTCACGTTCACCGACGGTGACCGTGGGCGCATGTCCCGCGAAGAGATTCTTCTGCACGTCGTCACCCACGGCGGCTACCACCGGGGCAACGTGGGGCAGGTGCTCAAGTCGATCTCGGTGGCGCCGCCGCGTGACCTGTACACGACGTTTCTGCACACGAGCGAGCCAGCCCGGCGCAATGCCTGAGCTCGTGAGCCGCGCCGTACCCACCGAACTGCCCGAGGCCGCGCTGCTGCGGCAGCTTCTGCGCAACGGCAACCACACCGACTGCTGGACGACGCAGCTTGCGATCGGCGTCACGCAGGCGCAGTACGTCGAGGCCTTCTACACCACGACGCTGTTCAAGGCCGAGCGTCTGGTCCTGCGCCTGCTCGCCTTCAAGCCCTCGACCGACCACGGCGCGAGGGACCTGGCGCAAAGCAGGAGCGACAGCTTTGCGGTGTGGCGCGTGGCGCAGCGCCGGCCCGAGCAAATCCTGCTCACCGACCAGACCGGAAGGACCAGTTCCTGGCTGATGGCCGTGCCTGAGCAAGACCCGGCGTCGGGAGCGAGGACCCGGCTGTACTTCGGCTCGGCGGTCATCGGCCGTACCGACCGAACGACGGGCCAGCGCGAGCTCGGCCTGGTGTTTCACGCGCTGCTCGGCTTTCACAAGCTCTACTCGCGGCTGCTGCTTCAAGCGGCCGCGGCGCGCTTGCTGGCCGGCAAGGTTCAGGGGCCGTGAGTGGCGCCCCGCTACCATTCCCGCGCAAGGAGTGACGCCATGCCCAGCAGCCATCGCAGCCTTTCCGACATCTACCCCAGCCTGACCTACACCGACGCGCCCGCGGCCATCGACTGGCTGTGCCGCGCCTTCGGCTTCACGAAGCGGTTCGTGGTGGCCGGGGAGGGCGGCCGGGTCGAGCACTCGGAGTTGAGCCTGGGCACGGGGGTGGTGATGATCGGCTCGGCCAAGCCGGAGGAGCATCGCGTGAACCCGAAAGCGCGCCCGAAGGAACTCGGCGGCAATGCACAAACCTTGAGCGTGTTCGTCGGCGACCCGGACGCTCACTGCCAGGTGGCCTTGGCGGCCGGCGCGCGCCTGGTGCGCGAGCTGCGCACCGAAGATTACGGCGCCCGAGGCTACATGGTGTTCGACCCGGAGGGCCACCTCTGGTACTTCGGCAACTACCGCCCCGGCGCCTACTGGGAGGCCGAGGCCACCGAGCAGAGCGCGCAGGCGCCGATCACCGCCGCCAACCCGACGGTCGAGCAGATGGAGGCCCGCGTCGCCCGGTTCGCCGACCTGCGCCCGACCGACGACTACGTCGATGCTGAACTTCCGGGCTGCGAGCGCACCACCTTGCGCGTGCTCGGCACACCGCCCGCGGCGCCGCTCGCGGCCGAAGCGTTTCACCTCAACATCGTGCGTTGCGCGCCCGGCAAGGCGGCGCCGTTGCACAACCACCTGACGCAGGAAGTCTTCATGCCGCTGAGCGGCGTGTGGGAGGTGTTCTGGGGGCCCGAAGGCGAGCGCTCGCTGCGCCTGGGGCCGTGGGACACGGTCAGCATCCCACCCGGCCTGTCGCGCGGCTTTCGCAACGCCGGAGTGGACGACGCCTACCTCGTCGGCATGGCCGGCGGGCACGACCCGGGGCGCATCAACTGGCCCGAGTCGGTGCGCGCGGCGGCACGCGCGGCCGGTGTGGCGCTGCCGATCGACCCCTGACATCGTGTAAAACCTCAGCGCTCGAACCTTGGAGGGCAAATGAACCGTTGGCTGGCATTTTCCCTAGGAGCGCTCGCGGTGTGGTGCGCGGCGGCGCCGGCTCACGCGCAGACGGCTTGTTATGTTCGCGGCGAGGCCGGCGCACTGGCGTCGGTGCCAGCGTCGGTGCCGGCGTCGGCCCCGGACGTCACCGAGCCGCGTGCCACGCAAAGCCACATCGGCATGCGGCGCAAGAGCGACAAGCTGTTCGAGCTCGACATTGCCGTGGTCGGGGCGGGTGAAGCGGTCTGCTCGGTCGGCGGCGTGGCCCGGCTGAGCGGCGAGACCGGGCGCGAAGCGCTGGCGATGGTCGTGCGGCCCGACCCGGCGCGAAAGATCCGCACCGGCACGCTGTGCCAGGTGTTCGTGCACCTCACCCCCACGGCCGTCGAACTGCGAACCACGCCGAAGTCCTGCCAGGTGCAGGCGCTGTGCGAGGGCCGGGTGGAGCTCAACGGCCAACGCTTCGAGCAGGCGACGCGTTTGCCCACCGGCACCAGTGGGCCCTGCTTCGCGCGCAAGCTGCCGTGACGGGCGATCGGCGGGGCGAGATGTCGGACCCAGCCTTGCACGCCGGTCCGCGGGCTGCCAGCGCGGCCGCAGCACAGCCCCTGTGCCCGCTGTGCGGCGGCCCCAATGCCTGCGTGCCGGCTGCCTGTGGTCACTTCGACGCGCCGTGCTGGTGCCGGCAAGCTTCGTTCCCGCCGGCCTTGCTGGCGCGCATCCCGCCGGCGCAGCGTGGCATGGCTTGCGTCTGCGCGGCGTGTGTGGCGGCCCAGGCCGCGCTGCCATGACACGCGCGCGGCCGTTCGCCAACGCTGCGGTGGCGCAGGCCTTCGAGGCCTGCCCACCCTTGGCGCGCAAGAAGCTGCTCGCGCTGCGCGAACTGATCTTCGACACGGCCGCCGGCACGCCCGGCGTCGGAGCGCTCGAAGAAGAGTCGCTCAAGTGGGGTGAGCCCGCTGACGTCACGTACCACCAGAAAGTTTCGCGGCGCGGCGCGGCGCATGCGGCGCTGGGGCCGGGGCGCTGAAGTGATGTCGGCGGAACTGATGTTCACGCTGCACGACGAGTTGCCGGCCGGCGCGGCCGGTGTCGTCGATGCAGGGCTGGGCGCCTCCAACGACGCTGCGGCACCGTTGCATGAAGTCCGGCCGCTGGGCTGCTTTGCGCGGCTGCCGAGTGGCGATGTCGTCGGCGGCGCGGTCGGCCGCACCTGGGGCACGTGCTGCGAACTGCAGCAACTGTGGGTCGAGCCGGCCCGGCGCCGCCACGGCATCGGCCAGCGCCTGGTCGAGCAGTTTCACGCAAGGGCCCAGGCGCGTGGTTGCCGCACTTTCTATCTGGAGACCTTCAGCTTCCAGGCGCCGAACCTCTACCGTTCGCTCGGCTACGAGGTGAAGCTGGAACTGCGCGGCTTCGGCGAGGGCATCGTGAAGTACACGATGGTGCGCGAACTGCCGCAGCGCTTCTAGCGCTTCTCCACCGTCCCGAAGATCTCGATCTCGACGCGCCGGTTCGGC
>JANOQS010000081.1:0-2117 GCA_031414975.1 Methylibium sp. | reverse complement strand
GGCTGCGACGGGCTCATCACCAGCGCGCGCTGGATCGTGCACAAGATGCCGGCGCACACGCGCACGGTGTGCCTCGAATTCTTCGGCAACGCGAAAGACGCGGTGCCCAGCATCGTCGACATCAAGGACTACATGTTCGCGCAGGCGCGCGACGGCGGCGCGGTGCTGGCGGGGCTGGAGCACCTCGATGATCGGTATCTGAAGGCGGTGGGTTACGCCACCAAGAGCAAACGCGGCGGGCTGCCGAAGATGGTGCTGGTCGGCGACATCGCCGGTGACGACGCCGACGCGGTGGCGCGCGCCACCAGCGAGGTCGTGCGGCTGGCGAACGGCCGCGCCGGTGAAGGCTTCATCGCCGTCAGCGCCGACGCGCGCAAGAAGTTCTGGCTCGACCGCAAGCGCACCGCGGCCATCAGCAAGCACACCAACGCCTTCAAGGTGAATGAAGACGTGGTGATCCCGCTGCCGCGCATGGGCGAGTACACCGAGGGCATCGAGCGCATCAACATCGAGCTGAGCCTGCGCAACAAGCTGACGCTGATCGATGCGCTGGAAGCGTTCTTCAGCAAAGGCAATCTGCCGCTGGGCAAGAGCGACGATGCCGGTGACATCGCCTCGGCCGAACTGCTGGAAGACCGGGTGCAGCAGGCGCTGGTGCTGCTGGCGGAGGTGCGCGGGCTGTGGCTGGGCTGGTTGAACGGGCTCGACGCGCCGCCGTCAGGCGCACAGGGCGAACCCGCCGCCGACCGCCGCACGACCTTCGAACAACTGCAGGACCACAGCTTGCGCGCTTCGTGGAAGACGCAGGTGCGCGCGCCGCTGCAGAGCATCTTCGCCGGCTCGGCGCTGCAGCCGATCGTCGACGAATGCCAGAAGATCCACCAGCTCGTGCTGAAAGGCCGCGTGTGGGTGGCGCTGCACATGCATGCCGGCGACGGCAACGTGCACACCAACATCCCGGTCAACAGCGACAACTACGAGATGCTGCAGACCGCGCACCAGGCGGTAGCGCGCATCATGAAGCTGGCGCGTTCGCTCGACGGCGTGATCTCGGGCGAGCACGGCATCGGCATCACCAAGCTCGAATTCCTGAGCGAAGACGAGATGGCCGAGTTCACTGCCTACAAACAGCGCGTGGACCCCGAAGGCCGCTTCAACAAGGGCAAGCTGCTGCGCGGCGTGAGGGTCGATGGCGAGTCATTGCACGCCGATCTCACGAACGCCTACACGCCCAGCTTCGGGCTGATGGGCCACGAGTCGCTGATCATGCAGCAGAGCGACATCGGCGCCATCGCCGACAGCATGAAGGACTGCCTGCGCTGCGGCAAGTGCAAGCCGGTCTGCGCCACGCATGTGCCGCGCGCCAATTTGTTGTACAGCCCGCGCAACAAAATCCTCGCGACCTCGCTGCTGGTCGAAGCCTTTTTGTATGAAGAGCAGACGCGCCGCGGCATCAGCGTGAAGCACTGGCATGAGTTCGAAGACGTGGCCGAACACTGCACCGTGTGCCACAAGTGCCTGAGCCCGTGCCCGGTCAACATCGACTTCGGCGACGTGTCGATGAACATGCGCAACCTGCTGCGCAAGATGGGCAAGAAGAGCCTGCGCCCGGCCAACAAGATGGCCATGATGTTCCTCAACGCCACCAACCCCGAGACGATCCGGCTGCTGCGCCGCGGCATGGTCGACGTGGGCTTCAAGGCCCAGCGCTTCGCCAACGACCTGCTGCGCGGCCTGGCCAACAAGCAGACCGCCGCGCCGCGCCCGAGCGTGGGCACCGCGCCGATCAAGGAACAGGTGATCCACTTCATCAACAAGAAGATGCCGGGTGGCCTGCCCAAGCGCACCGCACGCGCGCTGCTGGACATCGAGGACAAGGACTACGTCCCGATCATCCGCGACCCGAAGACGACCACGGCCGACACCGAGGCGGTGTTCTACTTTCCCGGCTGCGGCTCGGAGCGGCTGTTCAGCCAGGTGGGCCTGGCCACGCAGGCGATGCTGTGGCATGCCGGTGTGCAGACCGTGCTGCCGCCTGGCTACCTGTGCTGCGGCTACCCGCAGCGCGGCGCGGGCGATTTTTTCAAGGCCGACAAGATCATCACCGACAACCGGGT
>JANOQS010000080.1:0-19150 GCA_031414975.1 Methylibium sp. | reverse complement strand
TGCGCTGGCGATCTGCGCAAACTGCTGCGTGCGGCGCGGGCCGTGCAGCACCAGCACTTTGAGCTGCGGCGTGAAGCGCAGCGCCTCGGCCTGCCAGTTGCCGAGCAGGCTGGTGGGCACGATCACCAGGCTGGGGCGGTCCAGCCGGCCGGCATCGAGTTCGCCTTGCAGCAGGGCCAGCGCCTGCAGGGTCTTGCCCAGGCCCATGTCGTCAGCCAGCACGCCGCCCAGGCGCGCGCGGCGCATGAAGTCCATCCACGCCAGGCCGTCGAGCTGGTAGTGGCGCAGCACGGCGTTGACATGGGCAGAAGGCTGCACCGCCGGCAGGCCCTGGCCGCCTTGCAGCGCGTGCAGTTGTTCGATGAGTTCGGTGAAGCTGGGTGGCGCGCTGACCTTGGCGCCGCTGCTCAGCGCGTCGAGCGTGCCCAGGTCGAAGCGCGACAGGCGCAGCGGCACGCTCTTGTCGCCGGCTTTGAAGACGGCGCGCAACCAGTCCATCAGTGGCGCAATGCGCGCCACCGGCAGGCGCAGCAGGCGCTGGCGCGGCGGGCGGCCGGGGATGGCGGGGGCGGTGGTGTCGGCGGGCCAGGGCACGAGCACGTAGCCGCCGGGGTCGGCGGGGTCGGCGTCGGGGTCGGGTTTGTCGTCGCCTTTGTCGACGGCCCCATCAGCGTTGGCGGCTTCGCCTGGGGCGTCGGGTTTTGCGCTGCCATGCTGCCGCAGCGCAGCATCGAGCTTCAACCAGCCGGTCTGCACCAGGCTCACCAGCAGTGGCACCAGGTCGACCGGCTTGCCGTCCACGCCCACCTTCAGGCCCACGTCGAACCACTCGCTGCGGCCCGGCTCGGCGCCGGGCTCTTCGTCGATGCTGACGGCCCATTCGTCGGGGTGGTGCAGCTCGAACGGAAAGTCGTCGTCCACCTCCACCACCCAGCTGCGCGCCTGCAAGGCGGGCAGGTGCTGGGCCAGCAGTTCGGGCCACTGCTCGCGCCGCTGCGGCACCAGCACCAGCGGCTGGCCTTCAGAGGCAGGCGGTATCGCGGCGTCTTGCATGCGCCCGGTGTTCACGCGCGTGAGCTTGTTCAGCACCAGGCCGGCGGCCAGGCTCCAGGGGCGGAATTCGAGCTCGGTGAACAGGTGGCGCAGGGCGGCGCTTTCGGCCGTGCCGTCGCGCTGGAAGCGGGCCAGGGCATGTTGCTCCTGTTGTTCGTGCGGCGCGTCGGCCGAATTAGCGCCCCCAGGCAACTCGACGAACGCACTCTCGGCACCGACCGCGGGCACGTGGAACTCCACCGGCGCCGCGCCCGGCGGCAGGTAGCGAAATCGCACCTGCAGCGAGGCCTGGCGCAGGCTGGTGTTGCGCGACGCGGCCGAGCCGTAGCGGTAGTGCAGCATCGCTTCCGAGCTCACGTCCACCGTGGTGCCCAGGCGCAGCACCGGCACCAGGCGCAGCGCGCCCAGGTCGCCGCCTTGCTGCGGCAAGGTCTGCGGCAGCGGCACGCTGATGCGCCGTGCGGCGGTGCTGCGCTGCAGGCGGTCGATCAGTTGCGGCAGCACTTGCGCAGGCACCGCGGGCATGCGGGTGAGCCAGTCGGTCACGGCGCCGGGGTGGGTGGTGTCGGCCCCTTGCGCGGGTTGCAGTTGCATGGCGTCGAGGTCGAGCACGTGCGGCTCGGGCAGCAGCACCAGCGCCAGGTCTTGCCCGTCGGGCCCGAGCCAGTGGGTACGCCATTGGCCCACGGTGTCGGCCTGCCAGTGCAGCGCCACCGGCAGCGGCGCCTCCACCCAGCGGGCGGGCGGGCCCACCGGCGTGGGCAGCACGTCGCCGGTGCGGCGCAGCAGCCACACGCGGCCGGTGGCCATCAGCGCGCGCAGCGCCACGCCGGCATGCCGGCCGCTGACGACGATGTGTGAGGTGATGGCTCCCAAGGCCAGCGGCAGCAGCGCGGCCAGCGCCACCAGGTCGCTCTCGGTCAGGTAGGCAGGCTGGTTGCGCAGCATGTCGACCACCGACGACGAATGCGTGTGGTGCGAGCCCACCTCGCCGTTACGGCGCAGGCTGCCCAGGTGGATGCGCACTTGCAGTTGCGTGCCGTGTGGGCTCAGCACGTACAGCAGTTGGCGGTGCGGCGGCTTGGGCGCGGCCGGGTCGGCCTCGGTGGCGGGTGCTGCCGGCGCGTTCGGGTCGGGCCCGGCGGGCAGTTGAGACAGTTCGGCCAGCCAGGCCACCAGCGGGCGCGGCAGCTCGGGGGCGGTGGGTCGGGCGGCGGCGGGCAACGCGGTCGTGGTCGGCGCCTTGGTGGCGTGCGACGCGACGGTGATGCGCGGGTCGGCCAAGGCCGCGCCGGGGTTCTTGTGCAGGCGGATCTGGTGCGCCTCGAAAGCCATCAACGCCGCGGCCACATGCTTGCAATTGAAGCCGACCGGGCAACTGCAGTGGCCCTGCACACGCAGGCCCAGGCGCCGGTCCACCGGCAGCTCGATGCCTTGTTCGTAGGCGCTGGCCTCACTGCCTTGCAGGCGCGTGCGCAGCACCGGGCCGTCCACATGCATCGACAACAGCGCGCGCTCCGGCTCCAGCGCCATCGCGCGCTGCAGGGTGGCGCGGTCGAATTGCTGGCCGAAGTCGAAGTCGGGCGGGATGGTGAAGTCGGTCATGGGCAGGGGAGCGGCGCGCACGAATCGAACGCGCAACGGCGGATTGTCGGTCAGCGTCGGCCGCCGCGGGGGGTCTTTCTCAAGGCGTGATCAACAGTTGCTGTGCGATGCTCCCGCGCATGCGCCGACGCGATTGCCTCCTTTTGCCGTGGACCTTGCCGTGGACCTTGCCACTGGCCGCCTTGCCCGCCTGGTCCGCCGCGCCCGGCCTGGGCGTGCGCCAGCGCACATTGCAGTTTCCGGCCGACTTCGGCGCCCACCCCGACACGCGCATCGAGTGGTGGTACGCCACCGGCTGGCTGAAGGCCGCGGGCGCCGCTGCGGAGGCCGCCCCGGCGTTCGGCTTCCAGATCACCTTCTTCCGCTCTCGCACCGGCGTGGCCGCCGAGCACCCGAGCCGCTTTGCCGCAACCCAACTGATCTTTGCGCATGCTGCGCTGACCGACCTGGCCCAGCGCCGCCTGCGGCACGACCAGCGCATTGCCCGCGCCGGTTTCGACATCGCCGGCGCCGACGCAGGCGACACGCGTGTGCACCTGCGCGACTGGCGCCTCGCGCGCAGCGGGCCACCCGAGCTGAGCAGCTACGGCATGCGGGCGCACAGCAAGAACGACAGCGACAGCGCCGGCTTCGGCTTCGACTTCACGCTCACCACCACCCAGCCGCTGCTGCTGCAAGGCACGGCCGGCTTCTCACGCAAGGGCCCGGCGCCCGAGCAGGCGAGCCACTACTACAGCCAGCCGCAACTGAACGTGGCCGGCACGCTGCAGCTCGATGGCCGCGCGCAGCCGGTGCAGGGCCGCGCCTGGCTCGACCATGAATGGAGCAACTCGCTGCTCGCCCCGCAAGCGGTGGGCTGGGACTGGATCGGCATGAACCTGGCCGACGGCGGCGCGCTCACCGCGTTCCGCCTGCGCACGGCCGAAGGCAGCAGCCTGTACGCGGGCGGCAGCTTTCGCGCCCCCGGCGCCGCGACCCGCAACTTCGGGCCCGACGAAGTCCGCATGACGCCAGGCCGCACCTGGGCCAGCACCGCCTCGCGCGGCGTCTACCCGGTGGAGTGGCGCATCGACACACCCGTCGGCAGTTTCAGCGTGAAGGCGCTGCTCGACGACCAGGAGCTCGACAGCCGAGCCGGCACCGGCACCACGTACTGGGAAGGCTTGAGCGAACTGCGCGAAGGGCGCGACAACGGAAGCGGCCGCCTGCTCGGGCACGGTTACCTGGAGATGACGGGCTACTCCGGCCGCCTGAAGCTGTAACGGTAACGGTCATGCGGTGCGCAGGACAGCGCCTCTACAATGACACGTCCTGTTACAAGCCACGTTTCGGGGGCCTTCGTGACCGGAACACCACCGAGGGGACCGACATGAACGAGACCACTTCCGCGCAAGGATTCCAGGAATCGCGCATCGAAGACGAGCCCATCCTCGGGCCCGTGCTGGCCATGCCAGACGGCCGGGTTCAACCGCTGACCTGGCTCGAAAGAGTGCTCGTGAAGCTGGGCCTCACCAACGCCAAGGGGCTCGAAGCGCGCTACTTCAAGCCCGCAAGTTCCTGAGGGGGCCACTCCCTCCCCCGTTCCCGGGGCCCCCGAATGAACGCGCTTCATCGGGGGGATGCGCTGACGCTGAGATGCCCGGATGATCTGGTCACATCTCACGGGAGCCGAGCATGTTGTCAACTTCTCACAACGATCCCTCGCACAATGTCGGGCCCATCCTGCCCCAAGACCTGGCGCCGCCCATCGCGCTGCCCATCGGTTACGTGGGCCCGGCCTGGCTGCCCGGCACCGGCCGCATGATCTGGTGGACCGGCCGCGTCGCCATCGGGCTGCGTCACGAGGCGCCAAGCCGCGTGGAGTCGGCCGCGCAGTCGTCCGTCTGGGTGCAGGAGCTGATGCTGGCCTGACGCCGTTCAGTGCGCGCCAGCGGCGAAGGCGCGAACGACGGCCCCTACACTCGCCGCATGTCGCTTTCTGCCCTGCCAGCCACCCCCGCCGCCACCGCCCAAACACCCCCCGGCACGCCGGCACGCAACGTGCGCTCGCTCAGCGGCCTGCTGCCGTTCTTGCGCCCGTACCGCCTCCGGATTGCCTGGGCGATCGCCTTCCTCGTGCTGGCCGCCGTCAGCACGCTCGTGTTCCCGGTCGCCCTCAAGTCGCTGATCGACCAGGGCCTGGTGGCCACCGACCCCGGCGAGCGCGTGATGGCCTTGCGCGAACACTTCTTCGCGCTGTTCGGCGTGGGCGCCGCGCTGGGCCTGTTCTCGGCGCTGCGCTTCTACATGGTCACGTGGCTGGGCGAACGCGTGACGGCCGACCTGCGCAACGCGGTCTACGCGCACGTGATCCAGCAGAGCCCCGAATTCTTCGAGACCACCCAGACCGGCGAGGTGCTGTCGCGCCTGACGACCGACACCACCTTGGTGCAGACCGTCGTCGGCTCGAGCCTGAGCATGGGGCTGCGCAACATGGTGATGAGCATCGGCGCGATGGCGATGCTGATCATCACCAACCCGTACGTGATGACGCAGGTGCTGGGCATTCTGGTGCTGGTGGTGCTGCCTTCCATCTACTTCGGCCGGCGCATCCGCAAGCTCAGCCGCGCCAGCCAGGACCGCGTGGCCGACAGCAGCGCGATCGCCGCCGAGGTGCTGAACGCCATCCCCGTGGTGCAGAGCTACAACGGCGAGCAGCGCGAAGCGACGCGCTTCGACGCCTCGACCGCCAATGCCTTCGCCACCGCGATCAGCCGCACGCGCATGCGTTCGATGCTGGTGGGCTTCATCATCACCGCCACCTTCGGCGCCCTGCTGTGGGGGCTGTACCAGGGCACGCAGGCGGTGATTCGCGGCGACATCTCGGCCGGGCACCTGGGGCAGACGGTGGTCTACGTGATCATCCTCGTCAGCGGCGTGGCGGTGCTGGCCGAGGTGTATGGCGATTTGCTGCGCGCCGCAGGCGCCACCGAGCGGCTGATGGAGTTGCTGGGCACGCAGTCGCCGATCACGTCACCCGCGCGGCCGGTGGCCTTGGCGGCAACCCGCGGCGGCTCGTCGGTGGCGCTGCGCGACGTGAGCTTCCGCTACCCGTCGCGCCCGCAGACCGCCGCGCTGGCGCACTACACGCTCGATGTGAAGCCCGGCGAGACCGTGGCGCTGGTCGGCCCCAGCGGCGCCGGCAAGAGCACGGTGTTCCAGCTGCTGCTGCGCTTCTACGATGTGACCGAGGGCCGGGTCGAACTCGACGGCGTGCCGGTGAAAGACGTGACGCTGGAAGGCTTGCGCGATCGCATCGGCATCGTGCCGCAGGACAGCGTGATCTTCTCCGCCGACGCGATGGAGAACATCCGCTACGGCAAGCCCGGTGCAAGCGACGCCGAGGTGATTGCGGCGGCCAAGGCCGCCTTCGCACACGACTTCATCAGCGCGCTGCCCGAGGGCTACAAGACTTTTCTGGGCGAGCGCGGCGTGCGCCTCTCGGGCGGCCAGCGCCAGCGCATCTCGATCGCCCGGGCGATGCTGAAGAACCCGCCGCTGCTGCTGCTCGACGAAGCCACCAGCGCGCTCGATGCCGAGAGCGAACGCATGGTGCAGGCTGCCCTCGAATCGGCCATGAAGGACCGCACCACGCTAGTCATCGCGCATCGCCTGGCCACAGTGCAGCGCGCTGACCGCATCGTCGTGATGGAAGCCGGCGAAATCGTCGACACCGGCACCCACGCCGAGCTGGTGGCGCGCGGCGGGCTGTATGCGCGGCTCGCGGCGATGCAGTTCGGCGACGCAGAATCGGCGCCCGGGCCGGGCGCGCACTCGTAACCCTGCGCGGCTCGCGGCGATGCAGTTCGATCAGGCATAATTCATGCGCATGATTGATGGAGGTCCATGATGCTGCGAACCGATGCGTCGCCCAAGCGCCCGACCAACCTCAGCCTCAACGGAAAGGTGCTCGACATGGCCCGCGAACTGGGCATGAACATTTCGCAAACGGTGGATGCGTTGCTCGCCGAAGAGGTGCAGCGCCGCTACTGGGCGCGCTGGAACGAAGACAACAAGCAGGCCATTGCCGACTACAACGCCCGCATCGAACGCGAGGGCCTGCCGCTGGCCAAGTACCGCACGTTCCTGAAGGGGCTGTGAGTTCGTGGCGCGTTTCGATGTCTTTGCGAACCCCGACACGTCGGAGCGCAAGCAGACGCCCTACTTCCTCGATGTCCAGAACGATTTCATCGATGGGCTGACGACGCGGGTGCTGATTCCGTTGCGCAAGGAGTCGGCGTTCGGCAACCGCGCCCGCAACCTCAATCCGCTGTTGACGGTGGCGAATGACAGTGTCGTGCTGGACACCGCCGCCATCGGCGCAGCACCGCTGAGCGAGCTGCGCAAGCCGGTGGCCAACCTGCGCGACAGCCGCGGCGTCGTTCAGGAAGCCCTGGACACTCTCTTCGGAGCCTACTGAGTTGAGCACCCGCCCCATCCGCAGCCAATACGAAGATTTCATGCGCCATGTGCACACGCACGGCGGGGCCAAGGGCGACCGCACGGGCACCGGCACGACCAGCGTGTTCGGGCACCAGATGCGCTTCGACCTGAGCGAAGGCTTCCCCATGGTGACGACCAAGAAGCTGTTCACCAAGGCGATCATCCTGGAGCTGCTGTGGTTCCTGCGCGGCGACAGCAACGCGCGCTGGCTGCAGGAGCGCGGCGTGACGATCTGGGACGAGTGGGCCGCCCCGAACGGCGACCTGGGGCCGGTCTACGGCGTGCAATGGCGCTCGTGGCCGACACCCGACGGCGGCCACATCGACCAGATTGCCGAGGTGGTGAAGCAGCTCAAGGCCAACCCCGACTCGCGCCGCATCATCGTCAGCGCCTGGAATGTGGCCGAGCTGTCGAAGATGGCACTGCTGCCCTGCCACGCGTTCTTCCAGTTCTACGTGGCACCGTCCATCGTGGCCGGCCAGCCGGGCAAGCTGAGCTGCCAGCTCTACCAGCGCAGTGCCGACATCTTTCTCGGCGTGCCATTCAACATCGCCAGCTACGCGCTGCTGACGCACATGCTGGCGCAGCAGTGCGATCTGGCGGTCGGCGACTTCATCTGGACCGGCGGCGACTGCCATATCTACAGCAACCATGCCGAGCAGGTGGCGCTGCAGTTGGCGCGCGCGCCATTCGCATATCCGACACTTTCCATCAAGCGCCGGCCGGCGTCTATCTTCGACTACGAATACGAAGACTTCGAGGTGCTCGACTACCAGCACCACCCGGCCATCAAGGCGCCGGTGGCGGTGTAGTTCGGCACCCAGTACAGCACCGCCGAAGCCGCGTCCGACGCCACGTGTCGGCCTTTTCCTACAGACGGTTCACGGGCCGGCGCCAACAATCGGCGCGGGGGCGGGCATTGCGCTTGTGACCCCGGTTTCGAATTCCTTCAGGAGATGAATATGACCTACCTTCCGAACCCTCGGATGGCTGCGATGGCGGTTGCCGCCGCAATGGCCTTGCTGGCCGGCTGCGAGAACATGAGCGAGCGCCAGAAGGGCACGGCCACCGGCGCCGGTGTCGGCGCCGTGGCCGGCGCTGTGATCAGCTCGGCCACCGGCGGCAAGGCCGGCACCGGCGCGGCGGCTGGCGGCGTGCTGGGCGCGGTGATCGGCAATGTGTGGTCCAAGCGCCAGGAAGACCGGCGCGTGGCGATGGAGCAGGCCACCCGCGGCACCGGCGTGGAAGTGACGCGCACCGCCGACGACCAGCTCAAACTGAACATCCCGAACGACGTGTCCTTCGACGTCGGCAGCGCGGCCATCCGGCCTGCCCTGCGCGGCGTGCTGGACCCGTTTGCCGGCAGCCTGCGCGACGACCCGAAGGCCCGCATCAGCATCGTCGGCCACACCGACAGCACCGGGTCCGAGGCGCTCAACAACCCCTTGTCGATGGACCGCGCACAAAGTGTGCGCGACTACCTGGCCAGCCGCGGCGTGGCAGCGACCCGCATCGACACAGCCGGCCGCGGCGAGCGCGAGCCGCTGGCCGACAACACCAGCGACGCCGGCCGGGCGAAGAACCGCCGGGTCGAGATCTTTCTGCGCGAACCGGCCTGACGCCTTTGAGTTGACATTGACTGGTTGACCTTGGCCGGTTGACCGGGTCCGCCGACTTCCCCGCGCTCAGCGCAGGCCGGGCGTCTTCAGCGCGAAGTCGTCTTCCGCTTTCTTGCTGAGTCGGTGCCGGGTTCAGGCTCCGAGTGCCGGCTTGTTTGCGCTCAACCAGTCTCGCAGCGGCTGGGCCGGCGCGCCGGTGAGGTCTTGCACCGCCGGGCTGACGGTGGCGACACGGCCGGCCCTCGCGTTCACGTCGAACGACACCAGCAGCGGCACCATGAAGGCCGGTACGCCGGCGGCGGCCAGGCCTTGCGCGAGTTGCTCGGGGCTGACGGGGATCACTCGGATCGGCTTGCCCAGCACCTCGGTGGCGAGCGCGGCAATCTGCTCCACGCTCAGCGCCTGCGGGCCGGTGATGTCCAGCGTGGCCCGCGTGGTGTCGGCCGAGGCGAGCGCGGCGGCGTCGGCACGCGCGCAATCTTCACGCGTCACGTAGGCCGTGGCACCGTCACCGGCTGCGCTGTACCACTGGCCACTGGCCAGCACGGCGGGCAGGCTCAGGTGCAGGTTCTCGGCATACCAGTTGTGGCGCAGCACGGTCCAGCTCATCGGGCTGGCGGCCAGCGCCTGCTCCGTGCCCAGGTGGTCGGGCGCGAACGGAATGGGCGAGCCGGCCTCGGGCTGCGGCATCGAGGTGTAGACCACGTGCTTCACGCCCGCCTTGGTGGCGGCGTTGATCGCGTTGCGGTGCTGTTCGAGGCGGCGGCCGGGGCGGTCAAGCGCGTCGGTGCTGATCAGCAGCAGGCGGTCGGCGCCGGCGAACGCGCTGGCCAGGGAGGCCGGGTCTTCGAAGTCGGCCTTGCGGACCGCAACGCCTTGCGCCGCCAGGTCAGCCAAGGCCTCGGGTTTGCGCGTGGTGGCGATGATGCGCTGCGGCGCGACCTTCTGGGTCTGGATCAGGTGGGCGATGACGCGGCGGCCGAGTTGGCCAGACGCGCCGGTGACGAGCAAGGTGGAGTTGGACACGATTTTCCTTCTGCAACGATGGGATGGAAGTTGACCTGAATAGGTATACTTTAGATACCAACACTCAAACAAGAGATTGGTATTCAAATGGTAGTGGCTCGGTCGCAACCCACAAGAGGGGTCGCCAAAGTCACTCGGTATCCCCGCAGTAACCGACCCCGAACGAATCCAGGAGCACGGCATGACGATGCACAAGTCGAAAGAGGAATGGGCCGAGCGTTGCCCGATCCACGACGTGCTCGACCGCATGGGCGACCGCTGGAGCATGCTGATCCTGTTCACCCTGGGCGAGCAGGGCACCCTGCGCTTCAGCGCACTGAAGGCCGAGATCAGCGACATCTCGCAGCGCATGCTGGCGCAGACCTTGCGCCGGCTCGAGCAGGACGGGCTGGTGTCGCGCACCGTGTACCCGACGATTCCGCCACGGGTGGACTATGCGTTGACCACGCTGGGTGATTCGTTCCTGGTGCCGATGAACGGGCTCGTGACGTGGGCCAAGGCGAACCACAAGAAGGTGAATCGGGCGCGCGCGGCGTATGTGCCGCCGCCTCAGCAAGTGGCTCTATAGCGCCTCACCTGCGTAGCGCTCGCGCAACTCGCGCTTGAGCACCTTGCCCACCGGCCCGCGTGGCAGGCTGCCGACGAACTCGGCCGCGGCGATGCGCTGGGTCTTGCCGACCCGCGCATTGACCCAGTCCATCAGTGCCTTTGCGTCAGGCGCGGCACCGGCGCGAAGCACGACAAAAGCGACCGGCGTTTCGCCCCAGCGCGCCGACGCCACACCGACCACCGCTGCCTCGGCCACGTCGGCATGCTGCGCCAGCACCGCCTCGATGTCGCTCGGGTAGACGTTGAAGCCGCCCGAGATGATCATGTCTTTCTTGCGGTCCACCAGCGTCAGGAAGCCATCGGCGTCGAAGCGGCCCAGGTCGCCGGTGCGGATGAAGCGCTTGCCCGTCCCGTCATGCCATTCGGCCGCGCGCGTGGCCTCGGGCAGGCGGTGGTAGCCGATCATCATGATGGGCGAGTGGCCGACCACCTCGCCCACCTGCCCGGCCGCGAGTTCATGGCCGGCATCGTTGATCACACGCAGTTCGTGACCCGGCGCCGGCCGGCCCACGGTGTGCAGCTTGTCGGGGTGTTCGTGCGCCATCAGCATGCAGGTGCCGCCGCCTTCGGTCAGGCCGTACAGGTCGACCAGGCCGCCGGGCCAGCGCTTCAACAATTCGGCTTTCAGGCCGGCACTGGCGGGCGCGCCGACGGCAATCTTGGTCTGGAAGGCAGACAGGTCGCAGGCGTCGAACTCCGGTTGCGCCAGGATGCGCTGATACTGAACCGACACCAGCACCGTCTGCGTCACGCGCCACTGCTGCGCCAGTTGCAGGTACTCGGCGGCGTCGAACTTGGGCATCAAAACCACGGTGCCGCCCAGCGCGAGCGTCGGGTACAGGCCGGTCAAGGTGATGTTGGAATAGAGCGGCGTGGCCAGCAAGGTGACCGAGCCGGCCCCGTATCCGAGCCGGGCCGAACGCGCGACCTGCGAGCTGCGCAGCCCCTGCGAGTGCACGATGCCCTTGGGCGCGCCGGTGGTGCCCGACGAATAGATGATGCCGAACGGCGCCTCGGAGCGAGCAGGTGACGCCGCCGGCACGCTGCCGGCCGGCACGAGCCAGTCCGACAACGGCCGCCCGCGCGGTGAATCGTCCAGCGTGATCCGCGGAATCTGCAAGGGCGGTTCCAGCGACGCCAACACCTCGGCCATCGCCGCATCGGTGAACAGCAGCCGCGCATCGCAGTCAGCCAGCAAGCCGGCCAGCACCTGCGCGGTGGCGCTGGTGGGCAGCGGCACCGCCACCGCGCCGCAGCGCAACACAGCGAGCATGGCCACCCCGTAGACCAAGCTGCTGGTGGCGCACAGCGCGACCGAAGCGCCGGGCTGCACACCGTCGCGCTGCAGCGCAGCCGCCACGCGGTCGATGCGTTGCCCCAGCTCGGCGTAAGTGATGCTGCGGCCCGACTCGACCAGCGCCAGGTGCGCCGGCCGCGCGGCGCACTGCGCAACGATCTGATCAATGACCGGCACGAAGCTCACGAGAGACTCACGTCGGCCACTGGAAACGCGCCGGCTGTTTGTCGAGGAAGCGCGCCACCGCATCGCGGTGCTGCGGCGTGCCGAAGGCGACCGCCTGCGCGTTGGCCTCGATCTCGAGCAGCGCATTCAGGTCGTTGTGACCCGACGCGGCGACCGCCCGCTTGACCATGCTCACCGCCGCCGGGCCGGCCTGCACGAAGCTCGCAGCCAGGGCCTGCGCGCGCGCCAGCAGCGTGTCGGCGGCATGCACCTCCATCACGATGCCGAGGCGCAACGCTTCGTCCACGCCGACCTCGCGCGCCGACAGCATCAACTCCTTCGCGCGCTGCGCGCCGACGACCCGTGGCAAGGTGTAGAAGGCGCCGCAGTCGGGCACCAGCCCGACGCGCAGGAACGACATGCAAAAGCGCGCCTGCGGCGACGCGAGCACGAAGTCGGCCGCCAGCGCGAGGCTGAAACCAGCACCGTAGGCTGCACCGTCAACCGCGGCGATCACCGGCCGGTCGAGCTGGATCAGCGGGCCGATGAACTCGTGCAGCTGCGCCATGCGCTCGCGCCAACCGGCGCTGTCGAGCACCGCGCCCTGCATGGCGCGGATGTCGCCACCGGCGCAGAACACACCGCCGGCGCCGGCGATCACGAGCGCGCGAATGCTGCGGTCGGCCTGCACCTCGCGCACCGCCTGCGTGAGCTCGCGCTTCATCGTCTCGTCGAGCGCATTGCGCTGGGCGGGGCGGTTCAGGGTCACAGTGGCGACCTGGTCTTGAACATTGAACTGGATGGCTTCCATGGCGGTCCCCGGCAGGCTGAGGGTCTCAGTGTCCACGATCGGCGCGGCGCGCGCCAACGGGTGCGGCGGTGGTGCCGGCGCCACGTTCCTTCATCGCGTCGAGCCGGTCCATCAGCCGGTCGAGAAGCGCATAGGTGTCGGCCATCAACTCGGGACTGAGCGCGGCTTCGAGTTCGCGGTAGCGCGCGTCGATCAGCGGCGCCATCTTCCTGGCCAGCGCGCGGCTCTTGGGCGTGATGGTCACCAGCACGCGGCGCTGGTCGCTTTGCATGCGCTCGCGCCTGACCAGGCCCAGCTCTTCCATGCGCGCCAGCACGCCCGCCAAACTGGGGCTGAGCAACTGGCACACCTCGCAGATCTGGCGTGGCTCCATGGCCGAGTTTTCCAGCAGCGCGCGCAGGATGCGCCACTGCTGTTCGGTCAGGCCGTGCCGGTTCAGAATGGCACGAAACTGCGCCATCACGCCCTCGCGGGCGCGAAGCAGCAGCAAGGGCAGGTTTCGGTGTTGCGGGACGGCGGACATGGTTCAGCGATCTCGGTTGACACGTTAACATGTGAGTGTTTTAATTGCAAACATGTTAGCGACGTCATTTGCCACCGTGTATGGCAGCTTGCTGAATCACGCCGAGGCGCTGGCCGCGTTGGGCGATGCAGTGACCCTGCCGCCCTACAAGGCCGCGCCCAAAGCGCCGGTGCTCTACATCAAGCCGCGCAACACGCACAACACGCATGGCGGCAACATCGTCGTGCCGGCGGATGTGGCCGAACTCGAAATGGGCGCCACGCTGGGCATCGTGATCGGGCGCACCGCCTGCCGGGTGAGCGAAGACGATGCGCTGTCGGTGATCGCCGGCTACACGGTGTGCAACGACGTCAGCGTGCCGCACGCGTTGTACTACCGCCCTTCTCTGCGCTTCAAGTGCCGCGACGGGTTCATGCCCATCGGGCCGGCGATCGTCAGCGCGCAGCAGGTGCCGCGGCCCGATGCGCTGGGCATCACGGTGAGCATCGACGGCAATGTCGTGCAACGCGCCAGCACGGCCGGAATGCTGCGCCCGGTGGCACGCTTGATCGCCGCCGTCACCGACTTCATGACCCTGTCGCCGGGCGATGTGCTGATGCTCGGCGTGCCTGCCGGCGCGCCGCGGGCGCGCGCGGGGCAGCGCGTGTGCATCAGGATCGACGGCGTAGGCACGCTGGAGAACACGCTCGTCGCCGAGGAGGCCGCGCCATGAAACACGCCCGTGTGGCATACGGCGGCGCCATTCATGAAGCGACCGCGCACGCCGCCGGCCTGCAACTGGCCGATGGCCGTGTGCTCGCCGAAGACGCTGTCGTGTGGCTGCCGCCGTTCGATGTGGGCACGATCATCGCGCTCGGCATCAACTACGCCGACCATGCGAAAGAGCTCGCCAAGGAACTGACGATCGGCGCCAAGGACGAGCCGCTCGCCTTCCTGAAAGGCCCGAACACCTTGATCGGCCACCGCGGCCAGACCCGCCGGCCGGCCGACGCCACGTTCATGCACTACGAATGCGAACTCGCCGTGGTGATCGGCCGCAGCGCGAAGAATGTGAAGCGTGCCGACGCGATGCAGATCGTCGCCGGCTACACCGTGGCCAACGACTACGCGATCCGCGACTACCTGGAAAACTGGTACCGCCCCAACCTGCGCGTGAAGAACCGCGACGGTTGCACCGCCCTCGGCCCCTGGCGGGTCGACGCGGCCGACGTGCCCGACCCGCACGCGCTGGCGCTGCGCACCTTCGTCAACGGCAAGCTCACCCAAAGCGGCAACACACGCGACCTGATCAACGACGTGCCGGCGCTGATCGAATACCTGAGCAGCTTCATGACGCTTTCACCCGGCGACGTGATCCTGACCGGCACCCCCGAGGGTGTGGTGAACGTGATGCCCGGCGACGAGGTGGTGACCGAGATCGACGGCATCGGCCGCCTGGTCAACACCATCGTCGGCGATCAAGTCTTCGGCCGCTGATCCAACGAAGGAACTCCCCCATGCGCATCCAGCACCTGATCGACGGCAAGCCCGTCGAAGGCCGCGACTACTTCGAGACCGTCAACCCGGCCACACAGGAGGTGCTGGCCGAAGTCGCCAGCGGCGGCGCCGACGAGGTCAACGCCGCCGTCGCCGCCGCCAAGGCCGCCTTCCCGAAGTGGGCCGCACTGCCGGCCGCCGAGCGCGCGAAGACGATGGTCAGGCTCGGCGACCTGATCGCCAAACACGTGCCCGAGATCGCGCAGATCGAGACCCGCGACACGGGCCAGACCATCTCGCAGACCGGCAAGCAGCTCGTTCCGCGCGCGGCCGACAACTTCTACTACTTCGCCGAGATGTGCACCCGCGTCGACGGCCACACCTACCCGACGCCGACGCACCTGAACTACACGCTGTTCCACCCGGTTGGCGTGTGCGCGCTCATCAGCCCGTGGAACGTGCCCTTCATGACCGGCACCTGGAAGATCGCACCCTGCCTGGCGTTCGGCAACACCGCGGTACTGAAGATGAGCGAACTGTCGCCGATGAGCATCTCGCGCTTCGGCGAACTGGCGACAGAAGCCGGCCTGCCCAGGGGCGTGCTCAACATCGTGCACGGTTATGGCAAGGACACCGGCGAACCACTGTGCGGCCACCCCGACGTGCGCGCGATCTCGTTCACCGGCTCCACCGCCACCGGCCAGCGCATCGTGAAGAACGCCGGCCTGAAGAAGTTCAGCATGGAACTCGGCGGCAAGAGCCCGTTCGTGGTCTTCGAAGACGCCGACCTCGACCGCGCGCTCGACGCTGCGCTGTTCATGATCTTCTCGAACAACGGCGAGCGCTGCACCGCGGGCTCGCGCATCCTGGTGCAAAAAAGCATCTACGCCGACTTCTGCCGCCGCTTTGCCGAACGTGCGAGCCGCATCAGCGTGGGCGACCCGCTGAGCGACAGCACGATCATCGGCCCGATGATCAGCCCCGCCCACCTGGCCAAGGTGCGCAGCTACATCGAGCTCGGCCCGAAGGAAGGTGCGACCCTGCTGACCGGTGGGCTGGACGCGCCCGACTTGCCCGCCGCGCTGCGCAAAGGCAACTTCGTGCGGCCCACTGTGTTCGCCGATGTGAAGAACACCATGCGCATCGCGCAGGAAGAGATCTTCGGCCCGGTGGCCTGCCTGATCCCGTTCACCGACGAAGCCGACGCGATCGTGCAGGCGAATGACATCCAGTACGGCCTGTCCAGCTATGTGTGGAGCGAGAACCTCGGCCGCGCACACCGCGTGGCGGCGGCCATCGAAGCCGGCATGTGCTTCGTCAACAGCCAGAACGTGCGCGACCTGCGCCAGCCGTTCGGCGGCACCAAGGCCTCGGGCACCGGGCGCGAAGGCGGGACCTGGAGCTACGAGGTGTTCCTGGAGCCGAAGAACGTGTGCGTGTCGCTGGGGTCGCACCACATTCCGCATTGGGGGGTTTGAGTGCGGTCCTGTTCCGGTCGAGAGGCAAAGGTGCGTACGGGCAGGCCGGAGGGCTTCGCTGAGGCGGTCGGCCGGGTACAGCCGACTGCGCTGCGGTGCTCGGTCTCGCGGCCCGTCGCCGAACTCACTTCGCTCACTTCGTTCGACTACGTTCAAACAGGCGGCGACAAGTCAGTTCACGAAGCGCGCTGCGCGCGCGGGCCACGAGCCCTGTGCTCCTCGCCGCCTCAGAGGCGCCCTCCGACCTGCCCGAACGCACCTTTGCGGCACCGGCTTTTCTATTTGCGGCAAAGAGCACAACCGGTTCCGCTCGCGGCGGGCGGTGCCCGGCGGGGGCGATTTCTGGGGCGGCGAGGAGCGGAGTGCTCGCGGCCCCGCGCGGAGCGCGTTCGTAGACTGACTTGTCGCCGCCTGCTTGAGCGTAGCGCTGCGAAGCAAGCGGAGCGAGTTCGGCGACGGGCCGCGAGACCGAGCACCGCAGCGCAGTCGGAGCGCCAGCGCAGACCGCCCCAGCATGAGCCCACGGCGGGTACCGCCCGCCGCGAGCCGCACCAACCGCCAGCAGTACGCTTCTGACACACCCCACCACGGCAGCAAATAACAAGGACGCCAATCATGGGCAAACTCGCGCTGACCGCCAAGATCACACACGTCCCGTCGATGTACCTGAGCGAGCTCGACGGCCCGCAGAAGGGCACGCGGCAATCCGCCATCGACGGTCACATTGAAATAGGAAGGCGCTGCCGCGAACTCGGTGTCGACACCATCGTGGTGTTCGACACACACTGGCTGGTCAACGCCAACTATCACATCAACTGCGCCCCGCACTTCAAGGGCCTGTACACCAGCAACGAGTTGCCGCACTTCATCAGCAACATGGCCTACGAGTACCCGGGCAACCCGGCGCTCGGCAAGTTGCTCGGCAAGGTGTGCAACGAGCACGGTGTTGAAACGCTCGCGCACGACGCGACCACCTTGCCGATGGAATACGGCACCTTGGTGCCCATGCGCTACATGAACGCCGACCAGCACTTCAAGGTGATCTCGGTCTCGGCCCTGTGCATGGTGCATTACCTGGCCGACAGCGCGCGACTGGGCTGGGCCATGCGCCAGGCGGTCGAGCGGCACTACGACGGCACGGTCGCGTTCTTCGCCAGCGGATCCTTGAGCCACCGCTTTGCGCAGAACGGCCTGGCGCCGGAATATGCGAACAAGATGTGGAGCCCCTTCCTCGAAGAACTCGACCACCACGTGGTGAGCATGTGGCAGCGCGGCGAGTGGGCCAGGTTCTGCGAGATGCTGCCCGAGTACGCTGCCAAGGGCCACGGCGAAGGTTTCATGCACGACACCGCGATGTTGCTCGGCGCGCTGGGCTGGCACCACTACACCGGCCAAGCCGAGGTGGTCACGCCGTTCTTTCCCAGTTCGGGCACCGGGCAGATCAACGCGGTGTTCCCGGTCACGCCGATGCCGGTGGACCTTGCCGACATCGGCGGCCCGCGCGGCGGCGCCGGGCGGCTTTGAAACAAACGTTGACGAAGGAACCACGATGCCGCACCTGGTGATCCTCTACACCCCGCAACTCGACGCCGAGACCGACATGCCGGCGTTGTGCCGCACCCTGGCCGACACGATGATCGACGCGCGCGACGAAAACGCCCAGGCCGTCTTCCCCATCGGCGGCGTTCGCGTGCTGGCCTACCCGGCCGCGCACTCTGCAGTGGCGGACTCGCAGCGCGACTACGCCTTCGTCTACCTCAACCTGCGCATGGCGCGCGGCCGCAGCGACATGGCGAAGAAGAACGCCGGTGATGCGCTGGCCGCCGCCGTGCAAGCGCACTTCGCGCCGGTGCTGGCGCAGCGACCGGTTGGCATCACCCTGCAGATCGACGAAGGCGGCGAGGTGTTCGACGCCAAACTTGGCAACCTGCACCCGCTGTTCAACAAGGCCTGATCTCAATGCTTGCTCCCACCACGATCACCGAACTCGCGCGCGAGCTGTACCAGGCGCGCAAGTCGCGCACGCAGGTGCGGCACTTTTCCAAGCGCCACCCGCAGATGACGATCGACGACGGTTACGCCGTCCAGCGCGAATGGGTCAAGCTCGAACTCGCCGACGGCCGCACGATCAAGGGCCGCAAGATCGGGCTCACGTCGCGCGCGATGCAAATGGCCAGCCAGATCACCGAGCCCGACTTCGCACCGCTGATGGACGACATGTTCTTCGAGCAGGGCAGCGACATTCCCTTCAACCGCTTCATCGCACCGCGCATCGAGGTGGAACTCGCCTTCATCCTCGGCCGGCCGCTCAAAGGCCCGGGCGTGACGCTGTTCGACGTGCTGGCCGCCACCGAGTACGTCACGCCAGCCATCGAGATCATCGACGCACGCATCGAGCAGTTCGACCGCGACACGAAAGAGATGCGCAAGGTCTTCGACACCATCGCCGACTTTGCCGCCAACGCCGGCATCGTGCTCGGCGGCCGGCCGGTGCGGCCGAACGACGTCGACCTGCGCTGGGTCGGCGCCATGCTCTACAAGAACGGCGTGATCGAAGAGACGGGCCTGGCCGCCGCGGTGCTGAACCACCCGGCCAACGGCGTGGCCTGGCTGGCCAACAAGATCAGCGCCTTTGATGAACAACTGAACGCTGGCGACGTGGTGCTCGGTGGCTCGTTCACCCGGCCCACCACCGCCAAGGCTGGCGACACCTTCCACGTCGACTACGGCGCGTTGGGCGGCGTGGGCTTCCGCTTCGTCTGAGAACATCAGCACCTGCCAGGAGACTGCGATGAACCCCGACCACCAACGCAAGTTCCCCCGCCCCGAGCACTTCAGCCCCGAAGAGTGGGCCGCCCGCGTGCAGCTCGCCGCCTGCTACCGCATCTTCAACCACATGGGCTGGACCGAGCTGATCTACAACCACATCTCGCTGCGCGTGCCCGGGCCGCCGGGCACCAAGCACTTCCTGATCAACCCGTTCGGGCTGCACTACAGCGAGGTCAC
>JANOQS010000079.1:0-25343 GCA_031414975.1 Methylibium sp. | reverse complement strand
AGGCCTCGCCCGGTCCGCACGACATTGCCTATCTCTTCGACCGATTCACCGCGCTGATGCAGACACACCGGGACCACCATGCCTAAGCGCAGCGACCTCAAGACCATCCTCATCATCGGTGCCGGCCCGATCATCATCGGCCAGGCCTGCGAGTTCGACTACTCCGGCGCACAGGCCTGCAAGGCGCTGCGCGAGGAGGGCTACAAGGTCATCCTCGTCAACAGCAACCCGGCGACGATCATGACCGACCCGGAGATGGCCGATGTGACGTACATCGAGCCCATCACCTGGCAGATCGTCGAGAAGATCATCGCCAAGGAACGGCCCGACGCCGTGTTGCCGACCATGGGCGGCCAGACCGCGCTGAACTGCGCGCTCGACCTGCACAAGCACGGCGTGCTGGCCAAGTACGGCGTCGAGATGATCGGCGCGAACGAGAAGGCGATCGAGAAAGCTGAGGACCGGCTCAAGTTCAAGGATGCGATGACCGGCATCGGCCTGGCCTCCGCCAAGAGCGGCATCGCGCACTCGATGGAAGACGCGCTGGCGGTGCAAAAGCGCATCCGCGCCGACATCGGCGGCAACGGTTTCCCTATGGTGGTGCGCCCCAGCTTCACCCTGGGTGGCACCGGCGGCGGCATCGCCTACAACCCGGATGAGTTCGAAGAGATCTGCAAGCGCGGCCTCGACCTGTCGCCGACCAAGGAACTGCTGATCGAGGAAAGCCTGATCGGCTGGAAAGAATTCGAGATGGAGGTGGTGCGCGACAAGGCCGACAACTGCATCATCGTCTGCGCGATCGAGAACCTCGACCCGATGGGCATCCACACCGGCGACTCGATCACCGTGGCGCCGGCCCAGACCCTGACCGACAAGGAATACCAGCTGCTGCGCAACGCATCCATCGCGATCCTGCGCGAGATCGGCGTGGACACCGGCGGCTCCAACGTGCAGTTCTCGATCAACCCGAAAGACGGGCGCATGGTGGTGATCGAGATGAACCCGCGCGTGTCGCGCTCGTCGGCGCTGGCGTCCAAGGCGACCGGCTTCCCGATCGCCAAGGTGGCGGCCAAGCTGGCGGTCGGCTACACCTTGGACGAGTTGCGCAACGACATCACCGGCGGCGCCACGCCGGCGAGCTTCGAGCCGAGCATCGACTACGTCGTCACGAAGATTCCGCGTTTCGCGTTCGAGAAGTTCCCGGCCGCCGATTCGCGCCTGACGACGCAGATGAAGTCGGTTGGCGAGGTGATGGCCATCGGCCGCACCTTCCAGGAGAGTTTCCAGAAGGCGCTGCGTGGTTTGGAAACGGGCATCGACGGCTTGAGCGAGCGCAGCAGCGACCGCGAGGAGATCGTGCAGGAGATCGGTGAGGCCGGGCCGGAGCGCATTCTTTATGTGGCCGACGCGTTCCGCATCGGCCTGAGCCTGCAGGAAGTGTTCGAAGAGACCGCGATCGACCCGTGGTTCCTGGCCCAGATCGAGCAGTTGGTGCAGACCGAACAGGCGCTCGCCGGGCGCGCGTTGTCCAGCCTGTCGGCCGAAGAACTGCGTTTCCTCAAGCAGAAGGGCTTCTCCGACCGCCGCCTGGGCAAGCTGATGGCGACGAACCAGCACGAGGTGCGCCAGTTGCGCCACCGCCTGGGTGTGCGCCCGGTCTACAAGCGCGTGGACACCTGCGCGGCCGAATTCGCCACGCAGACCGCGTACATGTATTCGACTTACGAACATGTGGACGGCGAATGCGAGGCCGAGCCGACCGCGCGCCGCAAGATCATGGTGCTGGGCGGTGGGCCGAACCGCATCGGCCAGGGCATCGAGTTCGACTACTGCTGCGTGCACGCGGCGCTGGCGATGCGCGAAGACGGCTACGAGACCATCATGGTCAACTGCAACCCCGAGACCGTGTCGACCGATTACGACACGTCCGACCGCTTGTACTTCGAGCCGGTGACCTTGGAAGACGTGCTCGAGATCGTCGATAAGGAAAAGCCCGTCGGCGTGATCGTGCAGTACGGCGGGCAGACGCCTCTGAAGCTCGCGCTCGATCTGGAGCGCGCCGGCGTGCCCATCGTCGGCACCTCGCCCGACAGCATCGACATTGCCGAAGACCGCGAGCGCTTCCAGAAACTGCTGCACGCGCTCGGCCTGAAGCAGCCGCCCAACCGCACCGCCCGCACCGAAGAGCAGGCGCTGCTGCTGGCTCAGGAGATCGGCTACCCGCTGGTGGTGCGCCCGAGCTACGTGCTGGGCGGCCGCGCGATGGAGATCGTGCACGGCGACAAGGACCTGGAGCGCTACATGCGCGAGGCGGTGCGCGTGAGCGAGAAGTCGCCGGTGCTGCTCGACCGCTTTCTCGACGACGCGATCGAGGTCGATGTCGACTGCATCAGCGACGGCAACGCGGTGATGATCGGCGGCATCATGGAGCACGTCGAACAGGCCGGCATCCATTCGGGCGACTCGGCCTGCTCGCTGCCGCCGTATTCGCTGCCGCAGACGCTGCAAGACGAGATGCGGCGCCAGACCAAGGAGATGGCCAAGGCGCTCAAGGTGGTCGGGCTGATGAACGTTCAGTTCGCCATTCAGGGTGAAGGCGACAGCGCCGTCGTGTACGTGCTGGAAGTGAACCCGCGTGCCTCGCGCACCGTGCCGTTCGTGTCCAAGGCCACCGGTCAGCCGCTGGCCAAGATCGCCGCGCGCTGCATGGTCGGGCAGAAGTTGTCGGACCAGAAACGCAGCAACAACGGGCGCGAGCCCGGCGAGGTGATTCCGCCGTACTTCTCGGTCAAGGAAGCGGTGTTCCCGTTCAACAAGTTCCCGGGAGTGGACCCGATCCTCGGGCCCGAGATGCGCTCCACCGGTGAGGTGATGGGGGCCGGCCGCAGCTTCGGCGAGGCGATGCTGAAGAGCCAGCTCGGCGCGGGCTCGCGCCTGCCGACCCAAGGCACGGTGTGCATCACCGTGAAGAACGCCGACAAGGCGCGCGCGGTGGTGGTGGCGCAGCAGCTGCACGCGATGGGCTTTGCCATCGTGGCCACCAAGGGCACGGCTGCGGCGATTGCCGAGGCCGGCGTGCCGGTGCGAGCCGTCAACAAGGTCAAGGACGGCCGGCCGCACATCGTCGACATGGTCAAGGCCGGCGAGATTCAGCTCGTCTTCACCACGGTGGACGAAACCCGCACCGCGATCGCCGATTCACGCCACATCCGCCAGGCCGCGCTCGCTCACCGGGTGACCTACTACACCAGCATGGCGGGCTGCGAAGCGGCGGTCGAAGGCATGAAGCACCAGGACGATCTGGTGGTGGTTTCGCTGCAGGAATTGCACGCCGAACTGCACTAAACTAGCGCCGCTTTCATACCGCCGCCGGTCTTTCTGGCGGCGGTTTCGTTTCTACTGCCTGGATTCATCATGATCACCATTCCCCTGACCGTGCGCGGCGCCGACAAGCTGAAGGAGGAACTCGCGCGCCTGAAGACGGTGGAGCGGCACGCCGTGATCCAGGCCATCTCCGAAGCGCGCGCGCAGGGTGACCTGTCGGAGAACGCCGAGTACGAAGCCGCCAAGGACAAACAGGGCTTCATCGAAGGGCGCATCCTCGAGATCGAAAGCAAGCTGGCTGCGGCGCAGATCATCGACCCGACGACCCTGGACGCCGGCGGGCGCATCGTTTTCGGCTCCACCGTCGAGCTGGAAGACGAAGACAGCGGCACGCGCGTGACCTACCAGATCGTCGGCGACGACGAGGCCGATCTGAAGGTGGGCAAGATCTCGATCAGCTCGCCGATCGCGCGCGCGCTGATCCGCAAGGAAGTCGGCGACGTCGCCGAGGTGCAGGCCCCGGGCGGGCTCAAGCACTACGAGATCGTCGACGTGCGTTACGTCTGATGTTTTGGCGCAGGGCCTGCCGATGACGCTGGCGCGCTGGGCGCAGTGGCTGGCCGGCTTGTGGGCCGGGGTGTTGTTGTGCATCGCCGGGCTGGCCGCGCCGGCTGCATTTGCGGTACTCCCATCGGCAGACGCTGGCCGCGTGGTCGGGCGCCTGTTTGCGCAAGAGGCCTACCTGAGCCTGCTGCTGGTGGTGCTGTTGTTCGCCTTCGAGCGCAAACGTGCGATGGCTGCTGCGCAAGCTGGCCGCGGCTCGGTGCTCAGCCCCAACATCCTGCTGCTGATGGGCGTGCTGTTCTGCACCGTGGCGGGCTACTTTGCGGTGCAGATGATGGCTGCAGCGCGCGCCGGGCAGGGCGCCTGGTCGTTCGGGGCGCTGCACGCGGCATCGGCGGGCTTCTTTGCGTTGAAGGCGCTGCTGGTGTGCGTGCTTGCGTGGCGCATGGGCTTGCGATGAAACGCACCGGGTTCGTCGCTCAGGGCTGCTGAGAGCTCTTCTTCACGCTGGTGATGCGCCTGCGCGCGCGCTTGAGTTCGCCGCCAGCGGCAATGCGCTCGTTGCCCAGCACCTTGATCTTCTTGACCTGTGCGCGGTGGTTGCCGCTCTTGGAGAACTTGAGGATCTTCACCACCCGCGGGCCCGGTTTGCGGTCGGCGCGTTCGACTTTCTCTTTCTCGGGCACCGGGCGCCACAGCACCAGCAGTTTGCCGATGTGCTGGATCGGTGCCGCGTTCAGCGCGTCGGCCAGGGCGGCAAAGATGGTCTCGCGTGTGTCACGTTCGTCTGACAGCACCCGCACCTTGATCAGGCCGTGAGCGTTCAGCGCCGCGTCGGTTTCCTTCTGCACGGCGGGGGTCAGGCCGTCGGAGCCGATCATCACCACCGGGTCGAGGTGATGGGCGTCGGCACGTTTTTCCTTGCGCTGGGCAGGGCTCAATTGAATGGCAGGCATCCCCGTATTATCGGTGCAGCATGAAGACTCAGACCAAGAGCAAGAAGGTGAACAAGGCGTGGCTGCACGACCATGTCAACGATCCTTACGTGAAACAGGCTCAGCGCGAGGGCTACCGCGCCCGCGCCGCCTACAAGCTGAAGGAGATCGACGAGGCGCTGCACCTGCTCAAGCCGGGCCAGTTGGTCGTTGACCTGGGCGCCGTGCCGGGGGCCTGGAGCCAGTACGTGCGGCGCAAGTTCGCGCCCAAGGAGGCGGGCGTCGGCGGTGCGGCGGCCGGTGCGCTGAACGGGACGATCATCGCGCTGGACGTGCTGGACTTCGAGCCGATCGAAGGCGTCAGCTTCATCCAGGGTGACTTTCGCGAGGCGGCGGTGCTGGCCGAGCTGGAAGCGCTGGTGGGCGGCCGGCCGGTGGATGTGGTGATTTCCGACATGGCGCACAACCTGTCGGGCATCGAGAGTTCGGACGCGGCGCGCATGAGCCACCTGGTCGAACTCGCGGTCGAATTTGCCCAGAACCACCTCACGCCGCAGGGCGCGCTGGTGTGCAAGGTGTTCCATGGCAGCGGCTACAGCCAATTGGCCAAACTCTTCAAGACCAGCTTCCGGGTCGTCAAACCGATCAAGCCGAAAGCCTCGCGCGACAAGTCCTCCGAGACCTTCCTGGTCGGGATTGGCTTGAAACCGCGCGCCTGAGGGTCTTCGCCCGTGTGGCCAAGTTCACGTGGGTTGACAATTCGGGCCCAAGTTTCGAAGCTGGGTGCCGATAAGCAACCGACGTGATCCCTTCGGAAGGTGTGGATTTTCCTCACTCGACCGAGCGCGTGGCAAGGAGCACATCATGGCTTGCGCTTTCCGCGTCTTGACCAACACCGACCCGGCGCTCCCGCGCCGGGTGGCGCCGCTCGCTGTTGTTGCCACTGGCGGGTTCGGCCGTGTTTGACACCCACTTTGAACATGCCGGGGCCGGCATGGCGGGCACCGATGCCATGGGGCGGCTGAGCCGCGCGAACCCGGCATTCGCCCGCGTGATGGGGGTGCCGGCCGGGGAGTTCATGGGCGCACCGTTGCAGACGTTGGCCCCTTCCGATCAGCAGGCCGAGATTGCAGCGCAGCTCGACGAGTTGCTCTCCGGCCGATCTGCCAGCGCCCGATTCGAGCTTCGGCGCGATCTGGAGGACGACCGCCAACTGTGGGCCGATGTGATCGTGACCCCGACGCACTGCGCCGCGGGGCCGGTCACGGGCCTGGTGATCGTGGCGCTCGACGCGACCGATCGCAAGTGCAACGAGGCGCTGAGGATGCAGCGCCAGCTGCTGGCGATGCAGAACGCCGGGCTCGGGCTGTGGAGCTGGGACGTCGAGCGTGACCACATGGTGTTCGACATGCTCTGGGCGATGAGCCTGGGCTGCGCCGTCTCGGCGCTCGAGCCCACGTCGCACACCTGGCGGCGCCGCATGCCCGAGGAAGAACTGCCGGCGGTGGACCGGGCGCTGTGGACCTGCCTGAAGGGGCAGTGCGCCGAATTCGTCGTCGAGCACCGCATGCGCCACGAGGAGGGTCACTGGGTCTGGTTCTTCACGACCGGCATGGTCACGCAACGCAGCGCGGCCGGCCGCGCGCTGCAGATGGTCGGGACGTCACAAGACATCACCCAGCGCAAAAACGCCGAAGCCGCACTCGTGCTCAGCCGGCTGCGCCAGTCGCTCGCAATGCAAAGCGCCGGGCTGGGACAGTGGGAATGGCATGTGCCCAGCGGCGAAACGGTGTTCGACCCGCGTTTCTGCGAGATGCTGGGTTATGTGCCGGACGAGCTGGTTCCGCATGTGGACACCTGGGCCTTGCTCGACCTGCCCGGGGAGCACGCGCCGATCCGTGACTCGATGACCACCCTGGTCGATGGCAGCGCGGAAGAGTACCGGCGCGAGCGCCGCATGCGCCACAAAATGGGCCGCGAGGTCTGGGTGCTGGACACCGGCCGCGTGATCGAGCGCGATGCGCGCGGCCAGGCGGTCCGCATGGTCGGGCTGTACCAGGACATCTCGGAACAGAAGCAGCTCGAAGCCACCTTGCGCCAGGCCAAGGAAGCGGCCGACGCCGCCAGCCGCGCCAAGAGCGAATTCCTGGCCAACATGAGCCACGAGATCCGCACGCCGCTGAACGCGATCATCGGCCTGACCCGACTGGTGCTCAACACCGAACTCAACCCGCGCCAGAACGACCACCTGAGCAAAGTGCATTCGGCGTCGAGGGCGCTGCTGGGCATCTTGAACGACGTGCTCGACTATTCCAAGATCGAAGCCGGCTGCATGGAGCTGGAGGAGATCCAGTTCAGTCTCGAAGAGACGCTCAGCGGCGTGGCCGATCTGTTCGGTGCGCAGATCGAGCAGAAAGGGCTGGTGTTGTTCCTGGAGATCGCGCCGGACGTGCCGACGGAAGTCATCGGCGACCCGCTGCGCCTGACCCAGGTGCTGAACAACCTGATCGGCAATGCGATCAAGTTCACCGAACGCGGCGAGATTCGCGTCAAGGCCGAGTTGGCGGGAACGAACGCGCTGGGCAACACGATGCGCATCTCGGTCAGCGACACCGGCATCGGCCTGTCCAAAGAGCAGCAAGGGCGCCTGTTCCAGGCTTTCACCCAGGCCGACAACTCGGTCACCCGCCGGTATGGCGGCACCGGGCTGGGCCTGACGATCAGCCAGAAGCTGGTGGCGTTGATGCAGGGCGAGATCACCGTCGATGGCATCGAAGGCAAGGGTTGCACCTTCACGTTCGAGTTCCGCGTGCGCCGCCCCGCCATCCCGAGCAGCGGCCCCGACCTGCAGCGTCTGCGCGGCCTGCGTGCGCTCGTGGTCGACGATCAGGAGACCTCGCGCATCATTCTCGAGAACATGCTCGCCTCCTGGGGGCTGGCGGTCGACACCACCGCCAGCCCGGCCGATGGTTTGGCGCGCCTGCGCGAGCGCCAGGCCGGCGGGATACCTTACGACGTGGTGCTGCTGGATTGGCGCATGCCCGAGATGAACGGCATGGACATGGCCCGCGTGATGCGCGAGCAGACCGGGCAGGGCCTGTGCCCACCGTTCGCCGTCATGGTCACCGGGTATGGCCGAGAGCAGCTTCAGAAGGAGTTTTCCAACGCGGCGGCCGAGGTTGTACTGACCAAGCCGATCGTGCCGTCGATGATGTTCGATGTGCTGACGCGTCTGCAGCAGCCCGAGGGCAGCGTCGGCGCAGGCGCCCAGCGCCCGGCCGAAGGTGCCAGGGTGCGCTTCGACGGCGCGCGCGTGCTGCTGGTCGAGGACAACCTGCTCAATCAGGAGGTGGCCAGTGAGTTCCTGGCCAGCTACGGCGTGACGGTGGTGATGGCCAACAACGGCGCCGAGGCCGTCGATCAGGTCCAGGCGCACCCCTTCGACATGATCCTGATGGATCTGCACATGCCGGTGATGGACGGCATCGAATCCGCGCGCGCGATCCGGGCAATGCCGGCCTACCAGCACCTTCCGATCGTTGCGATGACGGCCGCGGTGATGAGCGACGATCGGGGCCGCTGCGAGGCCGTCGGCATGGTCGACTTCGTTGCCAAGCCGGTCGATCCGGACGACCTTCTGCGTGCGTTGCGCCGCTGGCTGCCGGCGAACCTGGCCCTGCGCGGCAGTGCCCCGCGTGCGCCGACCACTCCCGAGCTGGGCCAGCCCGGCTCCGCAAGCAGCGTGTTCGCCATCAAGCTCGAAGGTTTCGACGCTGCCACGGCGCTGCGCCGCATGCGCGGCAACGAAGTGCGCCTGATGCAATTGCTGCGCTCGTTCGTGGCCCAGCAACAGGACGCGCTCGGCTCGCTGCGCAGCACGCTGGGCGCTGGTGAACCGTCGGCGGCGTTGCCGCAACTGCATTCGATCAAGGGGGTGGCGGGCACCCTGGGGCTGATGACCCTGGCGAACGCGGCCGGCGCGCTCGAGGTGCAGATCAAGTCTGGCGCCGCCCAGGTCGACGATGCGTCGTTTGCCAGCGAACTGGAGCGCACCCTGAAGGGCTTGCAGGTGCTTTGCCCGGCCGACACCGCGCCATCGACCGAAGGCGCTGCGCAGTCGGTGATCAGCGCCGCCAAACGTGCCGCGCTGCAGCCCATGCTGGACGAACTGCAACGTTATGTGAACGAACAAGAGCTCGTGCCCGACGAACTGATCGAGGCACTCAAGCGCGAAAGCGTCGGCGCTCTGCCGATGCCGGCGGTCACCCGGCTGTGCCAGCACCTTTTCGACTTCGCTCATGAAGAAGCTGCGACGGAGCTGCGCAGGCTGGCGTCCGTGGTGGCCCACCCCCAAGCCTGCGCGACCGCATGAGGGACGCTCCATGACCTATCCGCCCCCGGTGATGCCCAAGCAGTTGTTGCTGCTCGTCGATGACGTGCCTGCCAACCTGCAGGTGCTGTCGGCCGCCCTGCGCGACGACTACCGCATCAAGACCGCCACCAGTGGCAAGGCGGCACTCGCGCTGGCGCGCCGCGAAGACCGGCCCGACCTGGTGCTGCTCGATGTGATGATGCCCGGCATGAGCGGCCACGAGGTGATGCGCCATTTGCGCGAAGACCCGCACACCTGCGACCTGCCGGTGATCTTCGTGACCGCCGACACCTCGGAGGGCAGCGAAAACCACGGCCTCGAACTGGGCGCGTGCGACTTCCTGACCAAGCCGGTCGACGTGCCGGTGATGCGTACGCGAGTGCGCAACCTGCTGCACCAGCGCCGGTTGCAGCGCATGCTCGAGCTCAACGAACTCAAGCTGCACGCCATGCTGGACAGCAGCATGCAGTTCATCGGCCTGCTCGACACCAGTGGCCGGGTGCTGCACCTGAACCGCCAGGTCCACCAGCTGCTCGGCCTGCCGCTGGAGGCCTTGATGGGCCATGAGTTCTGGCGCACCGGGCTGTGGACGGCGACGCCGGAAAGCCAGGCGACCGTGCGCGAGGCGATCACTCAGGCGGCGCTCGGCGAGCCCAGCCGGTTCGAAATTTCGCACCTGCGGTCCGACGGGACCGAGATGGTGCTGGACTTTTCGATTCGACCGGTGTTCGGCGCCGAAGGTGAAGTGGCCTTCCTGCTGCCCGAAGCCACCGACGTGACCCAGCACAAGCGCGCCGAAGAGAACATCCGGCGCCTGGCCAATTTCGACCCGCTCACCAACCTGCCCAACCGCACGCTGTTCGGCGACCGCGTGGGGCAGGCGATCCGCGTGGCCGAGCGCACCGGCGAGCCGTTGGCGCTGATGTTCCTGGACCTGGATCGCTTCAAACACGTCAACGACACCCTCGGTCACGACTACGGTGACAAGCTGCTGATCGCGGTCGGCCAGCGCCTGACCCAGACGGTGCGCGTGCAAGACACCGTATCGCGCCTGGGCGGCGACGAGTTTGTGCTGCTGCTGCCCAACACCCCGGCGGCCGGTGCCATGGTGGTGGCCAAAAAGCTGCTGGCCAGCATTGGCCAACCGTGCCAGATCGGCGCGCACGAGCTCAGCGTCACGCCGTCGGTGGGCGTGGCCATGTTCCCCGGCGATGGCAAGGACTTCGACAGCCTGTCCAAGTCGGCCGACGTGGCGATGTACCGTGCCAAGCGCGAAGGCCGTAACGCCTTTCGCTTCTTCACCTCGGAGATGCAGGAGCGATCGGCGCGCCACATCCAGCTCGAGGCCAGCCTGCGCCATGCGGTGCGGCGCGACGAACTTTCGCTGCATTACCAGCCGCAGATCGACCTGGCGACCGGAGAGTGTTTCGGGGTCGAAGCGCTGCTGCGCTGGAAGAGCCCGGAGCTGGGCTCGATCTCCCCGGGCGAATTCATCCCGCTGGCCGAAGAGACGGGCCTGATCCTGCCGATCGGCGAATGGGTGCTGCGCACCGCCACGCGGCAGATGCGCGCGTGGCTCGATGCGGGTTCGCCGCTGCGCCTGGTGGCGGTCAACATCTCGGCGGTGCAACTGCGTCAGAGGGACTTGCCCGACCTGGTCGAATCCTGCCTGGCCGATGCCGGACTTCCGCCCCAATACCTCGAGCTCGAACTGACCGAAAGTGCCGCATTCAGCAACCCCGAAATGGCCATTGCGATGCTGGCCCAGCTGCGCGCACGCGGCTGCAAGCTGTCGATCGACGACTTCGGCACCGGCTACTCGTCGCTGAGTTACCTGCGCCGCATCGAAATCGACAAGCTCAAGATCGACCAGTCGTTCGTGCGCGACCTGGGCAAGGACCCGGGCGACGAGTCACTCGTCAACGCCATCATCAGCATGGCGCGCTCGCTCAAGCTCAAGACCATTGCCGAGGGCGTCGAGACGGTCGAGCAGCTTGAGTACCTGCGCGACCAGGGTTGTAACGAAGTGCAGGGTTACTACTTCAGCCGGCCGTTGGCCCAAGCCGACCTGGAGGCCTGGCTGGCGCGCCACGCCAGCGCTCGGGCTGCCGCCTGATCTGCCGCAACGCAGCAGGTTTGCCAATCAATCGACGAATACCGCCGTTGCAGCCCTTCTGACGGCGTGGAAGGCCGCGAGGCCGCGGGGCTTGCTTGGATTAAAATCGTGCCCATATGCCGGGGAATCGGGCGAATCCTGTCGCCCGCTCGGACGTCTTGACCCGGAGAGGAGCCGCGTTGAACAACCAATGGTTTTCCAAAGTCGCTGTTTGGCTGGTGATTGCACTCGTGCTGTTCACGGTGTTCAAGCAGTTCGACCGCGGCGTGGCGCAGGGCGGAATGATCGGTTATTCCGACTTCCTCGAAGAGGTGCGCAGCAAGCGCATCAAGACCGTGCAATTGCAGGAAGGCCCGGGCGGCAGCACCGAAATCCGCGCCCGCACCACCGACGACAAGGAACTGCGCACCACCGCCACCTACCTCGATCGCGGCCTGGTCGGCGACCTGATCAACAACGGCATCAAGTTCGACGTGAAGCCGCGCGAGGAGCCGTCGTTCCTGCTCAGCATGCTGGCGTCCTGGGGCCCGATCCTGCTGCTGATCGGCGTCTGGATCTACTTCATGCGCCAGATGCAGGGCGGCGGCAAGGGCGGTGCGTTCAGCTTCGGCAAGTCCAAGGCACGCATGCTGGACGAAGCCAACAACACCACTACTTTTGCCGACGTGGCCGGTTGCGACGAGGCCAAGGAAGAGGTCAAGGAACTGGTCGACTTCCTGAAGGACCCGCAGAAGTTCCAGAAGCTTGGCGGGCGCATTCCGCGCGGCGTGCTGCTGGTCGGGCCCCCGGGAACCGGCAAAACCCTGCTCGCCAAGGCGATTGCCGGCGAAGCCAAGGTGCCGTTCTTCTCGATCTCGGGCTCCGACTTCGTCGAGATGTTTGTCGGCGTCGGCGCGGCGCGTGTGCGCGACATGTTCGAGCAGGCCAAGAAGAGCGCTCCCTGCATCATCTTCGTTGACGAAATCGACGCTGTCGGCCGCCACCGCGGCGCCGGCCTGGGCGGCGGCAACGACGAGCGCGAGCAGACCCTGAACCAGATGCTGGTCGAGATGGACGGTTTCGAGACCAATGTCGGCGTGATCGTGATGGCCGCGACCAACCGGCCCGACATCCTCGACCCCGCGCTGCTGCGCCCGGGCCGCTTCGACCGGCAGGTCTATGTGACCCTGCCCGACGTGCGTGGCCGCGAGCAGATCCTCAACGTTCACATGCGCAAGGTGCCGGTGGGGCAGGACATCCGCGCCGACATCCTGGCGCGCGGCACGCCCGGCTTCTCGGGCGCCGACCTGGCCAACCTGGTCAACGAGGCGGCGCTGTTCGCCGCGCGCCGCAGTGGGCGGGTGGTCGAGATGGTCGACTTCGAGAAGGCCAAGGACAAGATCATGATGGGCCCCGAGCGCAAGTCCATGGTCATGCCCGAAGAAGAGCGCAGGAACACCGCCTACCACGAGTCGGGCCACGCGCTGGTGGCGCGGCTGGTGCCCAAGACCGACCCGGTGCACAAGGTCACCGTCATTCCGCGCGGCCGCGCGCTGGGCGTGACGATGCAACTGCCCGAGACCGACCGCTACAGCCTCGACAAGGAGCGCATGCTGAGCACCATTTCGGTGCTGTTCGGCGGGCGCATTGCCGAAGAGGTGTTCATGAACCAGATGACCACCGGCGCCAGCAACGACTTCGAGCGTGCCACGCAGATCGCGCGCGACATGGTCACGCGCTACGGCATGTCCGACGAATTGGGCCCGATGGTCTATGCCGAGAACGAGGGCGAGGTCTTCCTCGGCCGTTCGGTGACGCGGCAGGTGAATGTGTCCGAGCAGACGATGCAGAAAGTCGACTCGGTGATCCGCCGCATCATCGACGAGCAGTACGCGCTGGCGCGCAAGCTGATCGAAGAGAACAAGGACAAGATGCACGCCATGGCAGCCGCCTTGCTGGAGTGGGAAACAATCGACTCCGACCAGATCGACGACATCATGGGCGGCAAACCGCCGCGTCCACCCAAGGACTGGACGCCGGCAACCGCCCGGCCCAGCGTGATGCCGCCGCCGGTGACGCCGGGCAGTGCGCCTGCCGCCGCCTGACGAACCCGGCCGCGCGATTCGACAACGGGGCTTCGGCCCCGTTTCTGTTCCATGCACTGGCAAACCACACGGTTCAAGATCGACCTGACACGGGTCCAGGTGATGGGCATCGTCAACCTGACGCCCGATTCGTTCTCCGACGGCGGCCGGCTGGCAACGACGGCGGCCGCGCTGAAACATTGCGAGCAACTGCTGCGCGAGGGCGCCGACATCCTCGACCTCGGTGGTGAATCCAGCCGCCCCGGCGCCGAGCCGGTCAGCGTGCAGGAAGAACTCGACCGCGTGCTGCCGGTGCTGGCTGGGGCATTGACCCTGGGCTGCCCGGTGTCCATCGACACCGTCAAGCCCGAGGTGATGCGAGCCGCGCTGGACCTGGGCGCCGACATCGTCAATGACATCGGGGCCTTGCGCGCGCCGGGCGCTGTGCAGGCTGTGCTGGCCCACCCCGGCTGCGGCATCTGCCTGATGCATATGCGCGGCGAGCCGCGTTCGATGCAGCAGCAGCCAAATTACGGCGACGTGGTGGAGGAAGTGAGCCGGTTTCTGCGAGAACGCCTGGACGATCTGCTGGCCCGCGGCGTTGCCAAGGAGCGCATCGTGCTCGACCCGGGCATCGGTTTCGGCAAGAGCGTCGAACACAACCTGGACCTGTTGCGCCGACAGCCGGAACTGCTGGCGCTCGGCCGGCCGCTGCTGCTCGGCTGGTCGCGCAAATCGACCCTCGGCGCGATCACCGGCCGGCCGGTCGACGAGCGGCTGGCTGCCAGCCTGGCGGCGGCGCTGGCGGCGGTCGGGCAGGGCGCGCGCATCATTCGTGTGCACGATGTCGCAGCAAGCGCCGATGCGTTGGCGGTGTGGCGCAGCGCCGGTTTCTGCCAGTGAACAATGGCGCCCCTGGAGACGCACAGCATGAGCAGAATCTATTTCGGAACCGACGGCATACGCGGTACGGTGGGCCAATCCCCGATCACGCCTGATTTCATGCTGCGGCTCGGCCACGCGGTCGGCCGGGTGCTCAAGGCCAGGGACCCGAAGCCGACCGTGCTGATCGGCAAGGACACGCGCATCTCCGGCTACATGATCGAGTCGTCGCTCGAAGCCGGCTTTGCCTCGGCCGGCGTCGATGTGCTGCTGACGGGCCCGCTGCCCACCCCCGGTGTGGCCTACCTCACGCGCGCGCTGCGCCTGAACCTGGGTGTGGTGATCAGCGCGTCGCACAACCCGTTTGCCGACAACGGCATCAAGTTCTTCTCCGCCAGCGGCGAAAAGCTGCCTGACGCCTGGGAACTCGAGGTCGAGGCCATGCTGGAGCGGCCGCCTGAATGGGTGCCTTCGGCGAGCCTGGGCAAGGCGCGCAAGCTAGAGGACGCACGCGGCCGCTACATTGAGTTCTGCAAGAGCACTTTCAGCAATGATCTGTCGCTCAAGGGCGTCAAGGTCGTCGTCGATGCGGCGCACGGTGCGGCCTACCAGGTCGCGCCCGACGTTTTTCATGAGCTGGGCGCCGAAGTGATTGCTATCGGCTGCAGCCCCGACGGCACCAACATCAACGCCGGTTTCGGCGCCACCGCACCAGCCGCTCTGGTGGCCGCCGTCAAGGCGCACGGTGCGCAGTACGGCGTGGCGCTCGACGGCGATGCCGACCGTTTGCAACTGGTCGATTCGAGCGGCCGCCTCTACAACGGCGACGAACTGCTCTACCTGATGGTGGTGGACCGCCAAAGCCAGGGCCTGAAAGTGCCCGGCGCAGTAGGCACCTTGATGACGAACATGGCGGTCGAGCTGGCGCTGAAGAAGCGCGGCGTCGAGTTGGTGCGCGCCAAGGTGGGCGACCGCTACGTGCTCGAAGAGCTGGCCGCGCGCGGCTGGCAACTCGGCGGCGAAGGCTCGGGTCACCTGCTGGCGCTCGACAAGCACACCACCGGCGACGGCATCGTCAGCGCCTTGCTGGTGCTGCAGGCCGTGATCCGCAGCGGCAAGCCGATGGCGAAGCTGCTGGAGGACGTGACCTTGTTTCCGCAGACGCTCATCAACGTGCGCCTGGCGCCCGGCACCGACTGGAAGGCGAACACTCGCATGGCCAGCGAGCAGGCCGCGGCAACGCGCGAACTGGCCGACCAGGGGCGGGTGCTGATCCGTCCGTCAGGCACCGAGCCGCTGGTGCGCGTGATGGTCGAAGCGCGCGACGCCGCGCTGGCGCAGCACTGTGCGCAGCGCATCGCCGACACCTTGCGCTGACTTGCCCGCCCTGCGCCGCCCACGCCAGGCGGCCGCTCAGGGGCGCGTCACTTCATCGGCGGCAGCAGCACTCGGTCGATCACGTGCACCACGCCGTTGCTGACGGGTACGTCGGCCGTGGTCACCACGGCTTCGTCGATGGTGACGAAGCTGCCGGCCTTGGACAGTGCGACATTCGCGCCCTGCACCGTCTTGGCAGGGCCGTTCTTCACGTCGGCCGAGGCGACCTTGCCCGCCAGGACGTGGTAGCTCAAGACCGACTTCAACAGCGCCGGGTCCTTGCTCAGCGCGTCCAGCGTCTTGGCAGGCACGGCCTTGAACGCGTCGTTGGTCGGCGCGAACACAGTGAATGGGCCCGGGCCGCGCAGCGTGTCGGTCAGGCCGGCGTCGGCGATCAGCTTGTTCAGGGTCGACAACTGGGGGTTCGCCGCCGCGGTGTCGGCAATGGTCTTGGGTGCGGGTGCCGTGGCGCACGCCGTCAGGGCAAGCAGAGCGGCAGCGCTGCAGGCGAGTCGAATCGAAATCTTCATGGTCGCTCCTGAAGTGAATGTGGGTCGGGTCGCACGGCGCCGCGCTGAAGCTCGGCTTGAGGACCGTGGGCCGGAGGTTATGGCGCGTTCATGACGGTTCGGTGACGCTGCCGTGACAGGCCGGCGACAAGCCCCCGCTGCCGGGCGTCCGTGGTGGCCAGCCCACCTCATGACACACCCCACCCGACTGTCACAGGGGTGTCACACGGCGTCCCTAGAGTGCGTCACATCGGATTTCCACCGGAATTCCTGCACACCGAAAGGATTGCCCATGACCTCTTCCACCTCCCGAACCGCCCTGGTCGCTGCCGCACTGGCTGGCTTTGCAGGCGCCGCCCTGGCGCAAGACGTGACCGGCGCCGGCGCCTCGTTCCCCGCACCGCTGTATGCCAAGTGGGCCGACGCCTACAACAAGGCCATCGGCGCCCGCATCAACTACCAGTCGGTCGGCTCCGGTGCCGGCCTGAACCAGATCCGCGGCAAGACGGTTGATTTCGGTGCTTCCGACATGCCGCTGAAAGACGACGCGCTGGCCAAGGACGGGCTGATCCAGTTCCCGACCGTGATCGGCGGCGTGATCCCGGTGGTCAACATCAAGGGCATCCAGTCGGGCCAGATCAAGTTGACCGGCCAGGTGCTGGGCGACATCTACCTCGGCAAGATCACCAAGTGGAACGACGCCGCGCTGACCGCGCTGAACCCGGGTGTGCCGCTGCCCGACGCCGCGATCTCGGTCGTGCGCCGTGCCGACGGTTCGGGCACCAGCTTCATCTTCACCAACTACCTGTCCAAGGTGAACCCCGAGTGGCAGGCCAAGGTCGGTGAAGGCACCGCCGTGAACTGGCCGACCGGCGCGGGTGGCAAGGGCAACGAAGGCGTGGCGGCGTTCGTCAACCGCCTGCCCAACTCGATCGGCTATGTCGAGTACGCCTACGTCAAGCAGAACAAGATGACCTACACCTTGCTGAAGAACAAGGACGGTGAGTTCGCCACGCCCGACGACGCCAACTTCAAGGCTGCCGCAGCCGGCGCAGACTGGTCCAAGACCTTCTACCAGGTGCTGACCGAACAGCCGGGCAAGCTGACCTGGCCGCTGTCGGGTGCCACCTTCATCCTGATGCACAAGTCGCAGGACAAGCCTGCCCAGGCCGCAAACACGCTGAAGTTCTTCGACTGGGCGATGGACAACGGCGACAAGATGGCCGCCGAACTCGAATACGTGCCGCTGCCCGACAGCGTGAAGGCGCTGGTTCGCAAGCAGTGGGGCGAGATCAAGGACGCCGGCGGCAAGCAAGTGGCTTTCAAGTAAGCCGAACGCCGATCAAACCCGCCGGGCGCTGCGGCGCCCGGACCTGAAAATGTGGGGAGGACCTTGTGGCTGCTACGCTTCCGGCATCGCATTACGACAACGACAAGATGCAACGCACAGATCCACTCGGCTCGCCCCCCGACAACCGGCGGACCTCGCCGTGGATGGACACCGCTTTCTCGGTGCTGGCGCATGGCGCCGCATTGGTGACCCTGGCCCTGTTGATCGGCATCATCATCTCGCTGCTGATCGGCGCAATGCCGGCCATCCGCGAGTACGGGCTGAGCTTCCTGTGGCGTACCGAATGGGACCCGGTCCAGGACCGCTACGGCGGCCTGGTGATGATCTACGGCACGGTCGCGACCTCGCTGATCGCGCTGGTGATCGCGGTGCCGGTCAGCTTCGGCATCGCGCTGTTTCTGACCGAGCTGTCGCCCTCGTGGTTGCGCCGCCCGCTGGGCGTGGCGATCGAACTGCTGGCGGCGGTTCCTTCCATCGTCTACGGCATGTGGGGCCTGCTGGTGTTCAGCCCGATCCTGTCGACCTTCGTTCAGCAACCGCTGCAAAAGCTGCTGGCCGACGTGCCGGTGCTGCGTGACCTGGTCTCCGGCGCGCCGGTGGGCATCGGCATCCTGTCGGCGGGCATCATCCTGGCCATCATGATCATCCCGTTCATCGCCGCGGTGATGCGCGACGTGTTCGAGGTCACGCCGGCGATGCTGAAGGAGTCGGCCTACGCGCTCGGCTCCACCACCTGGGAGGTGATGTTCAAGGTGGTGCTGCCCTACACCAAGACCGGCGTGGTCGGCGGCATCATGCTCGGCCTGGGCCGGGCGATCGGCGAGACCATGGCGGTCACCTTCGTGATCGGCAACTTCAACCAACTCAACAATTTGTCGTTGTTCGAAGCGGCCAACAGCATCACGTCTGCACTCGCCAATGAGTTTGCCGAGGCGGGTGCCGGTTTGCACCAGGCCTCGCTGATCTACCTCGGGCTGGTGCTGTTCTTCATCACGTTCGTCATTCTGGCGCTTTCGAAGCTGCTGCTGTCCCAACTGAAGAAGGGTGAGGGGAGCCGTTCATGAGTGCAACCATGATCACGTCCAACGACCCGCGCCTGGCCAAGCACAAGCGCCGCAAGCTGGTCAACGCGGTGGCGCTGACGCTGTCGCTCGGCGCCATGGCCTTCGGGCTGTTCTGGCTGATCTGGATCCTGGCCGAGACCTTCCGCCTCGGTGTGGGCGGGCTCAACCTGGCGATCTTCACCGAGATGACGCCGCCGCCGCAGGCGGAAACGGGCGGCCTGGCCAACGCGATCTACGGTTCCTTGCTGATGGTGGGCGCGGCCACGCTGCTGGGCACGCCGATCGGCGTGATGGCCGGCATCTACCTGGCCGAGTACGGCCAGAAGGGCTGGCTGGGCAGCACCACGCGCTTCATCAACGACATTCTGCTGTCGGCGCCTTCGATCGTGGTGGGCTTGTTCATCTACGCAGTCGTGGTGGCGCCGATGAAGTCCTTCTCGGGCTACGCCGGTGTGCTGGCGCTGGCGCTGATCGTGATTCCGGTCGTGATCCGCCAGACCGAGAACATGCTGCTGCTGGTGCCCAATGCGCTGCGCGAGGCCGCTTATGCGCTGGGCACGCCGAAGTGGAAGCTGATCTCCAGCATCACGCTGAAGGCCGTCCGCGCCGGCGTTGTCACCGGCATCCTGCTGGCGATCGCGCGCATCTCGGGCGAGACGGCGCCGCTGCTCTTCACCGCGTTGTCGAACCAGTTCTGGGTCTCCGGGCTGGGCGAGCCGATGGCCAGCCTGCCGGTCACGATCTTCAAGTTCGCGATGAGCCCATACGAAAACTGGCAGCAACTGGCCTGGGCGGGGGTCTTCCTGATCACGCTGGGCGTGCTGGGCCTGAACATCCTGGCCCGCGTGCTGTTCCGCAACAAGAACTGATTCGAGGTTTGCTCCATGGACATCAAAGTCGATCTGCCCGTGACCGAGAAGGTCAAACTCTCGGTCCGCAACCTGAACTTCTACTACGGCAAGTTCCATGCGCTCAAGCGCATCAACCTGGACATTCCGGAGAAGAAGGTCACCGCCTTCATCGGCCCGTCGGGTTGCGGCAAGTCGACCTTGCTGCGTTGTTTCAACCGCATGTACGAGCTCTACCCGGAGCAGCGCGCCGAGGGCGAGATCATGCTCGACGGCGAGAACATCCTGACCACCAAGCAGGATGTGTCGCTGATGCGCGCCAAGGTCGGCATGGTGTTCCAGAAGCCGACGCCGTTCCCGATGTCGATCTACGACAACATCGCCTTCGGCGTACGGCTGTTTGAAACCCTGCCGCGCGTCGAGATGGACGAGCGCGTGGAATGGGCGCTGAAGAAGGCCGCGCTGTGGACCGAGGTGAAGGACAAGCTCGACCAGAGCGGCTCGGGCCTGTCGGGCGGGCAGCAGCAGCGCCTGTGCATTGCGCGCGGCATTGCCATCAAGCCTGAAGTGCTGCTGCTGGACGAACCGTGTTCGGCGCTCGACCCGATTTCCACCGGCAAGATCGAGGAGCTGATCCACGAACTGAAGACCGACTACACGGTGGTGATCGTCACCCACAACATGCAGCAGGCGGCGCGCAGCTCGGACTACACGGCCTACATGTACCTCGGCGACCTGATCGAGTTCGGGCCCACGTCGGACCTGTTCATGAAGCCGAAGAAGAAAGACACGGAAGACTACATCACCGGCCGGTTCGGCTGAGCCGGATAATTGCCAAGGAAGCGCCATGAGCAACAAACACCTGTCCACCCAATTCGACGCCGAGCTCAGCGGCGTGTCCACCCGCGTGCTCGAGATGGGCGGCATGGTCGAGTCGCAGGTCGCCCGGGCCGTTTATGCGCTGACGCACTTCAGCAGCGAAATCGCCTCCGAGGTGCTGGCCACCGAAGAGCGCGTCAACGCGATGGAGATGGAGATCGACAGCGACCTGTCGAGCATCATCGCGCGGCGCCAGCCGACGGCGCGCGATCTGCGCCTGCTGATCGCCATCTCCAAGACGATTGCCAACCTCGAACGCGTGGGTGACGAGGCGGCGCGCATCGCGCGCACCGTGCAGCGGCTCATCAATGCCGGTGTGTCGAGCCGCTTGCGGCTTCCGGTGAACGACCTGGGCCACGAGTCGGAACTGGCGGTGGCGCAACTGCGCAAGTCGCTCGACGCGTTTGCGCGGCTCGATGTGGAGAAGGCTGTCGAAGTGCTCAAGTCCGACGACCTGATCGACCAGGAGTTCGAAGGCCTGATGCGCAAACTGATCACGTTCATGATGGAAGACCCGCGCACCATTTCGGCGAGCATCGACCTGGTGTTCGTCGGAAAGGCGATCGAGCGGGTCGGCGACCACGCCAAGAACCTGGCCGAGCAGGTGATCTACATCGTCAAAGGCACCGACGTGCGGCACAACTCGGTGGGCACGGTGGAGACGCTGGTTCGATGAACGACTCGAGGATCAACGAATGAGCCGCGTTCTGGTGGTCGAAGACGAGACGGCGATCGCCGAACTCATCGCCATCAACCTGCGCCATGCCGGCCACGCGGTCACCTTGGCGGTGGACGCCGAACAGGCCCAGGCCGCGGTCGACGAAGTGCTGCCCGACCTGGTGCTGCTGGACTGGATGCTGCCCGGCCAGTCGGGCCTGAGCTTGGCCAAGCGCTGGCGCACGCAGGCGCGCACGCGCGAGCTGCCGGTCATCATGTTGACGGCGCGGGTCGAAGAGGCGGACAAGATCGCCGGTCTCGACGCCGGTGCCGACGACTACCTGACCAAGCCCTTTTCCACCAATGAGCTGATGGCGCGCATTCGCGCGGTGTTGCGGCGCAAGCTGCCCGAGTCGCTCGACACGGTGGTGAGCGTTGGCACCTTGCAACTCGACCCGTCGACCCGGCGCGTCAGCAGCCAGGGCCAGGAGGTGAAACTGGGGCCGACCGAATTTCGCCTGCTCCACTTCTTCATGTCGCACCCGGAGCGGGTGCACAGCCGGGCCCAGTTGCTCGATCGGGTCTGGGGCGACCATGTCTTCATCGAGGAACGCACGGTCGATGTGCACGTGAAGCGCTTGCGTGAAGCGCTGAGTCCGGTGCACTGCGCGCAGATGATCGAGACCGTGCGCGGCGCGGGTTACCGGCTGACCCGGCAGGTTCAGACTGTCGCCGGTTGAGACACCGTGCCATGAGACCGGGATGACCGGGACCCTGCGATGAGCTGGCTGCTGCCCCGCATCCTGACCGGCATGGTGGTGGTGGCTTTGGGCGGGCTGCTCGGCCACTGGGTCGGCCTTCAAATTCAGGCGCCCTTCATCAGCGAACTGATCGGTGGCGCTTTAGGCGTGGCGCTGCTGGCAGTGCTGGACACCTTGCGCGGCTACCGGCTGATCAACTGGCTGCGCGGTTCGCAGGAAGGCCAGGCGCCGCGCGACACCGGCTTCTGGGGCGAGATCGGCTACCGCGTGGAAAAGTCGGTGCGGGTGCGCGAGCGCGAAGCGGCCGCCGAGCGCATCCGGCTGGCGCAGTTTCTTTCGGCCATCGAAGCGTCGCCGAATGGCGTGATCCTGCTCGACGCGAACGACCAGATCGAGTGGTGCAACCCCATGGCCGCCGACCACTTCGGGCTCGACCCGACGCGCGATGTTCGCCAGCCGGTGACCAACCTGATCCGCGCGCCGGCCTTCGTGGCCTACCTGCAGGACGGCGAATTCTCTGAACCGGTGCGCTTCACCGAGCGGCGCCGCGACGGCACGATGTCGGTGCTGATCCGCCGTTATGGCGATCACATGAAGATCGTGCTGTCGCAGGACGTGACGGTGCACGAGCGCTCCGAGGCGATGCGGCGCGACTTTGTCGCCAATGTGTCGCATGAAATCCGCACGCCATTGACGGTGCTGACCGGCTTCATCGAGACCATGGGCAGCCTGCCCCTGACGGAGGTGGAACGCCGCCGCGTGCTCGACCTGATGATGCAGCAGGCGCGCCGCATGGGCACCCTGGTGAGCGACCTGCTGACATTGGCGCAGCTCGAAGGCAGCCCGCGCCCGACCTCGGACCGCTGGGTTGCGATGGGGCCGCTGATGGCGCATGTGGAGACCGAGGCCAAGGTGCTGTCGGCCGGGCGCCACCGCTTCAGCTTCGACGGCAGTGCGCGCCTGAACCTGGCCGGCTCGGAGCCGGAGCTGCTCAGCGCCGTCACCAACCTGGTCAACAACGCGGTGCGCTACACGCCGGCCGGCGGCGCCGTCGATGTGGGCTGGCGCGTGCGCGCCGACGGCACAGGCGAGTTGTGTGTCACCGACACCGGCCCGGGCATCGCGCGCGAGCACCTGCCGCGGCTGACCGAGCGCTTCTACCGGGTCGACGGCAGCCGCTCGCGCGATACCGGCGGCACGGGGCTGGGCTTGTCGATCGTCAAGCACGTGGCGCAACGCCATGGGGGTGAGCTCGACATTCAAAGCGAGCCTGGCAAGGGGTCGACCTTCAGACTGGTGTTTCCGGCCGCCCGCACGCGCCGCGACATGGCGCCGGTGGGCAGCGCGCCCGATGCGGCGCAGGCCGAACCCGAAGTGCAATGACGCTCAGCGCGAGCTGATCGATTTCAGCGCGAGCCGACCGCGCGCCGATAGACGGCGGTGATCTCGTCTTCGTTCTTGTTGCGGATCTCGCGCGCCAGCAGTTGCCAGCCCGGCCCCACATTGCTGGGCCGCTGGCGGGTTTCCATCTGAAGCAGATAGTGGCAGGGAGACGCCGTGATCGGTGTGGCCGCATCGACATGGAACCCTCCCAGGTGTTGCAGCGCCGCCAACTGGCCACGCGCCAGGCCGGGGGCTGCAATGCAGGCATTGGCCGGCACATGCTGGGCTATGCGTTGCACCAACGGGCGGTAGCTTCTGGCGTAGTCCAGCGGCGGCAGCAGCAAGGTCATCAGCAGCAGCCAGCACAAGGCCACGCCGCTGGCCGGCAGCACCAGGCTCTTCCAGAGCGGGTGGCGGTTGCGCCCGGTGCGCCATTGCACCAGCCACACCCAGGCCAGGCTGCCGGCAATCGCCAGCACCAGCGCCAGGAGAGAGAAACTGGGCGTGAAGCCCGGCGCCAGGCGCGCCACGTTGGCGGCCGGTTTGGCCGGGATGCCGGTCTGCATCGACAGGTAGATCACCCAGATCGCGATCGCGCACAGGCTGAAGAAGAACACCGAGAACCAGTCGATCGCCGCGGCGGTGCTGCGCCGCAGGGTCGGCAACGAAAACGCCGCCAGCACGGCCAGGGCCGGCAGCGCCAGCATCAGTGCCCGGTCCGAGCCGCCCATCGCCACACAGGCCACCAGGCACACCAGCAGCGCGCCCAGCGGGATCGTGATGTGCCGGTTCAGCAGATGCTGGCGCCAACGCCACAAGGTCCACAACGCCAGCGGCAGCGCGGGCCAGGTGAACCAGCCCACCAGCCGAACCACGCCCCAGAGCTGGATCGCCTGTGTGTACTGGCCCAGCCGCCAACCCCAGGCCCCCAGCGCCGTCGCCACGCCGATCGCCACGGCACCGGCTGCCATCACCCAGGGCGCAAAGGCGCGCACTTGGCGGTAGCTGGAGTTGCGGCAGATCAGCGTGCCGGCCACGGCCAGGCCGAGCGCGATGCTGGGCGCTCCGCTGGCCGCCAGCGCCGGCAAAGACACGAGCATCGCCGCCTGGGCCTGCAGCGATCGGAACGGGCTCGCCGCCAGTGCGTAGAGAAACAACGCGACGCTGGCCAGTTGCACCAGCTCGGGCGTGGTTTCGTGGCCGAGCTGCAGCAGGCCCAACGTCGCGATCAGCGCCAGCACTGCGCCGTCGGCGATCGCCCGCGCATAGTCGATCGGGTGGGCTTCGCCACCGAACGCGAACGGCAGCGGCTGGGCCGCTTCGGTGCAGGCCAGGTGAAAGGTGGTGTACCAGATCAGTGCCAGCACCAGCACCAGCAGCAGGGCAAACGGAATGCGGGCCGCCAGGGCCGGGTCGACCCAAGGCCCGAGCAGCTTGATGAACGACGCGCCCAGCCAGTAGGGCAACAAGGCACTGTCGGCCGGCAGCCCGGCCACATTCGGTGCCAGCCAGGGCGTCTTGCCCTGCGCGATGTTGAGCATGTAGCCGAACGCGCTGACGTCGGCGCCTTTCCATGGGTCGCGGCCGAACAGCCCCGGCAGCACGTAGGCCGCGCAGAACAGCAGCAGCGCCGGCCGCGGCAGGCGCTGCGCGGCACGTTGCGAGACCAGGGCGGGGTTCGGCGAATTCACGGCAAGGGCGGGGGCTCTGACGACCGAGGCTACCAACAAAAAAGGCAGCCAGAAGCTGCCCTTTGATTCACACCCCGAAGGTGTTCTTACTTCTTCGCGCCCAGGTGCGCAAACTTGTTGCGGAACTTCTCGACCCGGCCGCCGAGCGAGTCGACACTCTTCTGCGTGCCGGTGTAGAACGGGTGCGACTCACTGGTGGTCTCCACCTTGTAGAGCGGCAGTTCACGGCCATCGTCCATCTTGATCGTTTCGCGCGTCTGCGCGCACGAGCGGGTCACGAACTTGAAACCGTTGGACAGGTCCACGAAGCAGACGTCGCGGTAGTTGGGGTGAATGCCTTCTTTCATGGGGATCCTCTGACTTGCCTGCCACCTGCATTTTGAAAGCCACGCCGACCCATTCGGCGCACTTTTCCTGCTTTGGACAGCCTTGGATTATAGACCGGGGTCAGCCGCCGCGCCGCATCATGTCGAAGAAGTCGAGGTTGTTCTTGGTCGCTTTCATCTTGTCGAGGATGAATTCCATCGCCTCGATCTCGTCCATCGCGTACAGCAGCTTGCGCAGGAT
>JANOQS010000078.1:0-10728 GCA_031414975.1 Methylibium sp. | reverse complement strand
AGGCCAGCACCGCGCTGTTGCTCGCTTCGAGCGCCGAGCCGGCGTTGAAGCCGAACCAGCCGACCCACAGCATCGAGGCGCCGACCATCGTCAGCGTGAGCGAGTGCGGCGTGAACGCCTCCTTGCCGTAGCCGACGCGCTTGCCGATCATGATGGCGCCCACCAGGCCGGCGACTGCCGCATTGATGTGCACCACCGTGCCGCCGGCAAAGTCGAGCGCACCCATCTGCCAGAGGTAACCGGCCTTGGCGTTCATCGCATCGACCACTTCCTTGCTGGCGTAAGCGTCCGGGCCCATCCAGAACCAGACCATGTGCGCGATCGGCGCATAGCTGAAGGTGAACCACAGCGTCATGAACAGCAGCACCGCACTGAACTTGATGCGCTCGGCGAACGCGCCGACGATCAGGCAGCAGGTGATGCCGGCGAAGGTGGCCTGAAAGGCGGCGAACAACAGTTCAGGGATGTAGACGCCCTTGCTGAACGTGGCGCCCATCGCAAAGGTGCCGGCCGCGGGATCGAACAGGCCTTTCAGGAACAGCCGGTCGAAGCCGCCGATGAACGCATTGCCTTCGGTGAACGCCAGGCTGTAGCCGTAGATGCACCACAGCACGACGATCATCGAGAAGGTGACGAACACCTGCATCAGCACCGACAGCATGTTCTTGCTGCGCACCAGGCCGCCGTAGAACAGCGCCAGGCCGGGCACCGTCATCATGATGACGAGCAGGGTGGCCACGATCATCCAGGCCACGTCGCCCTTGTTGGCCACCGGCGCAGCGGCGGCGGGCGCCGCTTCGGCTGCGGCAGATGCAGCCGGTGCAGCGGCAGGAGCCGCTTCGGCCGCCATGGACGCTGCTGCGGCGGGTGCCGAGGCTGCCTGCGCCAGTGCAGTGCCAGAGAAGCCGAGGGACGCGATGCCCAGGGCCAGTATCGCAATGAGTTTCTTCATGTCAGGTGTCTCTCTTGTGGGGGCGTCAAAGGCGTCAAAGGGCGTCCTTGCCCGTTTCGCCGGTGCGGATGCGGACCACCTGCTCCAGGGTGGTCACGAACACCTTGCCGTCGCCGATCTTGCCGGTGCGCGCGGCCGCTTCGACGGCCTCGATCACACGGTCGACGATCGCGTCGTCGACCGCGGCTTCGATCTTCACCTTGGGCCGGAAGTCGACCACGTACTCCGCGCCCCGGTACAGCTCGGTGTGGCCCTTCTGGCGGCCAAAGCCCTTGACTTCGGTCACCGTGACGCCCTGCACGCCGATGGCGCTCAGGGCTTCACGCACTTCATCAAGCTTGAAGGGCTTGATAATCGCAGTCACCATCTTCATGGCTCTCTCCAATCACAGGGTTAGAAGCTGTACTTGACAGACACGACGGCGCCCGTCTTGCCCAGGAATTTGGTGCTGTTGGCCACGAAGCCGGGCACGTAGAAGGCCTTGTCAGCGTCGGTGCCGACGATCCCCGCGCTGACGAGGAAGCCGCTGAAGTCCTTGCTGGCGGTCAGCGAATAGTCGGTGTAGCTCGCGTTGGCAATGTTCTTCACCTTCTGGTAGCCCACGTGGGGGGTCAGCGTGACACCGGCGCCCACGTCCAGGCCGGCGGCAAACTCGACGTAGACACTGCCTTTGCTCGACTTGCCGTTGGCGAAGTCGTAGTTGCCGAACAGGTTGGTCAGCGCCACCGACGCCTTGCCGGTCAACGGGCCGAAGGTCAACGCGCCGTAGGCCTCGGTGGTGTTGGGGTCTTTGTACAGGCCGTCCCAGGCGGTCGTCTTGGCGTTCGGGTACAGGTACTGCAACAGGCCGACGTCGAAGCTCAGGTCCTTGGCGATTTCACCCTTGTAGCCACCGTACAGGTCGAGCTCGACCGGCGCGTCGCCGCCAGCGTCCTTGATCCACTTGATGGTCGAGCCCCAGGCCCCGACGTAGAAGCCGGCCGGCAGCGCGTAGTCCACACCGCCCTGCAAAGCGGGCTTCAGGCGGGTCTGCGAAATGCCGCGGTAGCGGTAGTCCGAGGTCAGGCTCACGTTGAAGCTCAGCGGGCTGGCGGCCTGGGCGTGCGAGACCGCAGGCAGCGCGGTGATGGCCAAAGTGGCGGCCAAAGCGAGGATCGTCTTGTTCATGTCTGAGGGGTACTCCACGAAGGTTCGGAAAGGGTCGAAAAGGGTCGGAAGGGGTTGGAAAGGGTTGGAAGAACCAGGTCGTCAACGGCATGCCGCAGAACGGTCGTGCAGCACTTCGCAGTTTTTGTGCCATGGCCAGGATCGATGGCAACGCCCCAAGTCCGCCCACTGATTGCTCCACTGTGTCGCTTGATGCACTACTTCAGTGCCTCGCATTAACTTGGTGCACCATGCCAGCGCCTGGCTTCGGGGACGGCGCGGGCACAATCCGGCCTCACACCCATAAGAAGGCTCCGGGAGATTCACCCATGTCGCTTGCCGTTGTTCACAGCCGTGCGCTGGACGCCTGGCAGGCGCCCGAGGTCACCGTCGAGGTGCACCTGGCCAACGGCCTGCCCAGCGTGACCCTGGTCGGCCTGGCCGATACCGAGGTCAAGGAAGCTCGCGAACGGGTGCGTGCCGCGCTGCAGAACAGCGGCCTGGAGTTCCCGAACAACAAGCGCATCACCGTCAATCTGGCGCCGGCCGACCTGCCCAAGGAGTCGGGCCGCTTCGACCTGCCGATCGCGCTGGGCAACCTGGCCGCCAGCGGGCAGATCGACGCCGCCCGGCTGGATCAGTTCGAGTTCGCCGGCGAGTTGTCGCTGTCCGGCGAGTTGCGCCCGGTGCGCGGCGCGCTGGCGATGGCGCTGGCCTTGCGCCGTGGCGGTGGGCCGGGTGGGCGCGGGCTGGTGCTGCCCCAGGCCAGTGCGCAGGAAGCGACCCTGGTCGAAGGCCTCAGCATCTATGGCGCGAGCCACTTGCTCGACGTGGTTCGCGCCCTGCTGCCAGGTGACGCCACCCTGGCCGAACCCCTGACGCTGGCCCAGGCCAAGCCGCGCGGGCCGGCGGCGCCCATCGCCGACCTGCGCGACGTGAAGGGCCAGGCGGGCGCCAAGCGGGCCCTGGAGATTGCTGCCACCGGCGGCCACAGCGTGCTGATGGTGGGACCGCCGGGCACCGGCAAGTCCATGTTGGCGCAGCGTTTTGCCGGGCTGCTGCCGGCGCTGACGGACGACGAGGCACTGGAGTCGGCGGCGCTGCTGAGCCTGACCGGCGGATTCTCGCCCGAGCGCTGGGGGCAACGCGTGTTCCGCGCGCCGCACCACACCGCCTCGTCGGTCGCGCTGGTGGGCGGGGGTTCACCGCCGCGGCCGGGCGAGATCTCGCTCAGCCACCACGGCGTGCTGTTCCTGGACGAGTTGCCCGAGTTCGCGCGCGCGGCGCTCGAAGGCTTGCGCGAGCCGATGGAAACCGGCCGCATCGTCATTTCACGCGCCGTGCGCCAGGCCGAGTTCCCGGCCCGCTTCCAGCTGGTTGCCGCCATGAACCCATGCCCCTGCGGCCACCTGGGCAGCCCGCTGCGGGCCTGCCGCTGCACGCCCGACGGCGTCGCGCGCTACCAGGGGCGCATCAGCGGCCCGCTGCTGGACCGCATCGATGTGCAGGTCGAAGTGCCCGCGGTGCCTGCTGCCGCGTTGGCGGCGGCGCCGGACGGCGAGACCAGTGCGGTCATCGCGGCACGGGTCGCACGAGCCCGCGAGCGCGCGCTGCAGCGCCAGGGCTGCCCCAACGCGGCCTTGTCAGGCGATCCGCTGGACCGGCATGGTGCGCTCGACACTGCAGCGTCGAAATTCCTGCAAAGCGCCGCGGCCCGGCTGGGTTGGTCGGCGCGCAGCTATCACCGGATCATCCGGATCGCGCGCTCGATCGCCGACCTGGCCGGCAGCGAAGCCATCGCGGTGGCCCACCTGGCCGAGGCGATTCAATGCCGGCGGGTGCTGGCGGTGGCCTGAGGCGGCAAGGCCAGTCGCCCCGAAAAGCCGGCCCCAGGTAGCCCGCCGTGCGGTATGTGCAGGAGTGCCCTGAGAACCGGAAGTCACGCGCTCGTCTGTCCACGATGCGGACGCACGGCAATTGCAATGACGCCGAGCCCTCCAGCCAGGACGAGGTACGCCAACCATTTGCTTCCGGCTTCTTCGGGCACAGGCGCAGGAGCGGCCTCGGGAACGCTTGACGTGACCACTTCGGCGGATGGTGATGGCGCTGAAGCTGCCGCTGCCTCTGGAGTTGCCGCAGTGGTCGTGGTGAATGCACCTGGCCCGACGTGACCACGCGGCATTCCCAACTCAAATGTCCCGACTTCGGCCAACACCCCATTGCCTGCCTGAGTGCGGTGCTGCATCACCGACGCAGTGACGCGCTGTCCTTCAGCCACTACCTCCAATGCATCAAAGGCAATCTCCAGTCCCGTGTCACGATGAATGCTGTTGTGAAATTCCGCTCGGGTGAGTGCGTCAGCGCTGCGCAGTTGTTTGCCAATGGACGCGATCAGGGGGAGCACATCAAACGACTGCACGATGCCCTGGCTCTCCGTCAGCCCAGTCTCGCAACCCCAGAAGCGCAGTGCCATACCTTTGCCATGGGCGTATGCACGCAGATCGTCCGCAGGAATGTGCACTCCATTGGGAAGGACGACCCGTCCCTCTTCATGCTTGGCGATGAGGTAGAACTCGACGCCGTCACCACCGGCACGCTTGGCCATGAAATCGATCTCTGCGATGACTTCTGCAAAAGATCCATAGTCGGTCGACCGTGCGCGATTGGAGAGCGGTATCCCCTTCTTGCCCAGGACAGCGTTCTTCACGTGTGACGCATCGGAGAGCACCATGAACTGCAGGGCGGGCCGGGTCAGTTGCTCGGTGCGCATTGCAAGAACCAGTGCGGCTTCTGCCGCTTCGCGTTCCGCATACTGTTCCCAACCTCTCAACGGTCGGCGAAACAGACAGCACTCAAGGTCGTCATGCCTGACGAACTGATCCTTCTGTGCGGCAATCGCAGCGAGTACCTCGTCAGGGACACCGGCGCGCTTGGCCTGGTTGAGTGCACCCTTGGCAAACTGTTCGTCCGTCTGAGGTTCAAAGATCGAGCGCAGCTGATCCTCTCCTTGCTCCTTCTTGAACCGGTCAAGGATCTCCCGGATGCGGATCGATTGCTCGTCAATCGGGAGGGTGGTGGTCTCGTCGAAGATGCCTGGTGTGCGATTCGTACTGGCGGCACCTTCGAACTCCGGATGCCTGATGGGTGGTGCCTCCTGGGGAAAGACATGCGGAACAGTCGGATGGATCGGAATTGGCCTGGGTGTGAAGCGAAAGCCTGGCCGTGCCTCGGCCAAGCTCGCGCTGAGCGCGAGTGTCGTCGCAACGACAACGGTGAAGATGGTCTTGCTACGCATGCTGTGACCCCAGCCCCAGGTCGATCATGGCCAGGTTGATCGACTTCATCAGGGTATTGACCGACGCAAGTACCTCGGCGACCTTCGCGTCGTAGATCTTTGGAGTCGCCGGGGACAGGTAGGCGGTCAAGTCACTGCGCAGCGACGGAGCGACGACTTGCGCGGCCGACAAGGTCTTGATGTGCTCGGTAATGTCCTTGGAGAACAGTGAGCGACGCCGGCGTTTGGCAAACAGTGCCGCCGCGCTGCTCACCAAGGTGAACAGCGCAGCGCCAATCTTCATGCTGCTGGGCGCGTCAGCCAGCGCTGCGAAGGCCGAACAGAGTGCACCGAGCGCCGTCGCCACAGACGCCAAGTCCTCCAGCCGATCAGCGGCTGCGATCGTCGCCACCGCTTTGCCGAGGCCGCGCGCAATGACTCGATCGATCTGCCGCAGTGCAAGCAGTGACGCCTGCGCACGAATCTCGAGTGCCTGATCGGCAATTCCGAAGTGATTCGGCAAGAGCACACCGGCCGACGCAGGATGCTTCCGGCGCAGGCCATCAAGCTCCTTTGCCGAATACTGGGCAAGGAAGTTCAGTACTTCGTTGATGTCAGGAGCCATGTTGCTTCCTCCGAATCAATCGGAAAGGAAGCTACGCCCACCCACTGCAGGCGTCATCCCCAGGATGTATGACGCGCTTGGTACTGCGTGCCGCACAGGCACGCCTTCACCTCATGAACGAAGCCAAGGCGCTCGCGGCAGCGCCGGACGGCGAAGCAGCCAGTCGCCCCGAAAGGCCAGCGCGATCAGCCCGCCGAGCGCAGCGCCTTCAGCGTGTTGCCCTGCACCTCGACCCGCGCGCCCACCTGCGGTGCGTTGGCCTGCTCGAGGGTGCGCTCGGTGTTGTCGTCCATGCGCACGCGCACCTGGTAGACGGTGTCGCCGCGGGCATGCTTCTCGACCTCGTTGCCGGCCACGCCGCCGCCGACGGCGCCGATCACCGTCATCGCCTTCTTGCCGCTGCCATTGCCCATCTGGTGGCCGACCACCGCACCGAGCACGCCGCCTGCGACCACGCCCAGGCCAGTGGCCTCGCCCTTGCGCTTGACGGCCACCACCGACTCGACCACGCCGCAGTGGGCGCAGACGGCGCTGGCCTTGGCCTGCGTTTCACCCACCGGCGCCTTGGCCTGGCGAGCCACGGGCCGCGCGGCTTGCGGCGCGGCGGCGGCCTTGGGTGCAACCGGCTCGGCGGCCTGCACCGGCTTGGCGACCACCTGCGCGGCCGGCGCCGCTGGCTCCGGCGCGGGAGCGGCGCCGGGACGCAGCGCAATCGCGGCGGCCGCGGCGATGGACACCACCGCCAAGCTGCCGCCGGCGATCCAGGCGGTGGGCAATTTGCCGGCGCCGACGGCGCCCGGGGAAGTTTGTTGGTTCGACATGAGAGACCCTCCGATGTGTTCGCGATGAATCTGCATGGATTCATCCGGAGCGCAGCGCGCCAAGGCGGCTTGCGCACGAGGGCGAGATTAGAAACGAGAAGCGCGGCCTGGCCGGCATGCCCGCACTGCATCAGTGGTAACCGATCGTTCAAGCCGTGATGAAGCCCACATCGCGCTGAAAATTCTTCAGGTTCGGGAACACCGTGTCGAGATTGGCCTCGCTCAGGCCGAACCAGCGGCCCAGCCCGGCGCCGATCTGGTCGACCGAAGTCGTCGGCAGAAAGCTGCCCGAACCCACTTCGTCGCTGTGGTTCAGGCCCACGGTCGGGAAGCGGCCATGGATCTCCTTGCCCTTCACCGCCGCGCCGCCCAGCACCAGGTGGTGCGCGCCCCAACCGTGGTCGGTGCCATCGCCATTGCTGGTGAAGGTGCGGCCGAAGTCGGAAGCCGAGAACAGGGTCACCGAGTCGCGCATGCCCAGGGTGTTCAGGGTCGCGTCGAAATAGCCCAGCGCGTGCGACAGGCGCGCCATCAGGTCGGCGTGGCTGCGGTTCTGGCCGTCGTGGGTGTCGAAGCCGCCCATGCTGACGAAGAACACCTGGCGCTGCACGCCCAGGCCGGCGCGCGCGCCGATGATGCGCGCCACCGTCTGCAACTGCGTGGCCAGTCCGTTGGTGGCGTTGGCGCGTGTAGAAGGCTGCAGGTACTGCGCCGGTGCCGCCACGGTGGACGCATTGAACGCGGTCTGGAACGCCGCCTGTGCATCGACCGAACGCTTGACGACCAGCGCATGCTCCTTGGCGAACAGGTGCTGGTTGTCGGCCGTGATGATCGAGCGGAACTGCGTGGCCGCCGCGGCCGAGCCGAACAGGTTGCCGGTGAGCCCGCCGATGGCGACTGCACCGCCGCCGCCGACCTGGTACTGGAACACCGTCTGCCCGGCCATGAACACCGCGTTGCCCGACGCCGAGATGTTGGTGAACGCGGTGTTGCCGTTGTTGCTGGCCACCAGATCGCCGAAGCGCCCGCCCCAGCCGACCCGCGCGCCTTCAGGAGCGAGCGCCTGCCAGACCGACTGCTGGTCGTTGTGCGAGAACAGTTTGGGCGGGCGCGGCTTGGCGCTGCTGTTGGCCTGGTACTCGGCCTTGGTGAGCGGCGCGATCAGCGGGCCGGCGTTGGCCAGGATCGCCAGCCGCCCTTGCGTGAACAGCGCCTGCGCATCGGCCATGCTCGGGTGCAGCGCGAACGTGCGCGTGTTGTTCTCGGGCGAGGCGGTGAAGTTGGGCACGATCGGCAGAACACCGCCCAACGCTGCAGGCGTGGCGGCCGCTGCGGCAGCGTTCGGCGCGGTGCCCGGCGCCAGCAGCGCGATCGGGTCGGGTGCGGTGCTGCGCACCGTGCTGTAGGCCGTCCACGAGCTCGTGTCGGTGGGCAGCACCATGTTGGCCGAGTCGTTGCCGCCGTACAGGAACAGGCACACGATGGCCTTGTAGTTGCTGGATTGAGCGACCGCGTTGTTCATCGCCGCCAGGTTGAAGGCCAGCGGCACGGCGGCGGTGCCGACCGAGCTCGACAGCACGGCAGCCTTGCGCAGGAAATCGCGGCGGGAAGCGGAGTGGTGGGTCATGGCAGTGCTCTCACTTCTGCGTCAGGTAGTCGGGCGACGCCAGGGTCAGGAAGACGGCGATGCTGGTGCGGTCGCGCTTGGCGGTGTCGATCGCCGCCTGGTTGCTGACCACGCCGTTGTTCAGCACCGGCGCCGGCAGGGTGCGCCCGGTCACCGCGGCCACGAGTTGCGCGCGCAAGGTGTCGCCCATCTGGCCACTCAGCAGCAGCAGGTTCATGCGCTCGACCAGCGCGGCCGGGTCGTCGGCCAGCGCCAGTTCGGCGGCGTAGTTCTGCTGCACGTCGCGCGCCGCATTGGGCGTGACCCAACCACGCATGTAGTTCAGGTAACCGGCCACCGACACCTCGTGCACCCCTTGCAATTCGGGCGCCGTGAGCCCGGCCGTGGCCAGGCTGGTATTGGGCGGCGTGTAGCCGGGGCGGAAGAAGTTGAAGACGGTCGGCGATCGCATCGGCGTCTGGCCCAGCCGGCTGGCCGGGTCGTCGGTGTTGTCGATGCCCAGGAAGCGCCCGCTGGTGGACGTGCTCTTGAACGCGCGCAGGAAGTTCGCCAGCCGCAGCACCGGCTCGCGCAGCTTGCCGTAGCCGGTGTCAGCCGGGTTGTAGATGCGCGCTTCGGGGTCGAGCAGGATCGTCGTGACAACCGCCTTGAGGTCACCGCGCACGCCGCTGCCGTTGTCGTTGAACTTCGCCGCCACGCGGCCGACATAAGCCGCGCTCGGGTTGCTCGTGACCAGGCGCTGAATGAGTTGCTTGCCGATGTAGGGGCCGGTGTTCGGGTGGTTGAACAAGGTGTCCAGCGCGGTCTTCATGTCGCCTTCGGGGTCGGGCGTGGTCTGCGCGGCGATGCTCACGCCGAGAAAGTTCTTCAGGCTGACCGAGTGGTAGTCGGTGTTGTTGGTGTAGCGGTTGTAGGCCTGCATCGGCTGCCAGTCGCGCTCGGCGTTGGCGTTGCCGCCGTTGAAGCGCGAGCTGGTGCGGTCGGTCAGGTTCGGGCCGGCGTACCAGCTCCAGCCGGTGAACACCTTGGCCAGACCGACGATGTCGTCGTGCGTGTAGGTCTCCAGCGGGGCGCCGGTCACGTCGGTCTTGGCGGTGCCGTCGGGGTTGAGCTGAACCAGGCCGATCGAGAACAGTTGCATGATCTCGCGCGCAAAGTTTTCGTCGGGCACGCGGGTGGCGCTTTCCTTCTGGTTGCGCAGCATCGTCAGGTAGTTGCCCATCATCGGGTGCAGGGTCACCTCTTCGAGCAGGTTGCGGTAGTTGCCGAAGGCGTTGCGGGCCAGCATGTCGTAATAAGTCGCCACGCCGAGCGGCCGGTTGTTCAGGTTCGGGTCGGCGAACGAGATCACGAAGATCTGCGACAGCGCGAACGCCACGCGCTGGCGCAACGGGTCTGGCCCGGTCACCGCCTGCTGCCACCACGACTCGTAGAAGTTGCTCGGGCTCAAGCTGCCGTTGCTGGCCACCAATGCCGCGGCCTGCGCGTCCATGTAGTTGCGGTGCGGCGTTTGCGGGCGAACGAACTGGTCGGCCAGCCAGGCGGCGTAGCCGGTCTGCAGCAGGCCGGTGGTGTCGGCTTCGGTCGGCCCCATCGTGGCCTGGGTCAGGAAGCGCGCGGCTTCGGCTTGCGTCGGCGGCGGCAGGGCCTGGGCCTGCGCTTCAGCATCGGTTTGCGGGCCGCTGTCGCCAGCGCCGCTGCCGCAGGCCACCAGGGCCGCAAGCACGGCAGCACACGCGGCGGCATGCGCGGCGGCATGCGCGGTCAGGCGCCCTGCCCGGCAGAGTCCAGTCAAGATCGGTGTCATTTCCAACTTTCTGCGCACAAAGCGCCCCGGTGTGAATGCATCGCGCGCCGCGGCCGCGAGCCTGGGGTCGAGCGGGCCGGTGGGCCGGCCGGCACACCCTGCTCGGCGGCGATTGTGGCTGCGCAAGCACCGCTCTGTCCGGTTCTGTTTGGCGTCGATGAATGTCTTACACGCCGAAGCAAACCGGCGATCCAAAGCGGTGCGCAGCCGGCCGGAACGCGGCGGTCTTGTAAACAGTCGCATCCCTTGGCTGACGAGACGCGCGCTTGCGCTTGCGCTCGCCGGGCCACCCGCATGGAGGGGCGCGAGAGCCGGCTTCAGAACCGCGCTGCGCAGCCCTCCAGGCGCTGCCCGCCCCACTGCGCCGTCACGCGTGCACCGAACGCCGATTCGGCGGCGTTGTCGTTGCAGGGCTGCTCGGTCACGTCAACCCGCAGGAGCGCGCCGCCTGGCCGCGCGGCGGCCTGGAAGCTGCG
>JANOQS010000077.1:0-7812 GCA_031414975.1 Methylibium sp. | reverse complement strand
AATACAAAGTGAATCATCGGCTTGTCTCCTGTCAATGGTCTGGGTCCGGCTCCGGATCGGTGTCATGTCGATGCGGTGCGGCAGTATCGGTTCAGCAAAGACCAAGCGTCAAACAAGTCATCTAGATGACCTGCTTGAGGTGCCGCAAGGCTGCCGCCTACACTGCGCCCGCCCATGTCCACCCACCGCGCCACCCCCGCGCCCGCCGCCTTCCGCGCCATCGCTCCCGGTGCCACGGGCGCGCCCTTGTACCGCGAGGTCAAGCGCGCGCTGCTGCGGGCCATCGAAGCCGGCACCTGCCAGCCCGGCCACACCTTGCCGAGCGAAACAGCGCTGGCCGGTGCACTCGGGGTGTCCATCGGCACCTTGCGCAAGGCGGTTGACGAACTGGTGTCCGAACACCTGCTGGTGCGGCGCCATGGTCGCGGCACGTTCGTGGCCACGCACGGGGCCGATCGCTTCCTGTTCCAGTTCTTCCACGTCGAGCGCCGAGACGGGCTGCGCGAGGTGCCCGAGGTGGACCTCGTTTCGTTCGAGCGCCTGCGCTGCGACGCCGACGGCGCACACACACTCGGCGAGCCGGCCCAGGCGCTCGGGCTGCGCCCGGGCGACCCGGTGATCCAGATCGAGAACCGCCTGCGCCTGCAGGGCCGTGCCGTGGTCTACGACCGGCTGACCTTGCCGGCCAGCCTGTTCCGCGGCCTGACCGAGAAGCGCCTGCGCGAGCGGCCCGGCACGATCTACCAGTACTACCAGTCGGAGTTCGGCATCACCGTGCTGCGTGCGCTCGAACGTGCGCGCGCCTGCGCGGCCGACCGTGCCGCCGCCCGTGTGCTGGGCGTGAGCGTGGGCCTGCCGGTGATGCAGGTAGACCGCACCGCCCTGAGTTTTGGCGACCGGCCGGTGGAGCACCGGGTGTCCATCATCGACACCCGGCATCACGACTACGTGAACCTGCTGTCCAAGCCGGCGGCGCGCAGTGAGTGAGCTGCCGCACGCCGCCCTGCCGCGTGCCCTGGCGCGCACCCGCGCCTTGCTGCCGGGCAGCACGATCTGCGTGCTCGTGGCGCTGGCCGCCACCTTCGTGTCCACCTTGCACGGCGGGCCGCAAATGTTGTATGCGCTGTTCTTCGGGGTGGCCTGCAACTACCTGAGCCAGGAGCCCAACACCAAGCCCGGCATCGACCTGTGCTCGCGCGGCGTGCTGCGTTTCGGGGTCGGGCTGCTCGGCGCGCGCATCACCGCAGAGCAGATCGTCGGGCTGGGCTGGAGCACGGCCCTGATCGTCGTTCTGGCGGTGACCAGCACCATCCTGGTCGGCCACCTGCTGGCGCGGCGCTTGGGGATGAGCCGCAGCCAGGGCATCCTGGCGGGCGGCGCCGTGGCGATCTGCGGTGCGTCGGCGGCGCTGGCGATCTCGGCGGTGCTGCCGCGCGAAAAGGACGGCGACCGCTTCACCCTGCTGGTGGTGGTGACGGTGACCGCGTTGTCCACCTTGGCGATGGTGTTCTACCCGCCGCTGGCCCGGCTGCTGAACCTGAGCCCGCAGATGGCCGGGCTGTTCCTGGGCGGCACCATTCACGACGTGGCCCAGGTGGTGGGTGCCGGCTACACACTGGGGCCCGAGGCGGGTGACTACGCCACCATCGTCAAGCTGTTCCGCGTGGCCATGCTGGCGCTGGTGGTGGTGGTGGTGTCGGCCGCGTTCAAGCAGGCCCGCGAGCAGGCCGACCTGGCGGCCCGGCAGCCCCACGCAAGGCAGCCGCTGGTGCCGTGGTTCCTGTGGATGTTCATTGCCGTGGTCACCATCAACTCGCTCGGCTGGGTGCCGGCGCCGGCCCAGCTGGCCATGGTCTGGGCGTCGCGCGCCTGCCTGGTGGTGGCGATTGCAGCGCTGGGCATGAAGACCTCGTTCGCCCAGCTCGCCCGCGCCGGCTGGCGGCCGTTCGCACTGCTGCTGGCCGAGACACTCTGGATGGCCGCGTTGGTGCTGGCCGCCATCGCGCTGGTGAAATAGAGCCGATGCAGCGGGCGTGGTCGTTGGCGTCGGCGAAGCAGCGTTAAGCTGCGCACCATGGACAAAAAACTCGACCTGACCGCGCGCAACTTCCCCACCGCACTGGAAGAAGCCGAGTCGCTCACGGCGCCGTCGCGCTACGGCGGGCCGGAGAGCGCCTACCGCCTGGCCTTCACCGACACCGACTTCCTGCTGCGGGAAGAACTGCGCCCGGTGCGCATGCAGCTGGAGCTGCTCAAGCCCGAGATGGTGCAGAGCGAACTGGGCATCGAATCGACCATCGTGATCTTCGGCAGTGCGCGCATCCTGCCGCCCGAGGTGGCCGCGCAGCGGCTGGCGCAGGCGCGCGAGGGGGGCGACCCGGCGGCGCTGAAGCGGGCCGAGATGCATGTGAACATGGCGCACTTCTACGACGAGGCGCGCCGCTTTGCCAAGTTGGTGACGGTCCGCTCGCGCAGCCTGGACACGCCGATCTACGTCGTCACCGGCGGCGGCCCGGGCATCATGGAAGCCGGCAACCGTGGTGCCTTCGAGGCCGAGGGAAAAAGCATCGGCCTGAACATCGTGCTGCCGCACGAGCAGGCGCCCAACCCGTACATCACACCGGAGCTGTGTTTCCAGTTCCACTACTTCGCGCTGCGCAAGATGCACTTCCTGATGCGCTCGATCGCGCTGGTGTGCTTCCCCGGCGGCTTCGGCACGCTCGACGAGCTGTTCGAAACCATGACCCTGATCCAGACCGGCAAATGCCGGCGCCGCCCCATCCTGCTGTTCGGGCGCGACTTCTGGACCCGGCTGATCAACTTCGAGCTGCTGATCGAGACCGGCATGATCGGCGCCGACGACGTGCACCTGTTCCACTTCGTCGAGACCGCCGAGGAAGCCTGGGCGCAGCTGGAGGCCGAATACGGCTTCGACCTGCCCGCCACGCAGACCGGCGACTTCGCGGTCGACATCTGAAGCCGACCGGCCCTGATCCCCATGAACCACAAGCTCAGTCTGATCGGCGCCCCCACCGACATCGGCGCCGGCAGCCGCGGCGCCAGCATGGGGCCCGAAGCGCTGCGCGTGGCCGGCATCGTGCCGGTGCTGCAAGGCCACGGGCTGGAGGTGCTGGACCGCGGCAACCTCGGCGGCCCGGCCAACCCCTGGCTGGCGCCGGTGAACGGTTACCGCCACCTGAACGAGGTGGTGGCCTGGAACCTGGCGGTGCACGACGCGGTGCACGCCGAACTGACCCTGGGCCGCCTGCCCATCCTGCTCGGCGGCGACCATTGCCTGGGCATCGGCTCGATCAGCGCGGTGGCGCGCCATTGCCGCGAGGCCGGCAAGAAGCTGCGTGTGTTGTGGCTCGATGCGCATGCCGACTTCAACACCAACACGCTCACCCCCAGCGGCAACATCCACGGCATGCCGGTGGCGTGCCTGTGCGGCCAGGGTCCGAAAGAGCTGGTCGAGATCGGCGGCACGGTGCCGGCCATCAACCCCAAGGTGCTGCGCCAGATCGGCATCCGCAGCGTCGACGCCGGCGAAAAGCGCCTGGTGCATGAAGCCGACCTCGAAGTCTTCGACATGCGCTACATCGACGAGATGGGCATGCGCCACACCATGGAGCTGGCGCTGGCCACGATCGACGCCCACACCCACCTGCACGTGAGCTTCGACGTGGACTTTCTCGACCCCGACATCGCCCCCGGCGTGGGCACCACGGTGAAGGGCGGGCCGACCTACCGCGAAGCGCAGTTGTGCATGGAGATGATCGCCGACACCGGCCGGCTCGCGTCGCTCGACGTGATGGAGCTGAACCCGGCGCTCGACGTGCGCAACCGCACCGCCGAAGTCGCGGTCGATCTGATCGAGAGCCTGTTCGGCAAGAGCACCTTGATGCGCAAATGAGCTTTGCTCACAGGGCCGCGGGCCGCAACAGCCACCACGCCAGCAAGCCCAGCAACGCGGCCCAGACCAGCAGCACGCCGAACGCGCCCCACCACAGCTTGGGCAATGAATCCTGCGATGCCCGGGCTTCGTTCAGCAAGGCCTGCCACAGAGGCCGCGGCGTGAGGCGCACGACCAGCGCCACGCCGAGCGGAATGAGGATCAGCTCGTCGAGCAAGCCCAGCACCGGAATGAAGTCAGGGATCAGGTCGATCGGGCTGACGGCATACGCGATCACCGCCATCGCCACCCAGCGCGCCGCGCGTGGAGTCTGCGGGTGCTTGAACAGCTTCCACAGCGCCAGCAGGTGCACGCCGATCTGCGCCATGCCGGCGCCTTTGAAAGTGCGCTGAAAAAAGTTCATTTGTCGGCCACCCGTTCTGCGTCCTTGATGATGCGCGCCAGCCGGTCGGCGAGTTTTTCTGTGCTGAGCTTTTCGCGAAAACGTTCGACCATCAGCGGCAGGCAGAACGGGCTCGGCGCCTTCAGCTCGACGGACTCGATCCGCAGGCTCGCCATGCGGCGCAGGCTGGCCTTGAGCCGCCCGATGTCCAGCTCCTGGCTCAGCACCTCGGTCTGGGCCTGGCTCAACAGCAGGTTGCTGGCGTCGTACTTGCGGAAGACTTCGTAGAACAGCCCGCTCGACGCCTGCAGTTGTTTGCTGCTCTTGGGCGCGCCCGGGTAGCCGGTGAACACCAGGCCGGCGACGCGCGCGATCTCGCGAAAGCGGCGCTGCGCCAGTTCGCCGGAATTCAGACTCGCCAGCACATCGGTCAGCAGCTTGTCGGTGCTCAGCACGGTCTGGTCGAGCAGGCTGGTGAGGTCCATCGCCTCGGCACTCAGCAGCTCGAAGCCGTAGTCGTTGACGGCCAGGCTGAAGGTGTTGGGTGCGTGGCGCGACAGGCGCCACGCCAGCAGGCTGGCCAGCCCCATGTGCACATTGCGGCCGGCAAACGGGTACACGAACACGTGCTGCCCCTCGCGCGAGCGGAACTGTTCGATCAGCAAGGTCTGCGGCGTGGGCAGGTGCGACAGCTTCGCCTGCGTCTGCAGCATCGGCATCGCGGCCTGCATCTCGGGTTCGAGCCAGTCGCCCTGCGCCGCGCCGGCCAGCATCTCGAGCACCGCGTCGGCGAGTTCGCTCGACAGCGGCATCTTGGCACCGCCCCAGGCCGGCACGATGCCGCGCGGCTTGTCGGCCTTCTTCACGTAAGCCGTCATGTCCTGGGTGCGGATGAACTCCAGCACCCGGCCGGCGAACACGAAACAATCGCCCTTTCGCAGCCGCGCGATGAAGCTCTCTTCCATCACCCCGATCTTGCCGCCGCTCAGGTACTTCACGCTCATCGACGCATCGCTGACGATCGTGCCCACCTGCAGGCGGTGGCGTTTGGCAATGCCGCGATCGGGCACGCGGTAGAGACCGTCGATGGCCTGGATGCGGTGGTAGTCGGGGTAGGCGGCCAGGCTCGCACCGCCCTTTTCCACGAAATCGAGCGCCCACTGGAACTCGTCTTCGGTGAGCTCGCGGTAGGCATGCGCGGTGCGCACTTCGGCGAACAGCGCATCGCGCTCGAAGCCACCACCCAGCGCCACTGTCACCAGGTGCTGCACCAGCACGTCGAGCGGCTTCTCGGGCGACGCGCGCTTTTCGATGCGTCCCGCCGCCACGGCCCGCCGCGCCGCAGCGGCTTCGACCAGCTCCAGCGTGTTGGTGGGCACCAGCGTGATGCGGCTCGGCCGCCCCGGCGCGTGGCCACTGCGGCCGGCGCGCTGCAGCAGGCGCGCCACGCCTTTGGCGCTGCCGATCTGCAGCACGCGTTCGACCAGCAGAAAGTCCACGCCCAGGTCGAGCGACGAGGTGGCCACCACCGCCTTCAGCCGCCCTTCCTTCAAGCCGAGCTCGACCCATTCGCGCACCGACTTGTCGAGCGAGCCGTGGTGCAGCGCCACGACGCCGGCCCACTCGGGCCGTTCGCGGATCAGCAGCTGGTACCAGATCTCGGCCTGCGAACGCACGTTGGTGAACACCAGTGTGGTGCCGCTGCGTTCGATCTCGGCGATCACCGGCATCTGCATCTGCGCGCCCAGGTGGCCGCCCCATGAAAAGCGGCCGGGGTCGGGGGGGATCAAGGTGTCGATCTGCAATGTCTTGTCGACCCGGCCCTGCACGCGCATGCCGTGCGCGTGGCCCAGCAGCACCTGCATCGCCTCGTCCACATTGCCCAAGGTCGCGCTCAGGCCCCACACGACGAGCTGCGGGTTCCAGCGCTTCAATCGAGCCAGTGCCAACTGCACCTGCACGCCACGCTTGTTGCCCATCAACTCGTGCCATTCGTCGACGATGACGCAGTGCACCGCACCGAGTTCGTCGCGCGAATTTTCGCGCGTGAGCATCAGGCTCAGCGATTCGGGCGTGGTGACCAGCGCAGTGGGAAAGCGCCGGTCCTGCCTTGCGCGCTCGGCGGCGCCGGTGTCGCCGGTGCGCTGTCCGACAGTCCAGTTCAGGCCGAGTTCGGTGATCGGCAGTTGCAGTGCGCGCGTCGTGTCGGCGGCGAGCGCACGCATCGGGGTGAGCCACAGCACGCCCAGCGGCGGCGCGCCCTTGGTGCCGCCAGTGCCCTTGTTGGCCACCGATGCAGCGTTCGCGCCGGGCGGCATCGCCAGGCCGCGCATCAACGCGCCCCACCACACCGCATAGGTCTTGCCGCTGCCGGTGTTGGCGTGCAGCAGGCCGCTTTGCCCTGCGGCCATCGCAGCCCATACCGCGCGCTGGAACTCGAACGGCTGCCAACGACGGGTGGCGAACCAGGTGTCGATGACGGTGGGCGCAGGCATGCTGCGACCCACTGTAGCCCCAGCCACATTGCCGCATGAACAAGGGATCACGCGCTGACGATCCAGCCTTCCAGCGCATCGACCCGCTTCGGCAGTCCGTGGCCAGCGCGTGTGCTCGCCCACGCCGCTTGCACCAGGCACAGCAGCGCATCGAGCCGGTCGCCGCCAGCATCGGCGGCAAGCGCGTCGCGCTGCGCATGGCTCATGGCCACGCGAACGCCGAGCCGGCTGCGGCCCTGCTCGAGCGCTTCGAGCAGGTCCTTGCGGGCGATCAGGCGCTCGGGCGTCTGCTTCGCCTTGGCGTCGCTCTTGTACGAACGCGCGCCGATCAGCTCTCGTGCGAGCAGGCCGGGGTAGGCCTCAAGGCCCACGCGCGTGGTGTCGCCGTCATGCAGCGCCGGCAGGTGCACACCGGCGTCGATCAGGCGCGGCACACCGGCATGCAGCATGTAGGCCACGGGCGGGTTGACCCACTTCATCGACGGACTCGACCCGGCGGGCACGTCGCAGGCGCGGTGAGCAAACTTGCGGCCCGCCGGACGTGCAGCGCAAAACGCGGCGAACTGCGCCCGGATATCGGCGCGCGGCATGGATGCGTAGCGGCGCATCAAGGCCAGCCACTCGCGCGGCCAGTTCAGGGCTTCGACCAGTTCGCGTGGCAGCCCGAACGGAAAGTCGAATGCGCCCAGCCATGGGCCGGGCTCGCACAGCATCGCTTCGAATGCGGCAAAGTCGTTCAACGCGTCGACGCGCTGCAAGGCCAGGCGCGAGCCGGCAAGCGTGCCGCGCGCCACGGTAATCGGTTTGCGCCGCGACGGCGCGCTGGTGAAATCGATGCCCAACAACCGCAAGCTCATGCGGCCATTGTGTGGGCTCAGCGTGGCCCGACCACAATGTCGCATGCCCGGCCCCGATCGCGATTTCTGGCAACGCCGCTTCCTGCAGCAGCAGATGCCATGGGACCGCGCTGCGCCCGGCCCGCAGATCGCGGCATGGATCGCCGACGGCACGCTGCGCGCCGG